>JBKQVG010000140.1:0-42662 GCA_052325345.1 Bryobacteraceae bacterium
GCCGCTGCCGGCGGCCTTCCGGTACCAGGCGTCGGCGCGCTCGCAATCGAGAGCGACTCCGCGACCGGTGTGGTAGGCCAGACCGACCAGGAACTGGGCGCGCACGCAGCCGGCCTCGGCGGCGCGCGGGAGGCTCGCGAAGGCATCGGCGTCGTTCGAGCAGTGCAGGGCGCGGTTGAAATCGGCCGCGGGATGATTGGCGCGCGAAGGCGTCTGGTCCACGTCACACCTCTGGAAAACGGTTAAACGGAGTCAAATCTATTTTATACCGATTTGGCCGGAAAAGCCCACACTGGAACTCGCTGGTCGCGTGAACGCACAGGTCCTTGCACCCGGACGGGCAACTTTGCGGAAGCTACTATATCGTTTCATTAAAACATAAGCATATGAACTTGGTTTCTGCTATGCTGAAGCATGGCCGGTAAAACGAGACGATCCAAGCTGGTTTTGACGGACGAAGACAAGGCGGAATTGGAACAGTTGGCTCGGTCGCGCACGGCGCCTCGTCGGGAGAAACAACGCGCCGCGATCCTCCTGGGATATTACGCCGGTGCGAACATTGCCGGCATCGGTCGCCGCCTCGGGATGACGCGTCTGAGCGTCTCGAAATGGGTGGCGAAGGCTTTGGCGGTGGGTCCGATGGCGGCGCTGAAAGACAACTACCATCGGCCCAAGGAGCCTGTCATTGGAGACGATGCCAAAGCCTGGGTGGTCCATCTGGCGTGCTCGAAACCGAAGGACCTGGGCTACGCATCTGAGGTTTGGAGCCGGCAGGCGTTGGCCCGGCATGTTCGGCAGCATGCCGCGCAGGCCGGTTTTCCCGCCTTGTCCCGCGCGGCCAAAGCGACGGTGCATCGGATTCTGGCAGCACAACCGCTGCATCCGGAAAAGGTTCAGTATTATCGGGAGCGGCGCGATCCGGATTTCGAAGCCGTGATGCGGAAGGTCCTGATCGTATACCAGGATGTAGAACTACAAAATGCGACGCGGGCCGCCGGCCTGACTGCCTCCAACGTGATCACGGTTTCGGTGGATGAAAAACCGGGTGTGCAGGCGATCGCCAATACCGCACCTGACCTGCCGCCGGTGCCCGGCAAGCACCCGAAAATCGGCCGGGATCACGAGTACGAGAGGCTGGGCACTTGTTCGATATTGGCTGCGCTGGATCTCCAGGACGGCCACATCACGGCGCGCGTGGAGGACCGTCACCGCAGTGTCGAATTCACCAGCCTGTTATCCGATCTCGACGCCAGATATCCCCCGGAATGCACCATCCGAATCATCCTGGACAATCATTCCGCCCACCTTTCCAAAGAGACGCAGGCATTTCTCTCCCTGCACCCCAACCGTTTTCAGTACGTCCTGACGCCGAAGCATGGCTCCTGGCTGAATATCGTCGAGACATTGTTTGGCAAAATGGCGCGCACCTTCCTGCGGCATATCCGCGTGCAATCTCTCGACGAACTCAAAGCCCGGATCCTCAAGGGCGTAGCGGAAATCAACGCCGCGCCGGTAGTCCATCGATGGAAAAATTTCAAGGCTCTTGAGCAGAAATGAAGTGCTTATATTTTAATGAAACGATATACTAGTGTAGTGTCCACGAAATAGATGGGCAGGTGGAAGAGCCGCCTGAAAGGCGGCTGCAGCCATGACTGGCTGCCCCACAGTGCAGCATAGCCGCAACCAAGAGCGCCGGGATGAGTCCCGGCGTGGCAGACCGAGGGTCCGCTCCACGAAAAAGTCGTTGCGGCGGGAGAAGAATCGGTGGGCATTAATACATGGGCTGGCCAGTTATTTATTGGACACTACACCAGTTCTTCAGCAGCGCAAGAGCGCACCAGAGGACGGGCGCCTGGCCGTGCGGATTGCCCTTCTCGGTGGGGCGGGTCAGGTAGAACTGGAGGCTGTTAGTCTGGCCGGTGCCGACGCAGACCTTGTCTACGTTGCCGTCCTGGTCGATGAACTTGTTGACGCCCAGCCAGCCTTTGCGCGCGGCTTGGGCGTAGGCCTTGTCCTTGAGCCAGCCTTTCTTCACTCCGGCAATCATTGCGAAGGTGAACATCGCGGTCGCAGAGCTCTCCTGGTAGGATTCGGGGTGGTCGATTAATTGATGCCACACCCCGTCGGAGTCCTGATACTTCAACAGAGAGGCCATCATCTTGGTGTAGCCCTCCATGATGCGGGCGCGTTTGGGGTGGCTCTTCGGCAGTTCGCTGAGCAGTTCGGACATGCCGCCCGCGACCCAGCCGTTGCCCCGGCCCCAAAAGAAGGGGAACTCGGGTCCGTGATAGAACAGGCCGTTGGGCTTCTGCAACCTGTCCAGGTAGGCGACCATTTCGAGCGCGGCGCGGTCCAGGTAGACCTTATCGCCGGTGGCGCGGTAGGCCTGGAGCTGGAGGATCGTGATCATGTACATGTCGTCGATCCAGAAGCGGGTCTCGCCCGAGAGTCCTTCCGGAGTGGGGTTCTCCCACTGCTGGTCGGCTAGCTTCTTGCCGAGCGCGAGGTATTGTGGGTCCTTGGTGCGGATGTACAGTTCCAGGGGCACGATGCCGAAGATGGCGTGGTCGACGTGGTGCTGCCAGGAGACCAGCTTCTGTTGGCCCTCTTCGGTCCGCCATGGGGCGTAGCGCCTGATCAGCGCGTCGGTCATAGCTTGGTCGTTGGTCAGTTTGGCGAACTCCAGCGCTGCGTACCAGGTGGAGTCCTCGGCGTAGTGGACCCCGGCTCTTGTCGCAATCCAGCGCGGCAGCATGTTTTGAACGACCTTCCGGCCGACTTCCCGCGGCGAAGCGCCAGCCGGCCAGTTGCTGAATTCCTTCTTCTGTGCTGTCGCGACGGCGGCGAGCCCAACGATCATGAATCCGGCGAGCGAATGGCGAATGAGTGTGCGCATAACTCCGTCCTCCCAAGTCCGCGTGGACAGGGCAACCCGCGATCAACCGATAGCAACCTATCCGCCGCTTACGCTTCCACGCCGCACTCGGCCACGAAGAGCTGGGTGTATTTGCCACTGTTCACGTTGTAATAGATCCGCTTGCCGTCCGGACTGAAAGCCGGATGCGGGTGGTTCTTGCGCCAGGTTGTGGCCCCCTCGGCGCCCTGGAACCGCGCGATCATGGTCCACGAGCTGCCCCGGATGTCGCAGACGGCGACTCCCCACTCTCCCTTGGCGCCCCCGAACGGAGCCAACATCGTATCCGTCACGATCAGCTTGCCATCCGGGCTGATGTCGAGATGCTGGCCCGGAAACCTCGGCAAATTCGGAACGGGCTTCTCTTCCCCGGTGTAAGCGTCGATCAGCAGAGTGGGCACATTGTTAAAGAACTTCGAAGTCGGATCCCAGGCCGGATGGCCCCAATCCCGGCGGAAAAACAGAAGACGGGAATGCTCGATGTCGAAGGTGACCAATCCTTCACGATCGCTCTGATAAGCATGTGGCCACTTAAGTTGGCCCTCTGGCATCGGCTTGTAATTGTCGGAGGCAGCGGACAGTTTGAAGAAGATGAGCTTACAGTTGGGACTCAGCGTGCCGAACGGGGTCGAGATCTGGTTCTCGCCGTATAGCTTCCGAATCTGCTCCGGGTAGGTTTTGCGAACCTCCGCCGCGGTAACCAGAGTCTGGATCTTTCCCGTCGCCACGTTCAGTAGTTCGACATCCGTGTATGGCCCCGGCTGAAAATGGACGCCGTAGATGGGTACCAGGTCGGTCTCGGCCACGCCCCAAGACACCATCCGGCCCTTTGCCAGAACGCGCTCCTTGAGGGTGTCAATGTCCACCGTCGCAACCACGACCTCTCCGTTGCGCAGATCGTGGAACACCACGCGGCGCCCTCCCGAAATCCATTGCTGGCAGGCCACGCGGTGGGCGTCCTCGCACTCCAGATTCCGCACCAGCACCTTCTCCTTCCCCGTGGAGCGCTCCTGGATGCGAATCTCCCCGTTATATCCCTCCGGCGTGGTTGACGTGTAGTAAAGGACGTAGCGCCCGTCCGGACTCTCGGGCGAGACGTTGAAATAGGTGTGAATCGTGTGCCGATCAGGAATGGAGGAAACCGGGTGCGCCCGGACGTTTCCTCTCCAGGGCGCGACGGGATCGGGATTGTCCTTCCCGTAAGCCAAGGCGCCCGCCGTTAGTGAAACAAACTGCCGACGTGATAGATTCATACTGCCATCCAAAGTTAATGTAGTTATCGATGTACGATCACTCGCTCTCAAAATCGGTACTTCATTGCAAACTGCAAAATCCGTGGATTCCCGGCGCTGGTAATCTGCCCGAAATGGGCGTTGCTCACTGTCGCCACAGGAGCGGCCAGATTGACGTGATTGGTCGAATTAAAGCATTCGAAGCGCACCTCCAGCCGCTGCGCTTCATGCACCTTAAACGCCCGGCTGACCGCCAGATCCACGTCGATATATCCCGGTGCAACTAAGGAGTAAGGTCCAGCGTTACCGAACGTACCAACTGGATTCGCCGCGAAACCCGCCGGACTCAACCACAACAACGTGGCGGTATCCCTCACATACGGCTGGCCCACAACGTTCGGCCGGTCGAGTCCCACTCCTGTCATCGAATTATCCACGCCAGTCAGCGGGGTAAACGGCAAGCCGCGTTGCGCGGAAACGAGCGGCGCAATCTGCCAGTTATTCAGGACCATTCGCTCCAGCGCACTGCCCGCAAGATGTGGCACCGTCGCCACCAGCGACAGATTGAAAATGTGCCGCAAATCGAACGCGCAATTGGCGCGATCAGCATCCCGGTTGTAGGGATTCTGATAACCGGGCCCGGCGAGTTCACCGACAAAATTGGCCTCGCTGATGCAATGCGAGTAGGTGTAATTGGCCAGAATTGTATAATTGGCGCTCAACCGGTGCCGCGCGGAAAACAGCAGCCCGTTGTACTCCGAATTGGCCCCGCCATCGGAGGTCGATATCGTCGAGTAGTAAGCACCCGCCGTGGGATTTTCCAGATACAAAACGCGCCGCTGGTTCAGGTTGGCGGTTGTGGAGCATGCCTTTCCGTTGCACGTGCCCGGAATATAGACGCCCGGATCGCCTTCGGTCTCGACCCAGGAGTGCGTGGTCTTGTTGCCGATATACGTGGCAGAGAACAGCCAGTTGGCTCCCGCTTCGTGTTGATAGCTCAAGTCCCACTCCTGGGTATAGGTCGGTTTCAAATTCAGCGGGATGTTGTAATACGCGCCTTCAGCGGGGAACGCCTGGTTCTTAGTCGGCGGAACTGGCGAAGGAAACGGGCTTCCGCCAGGATATCCCGCGAACGGATTGGTAAGCCCGCCGGCCGGGCTGCTCAATGTCACCGTGCTGCCCCAGGGCGAACCCTGCCCGGGATGGGTGCTGTAGTTCAACTCCGGAAAATCATAGAAAATACTATACGACGAGCGCAGTGTCTGGTGGCCGCGGCCAGTGGGATCCCAAGCCAGCCCGACGCGCGGCTCAAAGTCGGTCAGCTTGCGGTTGGCGAACGTTCGCGGTATCCCCGGATCGCCGATAAAGGACAGTCCCGGCGGCGCGTTGACGTACACGCTGCTCTCTGTTCCCGCCGCGAAGGCTGCAGGACTAAAGTGGTCTTCGCGGTCGAACTTGTCCGCCGCCGGCAAAAAGGGTTCCCAGCGCAGCCCAAAATGCAATTGTAAGCGCGCGTTCACTTGAAAATCGTCCTGCGCATAAGCGCCCATGTAATTCTGCCGCGGATTGCCGAGGGCTGGGTTTCCTTGCTCGTAGGTGTTCGGCGCGCCGAGCAGGAAATCCACCAGCCCGTCTCCGCTCGCCTGGCCATTGAACGTCCAGTATCCATTGCCTAGGAACACGTTGTCTTCATTCAACTGGTTATAGATATAGTTGACGCCAAACGATAGGTGGTGGCGCCCGTGAATGACGTCCATATCGTCGGCTACCTGGACCGCGCCAGCCGCGTATACCGCCGGCGCGTTCGAGCCGCCTCCGATATTAAAGTATCCGCTAATCGTCATGTACAGAAAATTGGGCGCGAGCACCGAGACATCCAGCCCCACCGTTTGCGGGTTAATGTCGTTCGATTGCGGATTGCGATGGATGCGAGCCTTGGTTCCGGTGAGGTGCAGCGAATTCAAAATCGTAGGCGTGAAAGTGTAGGTATCGCCGAACACGAGCGATTCGCTGGTATCGGTGAGACCAGACCGGCTGGTGTTCAGCAAGTTGTTGTCGAAGGGCGCCGGCGGGTTGTTGAGAGCCGAGTTGAAGTACCGTCCGAACAACGTGTGTTTGGTGCTGATCGTCCAATCAACGCGTCCGATGTATTGGTTCTCGTCCTCCGGACTCGCAATCGCGTAAGTGATCTTCCCGCAAGGGTTGCTCGAAGTCGGCACATACTTGAGAATCGCCAGCGCTTGCGGATTGAATAGGCTGGTGGGAACGATCGAGTTTGGGAAGGGTTGACCGGTCGTCGGATTCAGGATGGTTCGCGTTTTCCCATTTGACTGGCACCCCGAGGATTCTAGTTGACTGAAGTCGCCGCTCAGAGCCGCCTGCGTTGGCACATAACTGATGGTCTGCGGCGGCGCCGATCGCACGCGAGTTCCTTGATATCCGAAGAAAAAGAAGAGTCGGTCTTTCCGGACCGGTCCTCCCACCGTCCCGCCGAATTGATTGCGCCTCAGCGAATCGTGGGTCGCGGCAAAAAAATTCCGCGCGTCTACATCGCCGTTGCGCAAAAATTCAAACAAATCTCCATGATATTGATTTGTTCCCGATTTGGTCACGACGTTCATCGTACCGCCCGGATGCAAGCCGTACCGCGCCGACAGGCCGCTGGTCTGGACATTAAATTCCTGAATTGCGTCCGGAAAGGGAAACGGGAGGTTCACGTTGGAATAGTTATGGTTATTGTCACCGCCGTCCATCATGAAGTTGGTGCTGTTGGCTTGGCCCCCGGCGATGGAAATTGCCGTTGAGCCAACGATGTTCGCACTGCCGTATGTCTTGGATCCAACCATGTCGCCGACTGCCGAGGCATTTGCGGCGGCACCGGAGAGAAGTACGAGCGAAGTGACCTCGCGCCCGTTCAGCGGCAGCTCCAACACGCTCCGGTCGTTGATGACGGTGGAAACCGACGTGTCGTGCGTTTCGACCATAGCGGCGTTCGCCGTTACTAAAATCTGTTGCATGGCCGACCCGATCGGCAACGTGACTGGAATCCTGACGTTGTCCCCCACCGAAAGGACGATTCCCTTTTGGACATACGCCGCGAACCCCTTAGCCGTTACCTCTATCGTATACGGCCCGACGGGCAGGTCCGGCATCACATAGGAGCCGTTCACGCCGCTGACGGTGGAACGGACTACGTTCGTTTCGGTTTGCGTCGCCGTCACCGTTGCATTGGGAACGACGGATCCGCTCGGGTCGGTAATCTCTCCCGAAATCTCCGCGCTCGCCACCGCCTGCCCCCACAACGGAACGGCCGCCGCTAGCGTCGCCAGCAGACCTAATCCGCAGACGTTCCGCAAAAACCTCAAAGTTGGCCGCATTTAGCTAAACTCCGGTATTCTATATTGTTAAACTCTATCCCCTACAGGCGAAATGTTAGCCCATGGCCGCCAGTTCTTTGAAGTAAAATAACTGTTATCATGGTGCTTAACTTTTCCGATACTTTTCGTTACTAGGCTGTAATGAAATGACTTCCCAGCTTCCAGCCGACGTCCCCGGGGCCCGCGAAGAGTTGGATCGCATTCTCTGTAGCCGCGTTTTCCACGACCGCAAGACGCTGCAACATCTCCTCGAATACCTGGTGCAACGCACGCTGGACGGCACGGTGGACAATCTGAAGGAGTACGTGATTGGCGTCGATGTCTTTGGCAAGCCCGACCGCTACGATCCCCAGACCGACGCCTCGGTGCGGGTCCAGATCGGCAAATTGCGGCGCAAGCTGGAGGAATATTATCTCGATGAGGGCGTCTCCGATAGTCTGCTGCTGCAACTCCCCAAGCGCCACTTCGCGGTCTTTTTCGAACGCAGAACGGCGATACAACCGCTGCAGCCGGATCGTCCCGTGCCACTGCCGCGGCGTCAGATCGCATGGATGCGGCTGCCGCACTGGGCGTTGACTGTTTTCCTCGCGGGATGGGCGCTGTTTTTGACGTTCCGGACGGCCGGCCGCGGCGAAATGGTCTCACCCGAGCTCGTCGAGATCTGGAAACCGTTTCTGGCCGGATCGCGTCCGATCCTGATCTCTTTGGGAACCCTCCAGTTCTATGAATACTCAGCCGGTTGGGTGCGCGAGCCCGATCTGGACCACCTGACCGATGCGGAGCGGCAGCCGCGACTCCAGGAATTGGGCGCAATGCTCCACAGCAGCCAACCCCTGAAGCCCTACCTGGTTTACACCGGCGTGGGTCAGGCCACGGCGGCGTTCCTCCTCTCCAAGCAGTTCGACCGGATGGACGTGCCGGCGGACTTGGTACGTAGCAATGTTCTCAGTTGGGACGAAATCGCGCAGCATAACGTGGTCTTTCTAGGATCGGCGAAATTAAACAGCCAGCTTCTGGAAATTCCGGTCGCCTGGGCTTTCCGCGTTCAAGACGGGCAGATCGTGAACCTCCAGCCGAAGCCGGGAGAAGCGGCATCCTATGACTCGGATTATTCCCTGGTGAGCCTGTTTCCCGGCCTTCACGGGCGGGGAGAGATCCTGATCGTGGAATCGGCTAGTACGACGGGGGTTTGGGCGGCTGCGCAATTCCTCACCGATCCGGGGTATGCCAAGGAACTGGTCGCCCACCTGCGGCAGCCTGACGGCCAGCTACCCCGGCACTACCAGGTCGTGTTGAAGAGCCAGATCGCAGCCGGCGTGCCGATCCGGATCAGCTATGTAACCCATCGGAGTTTATAGGCGACGCCACAAGCGCGGACTCCTTCAATATCGGTAGCTGCGAGTGGCACTATGGGTTCTGAGTGCTGGGATGGAACGGGGTTGCACCGGGGCCTGCGCTGGCGGGCTCTCCAGGTCGAGATTCACGACGACAGGGTTCTGACCGCTTCGTACGACCACGGCTTCACAGGGTTCGTCGGCGAGAGCGTTGATCTCCTGGTGCAGTAGGTAGGGCGGAACATAGATGAAGTCGCCCTTCCCTGCTTCCCCGCTGAATTCCAAGTGGTCTCCCCATCGCATACGGGCCCTGCCGCGAACGATATAGAGGACGGTTTCGAGCTCGCCGTGGTGATGAGGACCGGTCTTGACGTTGGGCTGGACTACCACGGTGCCGGCCCACAGTTTGCTCGCTCCCGTTCGGGCGTAAGTGATGGCGGCGGCGCGAGTCATTCCCGGAGTTTGAGGCGTGTTGGGGTCCAGGTCGCCGTCTGGAACGATTTTAACGCCGTTCTGTTGCCAGTCCATGACTTACAAGATAGCCGCTTTTCTTCCACGGTGTTGGGCAGTCGCCCATGTTCCATCTGGCGGCACTCGATTACACTGTTAAGGGGTACCGAGGCTTTGGCAACCACCAGCTCCACTTCCGCGCCCGCAAACGAGCAGCCATTGCCGCTGGCCGAGGGAACGTCCGATCGGTATGCCGGGCTCGACGCCGAGCAATTGACTCGCGCTTACCGGCTCATGCAAATGGCGCGGCGGCTGGACGATCGCGAAATCGTTCTCAAGCGCCAGAACCGGATTTTCTTCCAGATCTCCGGCGCGGGGCACGAAGCCGTGCAGGTGGCGGCGGGCATGGCGCTCAAGCCCGGCCACGACTGGATCTATCCTTATTATCGCGACCGCGCTCTGTGCCTGACGCTGGGCGTGACGCCCTACGAAATGCTGCAGCAGGCGCTGGGCGCGGCGGCCGATCCTTCGTCCGGCGGGCGGCAGATGCCTTCCCACTGGAGCCATCCGCGCTGGAACATCGTCAGCGCCTCTTCTCCCACCGGCACGCAATTCCTGCAAGCGGCGGGGGCGGCCGAAGCCGGGCGTTTGCTCGACCCCAGGTCCGATTCGCTCACGCTGGTGAGTTCCGGCGACGGCGCCACCAGCGAAGGCGAGTTCTGGGAATCGCTCAACATCGCATGCCTGGGGCGGCTGCCGCTACTCTACCTGATCGAAGACAACGGCTACGCCATCTCCGTGCCGGTGGAGTTTCAAACTGCCGGCGGAAACATCGCCCGGCTGGTGGCCGCGTTTCCGTCGCTGCACATCCTGGAAGTGGATGGGACCGACTTCCTGGCGTCCTACCGGATCGTGCGGGCCGCGGCCGAATACTGCCGCGCGGGCCATGGGCCGGCGCTGGTGCACGCCCGCGTGACGCGCCCCTATTCGCACTCGCTTTCCGACGACGAGCGCCTATATAAGACCGAAGCCGAGCGGCAAGAGGAAGCCGCGCGCGATCCGGTGATTTGTTTTCCGCAATTTCTGGTGGCCGAAGGGATTCTCGACCGGTACGCGCTGCAGCGCGTCACCCACGAAGTTGAAACCGAGTTGCAGGACGCCGCCCATCGCGCCGGGCTGGACGATCCCCCCGCCGCCGACACCGCGATGCGCCACCTGTATTCGGAAAGCGTGGATCCCTGTTCGGACGATTTCGATTCACCGCCGGCTTACCATGGCAAGCCGATGACGATGGTGGATCTGATCAACGCCACGCTGCACGAAGAGATGCGGCGAAACCCCGCCATGGTGGTGTTCGGCGAGGACGTGGCGGATGCCAGCCGGGAAGCCAGCCTGGCCGAAGTAAAGGGCAAGGGCGGGGTCTTCAAGGCGACCCAGGGGCTACAGCGGGAATTCGGCTCGGCGCGCGTGTTCAACAGCCCCATCGCCGAGGCATCCATCGTGGGCCGCGCCATCGGCATGGCTACGCGCGGGCTGAAGCCGGTGGCCGAAATCCAGTTCTTCGATTACATCTGGCCCGCCATGATGCAGCTTCGGAACGAATTGGCAACCCTCCGCTGGCGCTCGGGCGGAGCGTGGAAATGCCCGGCAGTGATTCGCGTGCCGATCGGCGGCTATCTGAACGGCGGCGCGATTTATCATAGCCAGTCGGGCGAAGTGACGTTCACTCACAGTCCCGGCCTGCGGGTGGTGATGCCGTCGAACGCTCTCGATGCCTGCGGCCTGTTGCGGACCGCCTTGCGCAGCGACGATCCGGTGCTGTTTCTGGAGCACAAGCGCCTCTATCGCGAGCCCTACAACCGGTCGCAACACCCCGGGCGCGACTTCCTGATTCCGTTCGGGCGGGCGCGGGTGGTGAAACCCGGCGCCAGCGCCACGCTCCTGACCTACGGCGCATTGGTTCAGAAAGCGCTGCTGGCGGCGACGCAGATCGAACGGCGCGACCCGGCGTGCAGCATCGAGATCCTGGACTTGCGCACCTTGGCTCCCTACGATTGGCCGGCGATCCGCCGGTCGGTGACCAAGACCAGCCGCGTCCTGATCGCTCACGAAGACGTTCTGTCGTTCGGATACGGCGCCGAAATCGCCGCCCGCATCGCCGATGAACTGTTCGACCACCTGGACGCTCCGGTGCGCCGGGTGGGAGCGCTGGATACCTGGATCGGCTATCATCCGCAACTGGAAGCCGCGATTCTGCCGCAGACCGAGACGCTGGTAGCGGAATTGGAGCGCCTGTTGGCGCATTAGGCGGGCCGGCGCGTGCGCGCCAACATAGAGAAGAGACATCGATGTCGAGAAGTTGGAAGGTGGAAGTTGGAAGTTAGGAGTTAGAAGTTAGAAGTTAGAAGACAGAATGCCGAGGTTGAGAAGTCAGAAGTCAGAAGCTGGAAGCCAGAAGTCAGAATGCGCCAGGTCGCCGGGCCTTCCTTCTTACTTCTTACTTCTTACTTCCGCCTTCTGTCTTCCGTCTTCTCGCTCCCTCATCCTTTTCCTCTGCGCCACCGTCTTGCAGGCCGGAGTTCTGGTGACGCGCGGCGCGCAAGGGCTCGAGTTCCGCCAGGCGGCCGCGGTCACTGTGAATGGCCGCGATGGGGCCTTGATTCTGGGCCCGCGGCGGGCCGTGTCCGGGCCCATCGGCGAGCTGCCTGCCACCGGGCCGGACGCCACCTTTTGGAAAGACGCCACGGGAGCGGTGGCGGCCGAAGTGGACGGCGAGCCTCAATACCTGCTGCCCTACCGATGGAAGCCGCAGTCTGGCGCCGGTCCGGCCGCGGCCTGGCGAGAGGCGCGGATGGCGTTTCGAAAATCGGCGGGCGACCCCGAGCCCACCCCGTTTGCGTTCGCCGGGTTCGTGGCCTTCCTCCCCGGCGGCGCCGCCGAGCTCGCCCGCCGCTGCGCCGACCCGCGATGGATGGAGTGGCTGGCCGGCAAGGACCAGGCCGTGACGGCCCAAATCGAATGGATCGGCGCGGCGGCTCGGGCTTTCCCGGCCGACCCCGCCATCGCCACGCTGGCCGGATACGTGGAGCGGACCGTGCGCCGGCGATTCGACCGCTTTCAGAGCGGGCAGGCTGGCCTGGACGCTCTCGGGCAGGCTCTGGCTTTCGGCGCCCTGGCGGCCCGCGTCTATCCCGATCGCCCCGCGCCGCTTGCTTTCGAACGGCAACTCGAAGAAGTCCAAGCCTCGATCGAAAGGAAGGCGGCCATTCTGCGGGCGCTCGCGGCCGGGCAGGAGTGGGACGCGTTTCTGCTTGCCGATCGTGAATTCGAGCGTTTCGAGGACGCTTATCCCGATCTTGCCGGGCTGCGCACCGAAGCTCTGCGCGCCAGCTTGAGCCTGCATCGCCGGGCTGGCGAGAGGTTTCTCGAAGAACGCGCCTATGGGCCGGCGTGGCGGGAATTCGAGCAAGCCAGCGCGCGCCAGCCGTCGGACCGGGCGCTCGCCGAGCGCCTGCGGTTCGCCTGGGCGGAGTACTCCCGCCAGGTGGCGGAGCAACACAAGGGCAGCCGCAAGCCGCTCGATGCGGCGCAAACCGGCGCGCTCGATCGGGCCCTGGAAGCGGCCGCCCGTTATCGCCAGGCGAACCAGTTCGGCGAGGCCCAGAAGAGCCTCCTGAGCGCCGAGACGATCGACACGGAATCCCTTCCGCTGCTGCTTGAAAAAACAAAATTGTTGGCAGCGGTGGGAGAGTTCAACCACGCGTTGGCCACTCTCGACGACTACGACCGGCGCGCCACGGGCCAGGAGCGCGCGGCCGGCGGCGCCCTCCGCGGCGAGCTCTTGCCGCGGCGCGCGGCCTATCTCCGCGACCTGGAAGCGCAAACGGCGAAGGCTTGGGCCGAGGGCGGTTTTCACCGCGTGCGCTCGCTGGCGATCGCGGGATTGCGCGCCGCCAGCGACGACACCGCGCTGCTTTCCTACGCCGGGCGCGCCTCCCTGATCGTCCGCGATGCGCGCGATGCACGCGGATTTTTCGCGCAATACCTGGACGTTTCGAACACGCTCGACACTAGCCGGCGGGAGCGATCCGAAGTGCGCGCCTGGCTCGCTTCAGCGGCTTCAGCGCCGGAGCCGCTGCCGGAATCGGGCGAGCGAAACTGGTTTTCCGGCAAGCGGCTGGCGCCGGGAATCGCCTATTGCCCCATCAGCCTTGCCTTCCAGGCCAAAATCGATCATATCGACGCCGCTGAGGGTAAGCGGGTGACTTTCGAATGGCAAGGCGAACGGCTGCGCGCCATCGCCGGGCGCGAGACCATTACGTTCGCCTACCAGGATGTGACGCCGCAGGTCTATTCCATCGGCACAGGCAGCGAGCCGCCGGCCAAGATCCCTTCCGACCCGGACGAGGCGTATCGGCAATCCTCCCTGCTGCTGCTCAATAGCCCCCTGGTGGATCCGCTGGCGGTGCGCCGCTTCACCGGCCGGAATGTCGCCGTGACCGTGGCCGGGAATTCGTTCTTCGACCCGTTCGCCTGGAATGGCGTACACTATTTTTCGATAGAGTACGACGACGCGGGACGGATCGGCCGCGCGGTCGAGATCGCCGGACCGAAAGGCAAACCGTTGAACGATACCGTGCTGGAATTCGAGTGGGACGGGCCGCGGCTGGCGGCCATTCGCGCCTACCGCGGCAACCGGAAGATTTACCAGCGCAGGCTTCGTTATGAAGACGGCCGGCTGGCCGGCGAGGCGATCGAGGCGCCGGGCGGAGTTTCCGGCATCCGCTATCGCTATGAATCCGGGCGGTTGGCGGGCGCGGCCTGCGATGCCGATCCCAGCCTGGGCGAAGGCGCCCGTCAGGTGACTTTTCGATGAGGCGAACACCAAGAGTAGGATTTCTGCTGGCGGCATGGCTGGCGCTGGCCTTCATCGCGGCCGTTCCGCAGGCGGCGGCCAAAGACGCCGCGCTGGTCATCGGCAACCAGAGCTATGCGCCCGGCCCGCTCAAGAGTCCGGCGGGCGATGCGCGGCTGGTGGAGCGGGCGCTGCGGGACGCGGGCTTCGTTACCATTCTGCGCGAGAACGCCGGGCAGGCTGCGATGCTGGGAGGCGTGTCCGAGTTCATCAATCGCCTCGGCCCCGGCGATACCGCGGTCTTCTTCTTCGCCGGCTACGCGGTCGCGATCGAGGACGACAACTTTCTGCTGGGAGTGGATGCGGGCGCCGGCGACTTGCAGGCGAAGGCGGTTTCCTTGTCGAAGATTCTGGAGCGGCTGCATGGCCATGCCGCGCGCGGCATCGTCGTCCTGGATGCCAGCCGCATGTATATCGTGGCGGCGCAGCGGGGGTTGAAACCGGGCCTGGCGATGCCGCGCAACCTGCCGCCCGAAACCTCGATTGCCTCGGCCGCCGGTCCCGGCCAGGTTGCGCCGGACAACCTCCGGCTGGAGAACAGCGCCTTTTCGAAAGCCATAGCCGGCGCCATCGGCCAGCCGGGCCTGACTCTGGAGGAAGTGTTCCACCGCGCGCGCGCCACGGTCCTGGACGAAACCGAGTCGCAGCAGGCGCCGTGGTGGACGTCCAACGCGACCGGGAATTTCTACTTTCATCCGCTCGAGGGCCCGCAGCCGCGCACCGATGCCGCCGTACTCGAACGCTGGATGGAGGCGGCGCGGCAGAGCGAGCGGCGCGGGGACTGGGACACGGCCATCGATCTGTTGATCCGCGTGATGAAGAACGCGCCCGGCGCCGAAATGGATTCGGCCGCCAGGCGCCTGCTGCCGTACCTGATGGAGCGGCGCGATGGCGACCTGCGATACCGGGCGATGGATTTCAACGGCGCGGCCATGTTTTATGAGCGAGCCGTGGCCGCGGAACCGTCGGCCGTCGACGCCGCCTTCCGCCTGGCGGATACCTACCTGCTGGCGAACCGGGTGCCCGACGCCATCCGCGTATTGCAAGTTGTGCGCGCCCGCGGGCAGTCCCCCGCGGCGGAAAAAGCCGCTGCCATGCTGCAAAAGCTGGCTGCGGCGCGATAGACAGGTGGGACGGGCGAAGCCGGAAGTCGGATACCGGCGACAAGATCGCCGGTGCTACGAAATATTACCGGCTTAAAACGTTACCCGGCCCGTGAACTGCAACGACCGCGCGGGCAACTGGTTGGTGACCCCGGCCAGCGGAGCGCCGAAGCCGGCGCCCGGCGTCGATCCGTTTCCGTAAGTGCCGCTGTAGCCCACGAAATTGGCATGGTTGAAAGCGTTCAACGCTTCGGCGCGCAGAGTGAGACGCACGCGCTCCGCGGCGAAGGTGAACGACCGCTCCACGAACGGAGCGATATCGTAGATCGCCCGCCCGCGTCCCGTGTTCCGGCCCACCACCACCCCGTTGATCACCGGGCGATCCGTGGTGGCCCCGGTATCTCCGCTGTTGGTGGCGCCGGTGGTGTAGTTAAATGGCAGGCCCGAGGCCAAAGTAGCCACGCCGCCGAGGTGGATGCCGTAAAGAGCGGCGTAGACTCCGCTCAGCACAAAGCGCTGCCGCTGGTCGAAAATCGCGTTGCCGTTTTCCACCTTTCCGGTGAAGTTAGGGTCGTTGGGATTCTGGCTGGGCAGGTCGGGGTCGACGTTATCGATGGCATGCGACCACGTATAACTCGCCAGCATCGACAAGCGCCGCGTGAAGTTGCGGCTCAGGTTGACGTCCAGCGCGTTGTAATACGAATAACCGTTGTTTACGTCGCTCTGAATTACCGAGTAAGGCGGCTGCGGATTGGTGGCCGTGCTGGCATTACAAGTCATATTATTCTGCGCATACCACCAGGTCCAATAGGGGCGCGTGCAGTTGGCGGCCTGCGCCGACCGTGTCTGGCCGGGTTGGGTGCGGAGGAACGGCGAGGGTGGATCCACATCGAGCGGCCGGTTGATCTTGAGCGTGTGCGAGCCGACGTAATCCACGCTCAGCACAAAGCCATGGCCGAGGCGGCGCTGGATACCCAGCGTCCATTGCTCGGAGTACGGGCTGTAAAGGCCGTTGGGATAGCCGATCAAAGTCGACGTGGGGAAGAACTGGTTGTAATAGGACGCCATACCCGGACGGATGTACAGGCTGCGCAAAGGCGCTACCGCGCCGGTGGGGAAGGCCGGCAGCGGCGCGGCGGCTACGCTGGCGGGGAAGCCCACCTGCCCGGGCGCGGCGGTGTAATTGAAAACGCCGGTCGGTCCGGTGAGCGCGTAGTTGGCGTCGGAATTGTCGACTATCTGCGAGTAGTAAATGCCGAAACCTCCGCGGACCACCGTCTTTCCGTCTCCCTTTACGTTGTAGGCGAAACCTACCCGTGGCCCGAAGTCCTTGCTGGAGTTGGTAAAGGTCTGCCGCTCGTAGCGCATGCCCAGGTTGAGGGTCAAATCCGGGCGGACGCGGTAATCGTCCTGCACGAACAGCGACCACAGCGTATCGTCAACTGTGTAAGATGCGTTACCGTAACTCTGGGTGTAAGTGGCGACGTTCGCGATGTTATCCAGATAGCTCGCGCTTTCGCACGGCGCCAGGCCGAGCGTGCAGCTTTTGTAAATGAACTGTCCAAGATAGATGGGGCCGCCGAATTCCTTGCTGTTGCCGCCGGTGTGGACGTGGATCGCGTCGCTGCCGAACTTGATCTCGTGCTTCCCGCGCACGCTTGCGAGAATGTCGGCAAATTCGTATTGCCGGTTCATCAGCAGGGCCGATTGCGACGTGCCGGTGGTGAAGGTGCCGCCGGTGGAGATAGGCACCTGATATTGGGTGCCGTAGACCGCCGGCTCGAACTGGGTGATCGGGTCGGCAAGCTGAAATTGCAGGCGGACGTTGTTCATCCAGTGCGGACTCAGCGTGGCGGTTTCGCCCAGTTCCTCCGAGTAAGTGCGGCGCTTGAAGGTGCGCGCGACCGTCGGCAGCGAATTGCCGCCCACGATGCCGTTGGGATTGGTGTCGTAAAAGCCGTCCACATCGCTGCGGAAGAAAAGGTTATTGCGGCCGTCGATCTGGTGATCGATGCGCAGGAAACCCAGCCAGTCGCGATAGTGGCCGATGAAGTTGCCCGGCGCGACCGGCGAAATCACCGGCGAAGCCTTGTTTTCCATGCTGTACTCGCCGGCCGCGAAGAATTGGGTGCGGTGATTGGCGGCCAGGGGGCCGGAGAGCGAAAGGGCCACTTGATCGAGCGTATCGTTGGTGAGGTCGTTGCCGCTGGTGGCCGTGGCGCTGTTGAAACCGTCCAGCGCGGCCTCGGCGCCCGAGGGCCGCCCCATGTACAACGCCTCGCCATGAAACTGGTTGCCGCCGCTCCTGGTAACGATGTTCACCGCGCTGCCCGTGCTGCCGCCGTATTCGGCGGTGAAAGAGTTCGTGAGCACCGTCATCTCTTGCACGGCCGCCAACGGGATGTTGCTGAAGGTGGTTTGCCTACCCCAGCTATCGTTGTCGGTGGCGCCGTCCACCTCGAACCAGGTCTGCCGCCGGCCGGCGCCGTTGGTCGTGAACAGGTTCTCGTTCATGAAAATATCGCCCTGGTTGATGGCCGGCCGATTGGCGGCGTTGAGCATGGGCAGAAACGTGATCTTGCGGTCGAACAGCGGAATCTCCTGCATTTCCGCGGAGCTCAGGTAAATGCCGATCTGGGGCGCGTCGGTGCGAACTCCGCCAGCGAAATCGGTAACCGTGAGCGCGACCGTGTCGGCGCCTAGGGACAAGGGGATCACGAGTCCGGCGGTGGTGCCGCCCGCCAGGTTGAACGGCTCGGTGCTGCTTGCCGTGAATCCCTCCTTCACCGCGCTTACGGTATACTTGCCCGCCACCGGCAGGCCTTCCACGGTAAAGTTCCCTACCGCGTCCGTAGTGGCCTTACGCTCCAGACCGGTTTGCGTATTCTTAACCGTGATCGCGACTCCGCCCACGCCGGCTCGGCTGGGATCCAAAACCCGGCCGTTCAGAACCGCCGTATCCGGCGTCTGCGCCGCCAGAGGAAAGCAAAGCGGCAGTGCCAAGAGCGGCCACAGCAAAGTGCGTACACGAAGCATGTAGATAGAGACCCCGAGCGAAAGATTTTGGACGAGACTATTAAGGAGTCCAGGTTAGCGCGCCGGCGGAGCTACTACCACGGATCGTAGGTGTTTGCTACAGGCCCAAACCCCGCCCCACCCCGGCTCCACTGCATCGCTCTTACTATACTGAAGGATGATGACGCGTCCGGGGTGGAAGAGTACCGCTGCCTACGGGGGCTTATTGGCGGCGGCATTTTTGGCCGCCGTTCTGGCCAGCCTCCAGCCCCAGCTTGGCGAAGGGCTGGATCATTGGGCCTACGATTTCATGTTCCGGAGCTACGAGCCTCCCCCCTGGCGGACCCAATCGGTGATTCTGGCGATTGACGAACCTACCCTCCAGGCCTACGGCGGGGTGGAGCGCTTGCGCGGTCCGCTGGCTTCCGCGTTGCGCTCGCTCGCTCCGGCCGTACCCAAGGCAATCGCCATCGACATCACCCTGGCCGATCCTGGAATCGATTCCGAGGCCGATGCCAGCCTCGCGGCGGCGCTCGCCGCCACGCCCCGCGTGGTGCTCGCCAGCGACATGGGCAGCGGGGAAAGCTGGGAAGATCCGCTGCCCAAGTTCCGGGCGGGCGGCGCGGCCCTGGGCCAGGTACACACCGAGCCCGACGCCGACGGCATTACCCGCGCCATCGCGCTCGAAAAGCGCCTGGGCAGAGTGCGCCGCTGGGCGCTTGCGCTGGAGGCCTTTCGTCTCAGCCGCGGCGCCGCGCGCATCCTGGAATCGCCGCAGGATCTTCAGGTGGGAGACACCATTATCCCGGTTCCCAGAAAGGAGACCGACCGCACCCGCAACCGCAACGACAGCCGTATCATGCGCGTCCGCTACATCCCCGCCGACCGGCCCCTGGCCATTCCCCGCATTTCTCTCAAGAAGCTGGTGGACGATCCTCGGTTGGCGCGCCAATGTGCCGGCAAGGTGGTCTTCGTGGGCTTGACCGCCGTCACCGCCCTGCACGACCGTTTGCAGACCCCGGTTGCCCCTTCGGCCCAGACAGCCGGCGTCGAAATCAACGCCAACGCCTTCGAGACCATGGCGCAGGGATTGTTCCTCACGGACGTAGCCTACCCGTGGGTGCTGCTGTTCAGCCTGGCTCTGGTGGCCGCGGCCGGTTTGGCGTTTCGCTATCTGCCCGGCGCGCCGGCCTATGCCTCGGCGGCGGCCATTCTGGTGCTGGCCGGCGCCGTCCCCTATGCCTTGTTTATCCACCGGCTGGTGCTGCCGTTCTCGATGCCGGCCTTCGCGGCTGCGCTCGGCACCATGGCGGCGGCCGGTTATTATTACCTGGTGATCCGCCGCGACTTGGCGGTGGAGCACGCCGCCCGCACCCGCTACCAACAGGCCATGCAGTTTGTCACCCATGAAATGCGCACCCCGCTTTCGGCCATCCAGGGCTCCAGCGAACTGATGTCGCGCTACGCCCTCAACGAGGAAAAGCGCAAGCAGATTGCGCTGTTGATCAATACCGAATCGAAGCGCCTGGCCAGAATGGTGGAAGTGTTCCTGAGCGTGGAAAGGCTCTCGGCCGGCCAGATGGAGCTGAAACGCGAGCCCATCGCGGTCAAAGCCATGGTGGAGTTATGCGTGGAACGCGTCCGCCCGTTGGCCGAGCGCAAACATATCGCCATTGCCATCGAGCCCGTCTCTGGCGAGCTGTACTTGTCCGGTGACCGCGAGTTAGTGGAATACGCCTGCTACAATCTGCTTACCAACGCCGTAAAGTACTCCCCGCAGCGGACCGAGGTCACCGTATCCGCGCGCAAACAGGACGGTCTCGTCGGCATCGCGGTCAAGGATCAGGGCATCGGAATGGACCAGAAGGAAGTTCGGCAGATTTTCCAAAAATTCTATCGCACCCGTAAAGCCGAGGAATCCGGCGAAGCCGGCAGCGGCATCGGGCTCTCCATCGTGCAGCAAATCGTGGAACAGCACGATGGGCGCATCGATGTCACCAGCCAGCCGGGCGCCGGCTCGTGCTTTACTGTGGTCCTGCCGGCCGCGCCGGCTCCGGCTTCGGCACCTGTAGAAAACCAGGTGGAACGAAACTGATGGAGAAGTTGCTGCTGGTAGAGGACGATCCGGCCCTCCAGTTCACTATCCAGACCGCGCTGGAGGAAAAAGGCTACGCGGTGGAATCGGCCTCCACAACCGGCGAGGCCATCGAACGGCTGGCCGGGACCGCCTACGCCATCGTCATTACCGACATCTATATCGACGAACGCACCGGCCTCGATGTGCTCGATGCCGCCAAGCGTAAAGATCCCCACTGCGCCGTCATCCTGATGACGGGCCGGGGCACGGTTGAAACTGTGATGGCCGCCACCCGCGGCGGAGCGTTCGATTACATCGCCAAGCCCTTCGACCTGGACGTGATGATCGATGCCGTGGAGCGCGCCGTGGCCGCCCGCGCCGAACAGGAAGGCGAAGCCGAGGAAGAGGACCTGCCGGAAACCGAGATGATCGGCGTCTCGCCCGGCATGGTCGAGGTTTACAAGGTGGTTTCGCGGGTGGCGCCCACCGATGCCACGGTGGTGGTGGAAGGCGACACGGGCACCGGCAAAGACCTGGTGGCGCGCATGATCCACCGGTTCAGCGGCGCCCGGTCCAGCCAGCCGTTTGTGCCCGTGGATTGCGGCGCCATCGCGCCCACGCTGCTCGAAAGCGAACTGTTCGGCGCCATGCGCGGGGCCTTCACCGGGGCCGACCGCGACCGTGTCGGCGTGTTCGAAGCCGCCAACCGCGGCACCGTCTTCCTGGACGAGATCGGCGACATCGAGCTCAGTTTCCAGCTTGCCCTGCTGCGCTTTCTCGAGAACCACGAGATTCGCCCCGTCGGCGCCAGCCGCTCGAAGAAAGTCGATGTGCGCGTGATCGCCGCCACCAATCGCGATCTGCAGCGCATGGTGGAAGACGGCAAGTTTCGCGAAGACCTCTGGCACCGCCTGAACGTGGTGCGCATCGTGATGCCGCCCTTGCGCGAACGCCGCGGCGATATACCCCTGTTGGCGCGCTTCTTCCTCAACAAGTTCAACCAGCTCTACACCCGCGATGTGAAGCTGACCGAATCCGGCATCAAGGCCCTCCAGGATTACACATGGCCCGGCAATGTGCGCCAGTTGCAGCACCTCATCGAGCGGCTCAGCGTGCTGGCCGAGCGCGTCGACGCCCCCGCCGTGCTGCAGGCCCTGACCGTGATGGAATCGCGCGATAAGCCGGTCGAAACCCTGGCCGACGCCGAGGAGGAGCAGATCCGCCGCGTTCTCGCCGCCACCGGCGGCAACAAGAGCAAGGCCGCGCAGATCCTGGGCATCGAGCGCAAAACGCTGTACCGGAAACTGGATAGGATGAAGCTGTAGAGGCGGTGCCCGCGCCACTTCGCCGTGCGCGGTACGATGTTGAAGAGAGGCGACAATGACAATCACGCTGGAACTCCCACCCGACGCCGAAGCGGGTCTGGCCGCCCAAGCCCAAGCTCGTGGTCTCTCGCTGGACGACTTTCTTCGAACCATCATCGCCACTGCGGCCATGGAATCGCTGAAATTCGCTCCGCCGCTTCCTCGCCAAGGAGAAGAACTGGACCGGGCGATTGACCAGCTTTTCGACACCGTCCCGATTCCGCCGGGAGTTGGCCAGGGAGCCATGCGCCGCGAGAACTGGTATCGATGATCGCGGTCGATACCAATGTATTGGTTGGCGCCATCCAAACCTTCGATCCCCAGTTGCACGCAACCGCGCGCCGCGCGGTGAAGCTTCTCTACCGTCAGGGTGAGCAACTCGCCTGCTTTCCGCAAAACCTTGTCGAATTCTGGAACGTCTCTACCCGGCCTGCTAACGCCAATGGTCTCGGCCTCTCCCCTGAGCAGGCAGCTCGATACGTAGATCGCTTTCAGGCGCTTTTGCGGCTCCTCCCCGAGACTCCGGCGGTCTTTTCGACTTGGCGAAAGCTTGTGCTGGAGCACCGCGTCTCCGGGATTCAAGTCCACGATGCGCGGATCGTTGCGGCGATGACGGTTCATCAGGTGGACAGGATACTTAGCTTCGACGACGACCTCAAGCGTTACACCGGCATCACCGTCGTTCATCCAGCGGATGTAAGCAGCGTAGTGTCCTGGGACTCCACGTCCCCAGAAGCCCCTCTTCCTCTGCCTGCTACACGCGAAACAGAAGAAGAACAGATTCGCCGCGTGCTCGCCGCCACCGGCGGCAACAAGAGCAAAGCCGCCCAGATTTTGGGCATCGAGCGGAAGACGCTCTATCGTAAGCTGGACCGGATGAAGCTGTAGGATTCAGGGGAACAGGATCTGGCGTACGGTTGCACGTAAGCGATGGAGTTCGGCTGCGTTGTGCCTGAGGAGACGGTGCCCCCAAGTCGTGTCGGTATCTTCGCGGCAGTCCCGCGCCAGCGCCAAGCCGATTGTTTCGTAGGAGCCGAGATCGGCCCTCAGCGCCTCCGGTTCGCTTAAGGCGCCTAGAATAAAGACCCGTTGCGCCAAATGCCCGGGTATCCTGGCTTTCGCTTCTTGCAGCCTCTGTTCCTTGCCATCAAGATCAATCAATAGGATCATGTGCCGGTAGGGATTACGATCCATCGCCGCAACATGCGTCGAGAGAAACTCCTCCAGGACGTTCATCCATCCACCGGCCTGCTTTAGCACCTGAAACTGCCGAGTCAAAATGTGCGGATCCAGATGAAAGCCGTTGGCTAATTGCCTGTTGGCGTCGTCTTCCGGCAGCACGAAGACGTGTGGCCGCTTCCTGTTAACGCTCATGGCTCCAGGTCGCCGCGAATCATCGCACCGACAAGATCTCCGCTGACCTGCATTTCCGTGAGTGGCCGCACGATCGTTGGCTCAAGATGACTGTTCCGGTAGAGAACGAATGTATTCTCGTCCGAGAAGCGGCGAATCGCTTCGGCGTTGTGCGAGGTCGCGATGAACTGGCCGCCAGCTTGGAACGCCTTGCGAAGAGCCAGGACGAAGTGACCGACCTCGGAGATGGCAAGGTAATTGTCGGGCTCATCCCAGAAACAAAGCAGAGGGCCATAAGCGTCGTTCGCGGCAATTACCAAGGCGCATATCATGAAGCATTTTTCGCCATCGGAGAGTGCGCCAAACGGAAGCTTCAGGGTTCCCTGATCGTTGGAAAACTGAATGACCAGGCTCCGGGAGTCCGCGCCGATCAGGGGATTCTTGATGTCTTTCAGGTCGGGCATGACCTGCCTGAGATACTCGTCGACCTTCGCGTAGGAGGACGGCGCATAAGCCAGGAGACCGGCAAACCACGCGCCAAAGTCGGTGACCTGAGGATTCGGCTCCAGCGTCTCGTCCTTGGAGTCTCCTAGAATCAGGACGGGCGTCGGCCGAAGGATTAGCGTGCGAGCCAGCCATTGCTTGAAAACGAGTGGTTGCGGAAACATCGCCAAGGCGACGAAATCCCACTCGACATTAAAACTAACCTCCTTCGTGCTCGCAACACGGATCTCCTCCGGCTCCCGGGTGTAGAGCGGCTTGCCGTCAACGGTGAGCTTCTCTTCGAGCACGTGAAGCCCTTTGAGCCCCGTCGCGAGCTGAAAAGCGATACTGTACCCGTAAATCCTGCCTTCCAACTCAATCTCGATCTCAAAGCGCATGGGCACATCCGCGCGCTCCCGCGTGAAATCCCCCGGTTTCACCAGTTCGCCCACCCTGCTCGCGCCTCGCCCGATTTTCTGCAGGATCTCCAGCGCGAGCCCAATCGCCGTTTTGCCCGCGCCATTTTTCCCGATCAGAAGCAAGGAGGACTGGCCGGAGACGGGTAATTCGAAGTTCTCCAGGCAGCGGAAGTTATGAACGTAAAGGCGGCGTATCACAAGAGCATGATACCGCTCATCCGGCGCTTTGCCACGCGCTTACCTTCCGCCCAGCATCAGTTGATACTGCCGCTCGGCTTCCGGATCGGGCTCCACTTTGCGCTCCAGGTAATAGGCCATCCAGCGGCGGGCGTCGGGGGTGTCTTGCAGGTACAGGAACAGCTTGGCCATGCCGCGCGCGCAGTTCGGTTCGGAAGGCGCCACGCGGATGTGTTCGGCGCACTCCTCTTGCATGGCCGCGATCGCTTCCGCATTGGGAAGCGGCTCGACACCCGGCGGCGGATGCCGCATGAATATGGCCGCCACGGCGCCTTTATAAACCAGCTTCCACACCGTCTGGTCGGGATTGGCCAACGCCACCATCAGCATGTGCGGCTCGCCGGCGGTATATTCGAAACCGGTGACGACGACGGTTTGAATGCCGTAATCGTCCAGGATCTGCAGCGGCGGCTTGCCGGCATTGATGTTGTAAGTCAACAGGCGGTAATCGCGATAGACGGTTTCATTCAACAGGCGGCCATCGACGAATACCAGGTCGTTGGGCCAGAGACGCCACATCAGATAGCCGCCATGTTCCAGGTTGTTGTAAATTCGCCCGGTGACGTGGTGCGCGAGCAGAAAATCGGCGGCGCCGGCGGGGCGCGTGCCCTCCTGGGCATAGAACTGGAGGGCCTTGCCGTCCGCAATCCGCGCCACGCCGATGGCTAGAACCGCGGCCGCGATGGCGAACTCGGCGGCCGCCGGCAGCGGGCGCGTTTTCCAGGGGAAATAAGTGGCGATCACCACCGGGGCGAACAGGCCGATAAAGACGACGTTTCGGACCGCGTAGATGCCAGCCAGGCCGAACAGCGCGAACAGCAGCACGTCCACGAAGCGGGCTTTGCCGCCGGTCCACAGCAAGACCAGCGCGCCGGCCGCGAGCAGCACCAGGAAGCCTCCCGGAGGCCAGAGCACGGTGGGCTGCCACTCGGCGATCACCGAGAGCATGTGGCTGTGGCGGAAATAGAGGATGGTGGTAACGGCATTCCAGCCGTTAGGGTTCGCCAGGGAAACCAGAATCGTCGCCACGGATGCGAGCCACAGGCGGGCCTCGCCGGCAGGAGGCCGGCCGCGCAGGCGCTGGTAGAGTGCTTCGGCGCAAAAGCCTCCAACCAGGATCCAGCTCATGATGAAACCGCCGTGGCAATTGGCCCATACCAGCGCCAGCGGGGGCAGCAGCCAGAGCGGACGGCGCGCGTCCAGGACGAGCAGGAACACGGCGGCAAAGAAGATGGTGAAGATGTGCGGCCGGTCGGCAGCGCTCAGGTAGAGGACGGTAGCCGGAGCCAGCGCCGCCGCGATGGAGAGGTAGAAGCGCGTGGTGCGGCGCCAAACCACGAGTCCGATGGCGCCGCAGGCGGTCGCCAGAATCAAAGCGCGGAACAGCACTATCGCGCCGTAGCCTCCCAGCCGATAAAGCGGGTAGAAGATGACTTCCGTCAGCCACTCCTGGGTGAGGTTGAAGTGGCGGACAATGTCTTCGCCGGGATACGCCGGCCCGCGGAGATAGGTGGCAAAGCCGAACGGATCGGGCACCGGCAGGCGGTGGTACGTCAGGATGTACTTGCCCATTTCCAGGTGCCACCAGCCGTCATTGGACTGGAAAGACGTGGAGAAGCAACACAGAAGCGTGAAGCCGGCCAGGACCAATACCAGCGGGTGCAGCCAATGAGGCGCGACGGCGGGAACGGCAGCCGCGGCCGGACGTTTCGCTGGCTGGGCGGCCGCGTGGCGAGGGGAGCGTCGCGACATGGGATAGGTAATTTTAGCATCGGGCCAAGGAAGTCCAAGAATGGGATTTGTCGACCGGCGAACTAGAGGAGCCGCAGGTGCTTGACGCCAATTCCTGCCGGAAGGCTGTGAACCGCTGCGTTTGATGTCGATTCCAGAATTCCTTCACCTGGTGGTCGTTTAGCGGCCGGTCATCTGCTCCAGCTTTTCGGGGTACCGAGCGCCTTGCACCGTGATCTTCGAGGCGGCGTTCTCGATGTCACGGAGATCGTCGGGCGTGAGTTCGACTGAGACTGCCCCGATGTTCTCGTCCAAGCGGTGCAGCTTTGTGGTGCCTGGGATCGGTACGATCCACGTCTTCTGGGCCAGCAGCCAGGCGAGCGCGATCTGAGCAGGTGTCGCCCTCTTCCGTTCCCCGATGCCGGCGAGCAGATCGATTAGCGCCTGATTCGCCTTGAGAGCCTCCGGCGTGAAGCGAGGCAAGGTGCTGCGAAAGTCGGAGCTGTCGAACGTCGCATTTTCGTCGATCTTGCCCGTGAGGAAGCCCTTGCCCAGGGGGCTGTACGGGACAAGGCCGATTCCGAGTTCCTCAAGGACCGGTATGACTTCCTTCTCCGGAGTCCTCGTCCACAGCGAGTATTCGCTCTGGAGAGCAGTGACCGGCTGGACTGCGTGCGCGCGACGGATGGTTTGCACGCCTGCTTCGGAAAGGCCGAAGTGCCTGACCTTGCCTTCCTGAATCAGGTCCTTCACCGCTCCAGCTACGTCTTCGATAGGCACGTTCGGGTCAACCCGATGCTGATAGAGCAAGTCGATGACATCAACCTTGAGCCGTTTGAGCGAGCCCTCGGCGGCTTGCTTGATGTGCTCTGGCCGGCTGTTCAGGACGGGCGAACCCCTCATCCCGCGGGGATCGAAATCAGGACTGAGGTCGAACCCGAATTTGGTGGCGATCACGACACGGTCACGGAAGGGAGCGAGAGCTTCGCCGACGAGCTCTTCGTTCAAGAACGGACCGTAGACCTCGGCAGTGTCGAAGAATGTGATGCCGCGTTCCACGGCTGCCCGGAGAAGAGAGGTCATCTCCCGCGTGTCTTTGGGCGGACCGTAGGAAAAGCTCATTCCCATGCAGCCGAGCCCGAGAGCCGATACTTCCAAGCCGCTATTTCCAAGTTTGCGCTTCTGCATTCTTTCTCCTTAGGAACCGTTTCTCTCATCTCTAGGTTAGAGTCGAGCACCCTGGAGGCGGTATCCCGATCCTCCCGATTTATTGCCTATTTCTCTTGCACTGTTGATCCACGCACAGAGCCAGCAGTTATCCTAGGGGTAGAGGAGAGCGAAACTGTTACCATGGAAAACCGCGGTGGAAGGGCGTCTCTGTTACGAGATTCAGCACACGAATTGCGGGCGGAGCTGGCTCGCAAGATTGCCTTGTTCATGGGCTCAGCAGAGAAACGGGTAACGGAAATTCCCGGCCTGGTGCTCGTCCGACGGACCGCCCCGACCGCTCCGTGCTCAATGACTTACGAGCCGAGCGTGACCGTGATCGCCCAAGGGCGGAAGCGCGTAGAACTCGGCCGAAACGTTTTCCTCTATGATGCGTCGCGATTCCTGCTGACATCGGTCGATTTGCCGGTCGTCAGCCGGGTGATCGACGCAAGTGAAAAGATGCCCTGCCTGGCCTTGTCGCTCAAACTCGAAATGCCCGTAGTGCGGGAACTTCTCAGCCGGGAGGAGATTCAGGTGGCTGAGGCGCCGTCCGACAGTCCTGGCATGGCGACCGGTGAAACCACGGCGCCGTTTCTCAGTGCGTGCTGCCGGCTCGTGGATCTGCTGGACACGCCGCAGGACATTCCCTTTCTCGGTGGCCTGATTCAACGCGAGATCATGTACCGGATCCTTGGCGGCGCGGAGGGAGCACGCCTTCGAGCGATTGCAACGCTAGGAGAGCAGAGCCACCGAACGGCCAAAGCCATCGCCTGGATCCGGGCGAACTATGCGAAGCCGCTCCGGGTGGAAGATCTCGCGGAAATCGCGGGCATGGGCGTATCCACGCTGCACCACCACTTCCGGGTGCTGACCGCCATGAGTCCTCTTCAGTATCAGAAACAGTTTCGGTTGCAGGCAGCGCGGGGACGCATGCTGATGGATGGTCTGGACGCCGCAAGTGCGGCCTTCGAGGTCGGATACGAAAGCGCCAGCCAATTCAACCGCGAATACAGCCGTTTCTTCGGCCAACCGCCGATGCGGGATATTCGGGCTCTTCGCTCGCCAAACGCTCAGCCATTGGAATCGGTCGGTAGTCGGCAAAACGCTGTCCGATCGTGACGGTTTCCGTGAAGCACCGTTGAAGTCCGTCTACCGGAATGATGCCGGTGGGAAGGCGCGCAACAGGATTTGGCCAGTCGGTATCGGGAGGCTGTCGCCAGCCCCGACCTGCCCGGCCCATCCCGGAGAGCTATGATAGACCCCAGGTTATCGGGATGCCGCAAATCATTAAGAAGAGCCCTGTTTTCGACGTAGTGGTGATCGGCTCGGGCGCGGGCGGGGGAACGGCGGTCAAGGTCTTGACCGACCACGGAATCGGCGTGGCGCTGCTCGAAGCCGGGCCGATGCTGAATCCGGCGCGCGATTTTCGCGAGCACGTCTGGCCTTACCAGGTGGACCATCGCGGCGCCGGCGCCCATTCGGAGCTGTATTTCGGGCGCCAGCAGTGGGGCTTCTTTGCCGCGCCGGTAGGCTATTGGGACATTCCCGACGAACCTTACACGGCGGCGCTGGGCAACCAGTTCCGCTGGTTCCGCTCGCGCATTCTGGGCGGCCGGACCAATCACTACGGGCGCATTTCGCTGCGCTTCGCGGATTACGACTTCCAGCCGGAAGACGGCCTGAGCGACCCCTGGCCGGTGACCTACGACGAAATGGCGCCGTGGTACGACAAGGCCGAGGGCTTCATCGGCGTCACCGGCACACGGGAAGGACTGCGCACCGCGCCGGACGGCAACTTCCTGCCGCCGATTGCGCCGCGGGTGCACGAGGTGCTGATCCAAAAGTCGTGCCAGAAGCTGGGCATCCCCTGCATTCCGTCGCGCATGGCTATGCTGACGCGGTCCATCAACGGCCGGGCGGCGTGCCACTATTGCGGGCAGTGCGGGCGCGGCTGCATCACGGCGTCGGCATTCAGCTCCAGCCAGGCCATGATCTTCCCCGCCATGAAGACCGGCAAGCTCACCGTGATTCCGGGCGCCATGGCGCGGGAACTCGCGACCGACGGCTCCGGCAAGGTGACCGCGGTTTCCTACGTGGACAAGGCCACGCGCAGCGAACGGCAGATCCGATGCCGCGCGGTGGTGGTGGCGGCCAGCGCCTGCGAATCGGCGCGGCTGCTGCTGAATTCCCGCTCGCCGCGGTTTCCCAATGGCCTGGCCAACGGCGCCGGCGTGGTGGGTAAGTATTTGACGGATTCGGTGGGTTACTCGTTGAGCGGCAATGTGCCCGCGCTGGAGGGATTGCCGCGGCACAACAGCGACGGCATTGACGGCATGCACGTCTACGTGCCGTGGTGGCTTTTGGGCGACCGGCGCAAGAATTTTCCGCGCGGCTACTACATCGAGCTGGGCGGCGGATTCCGGATGCCGCAAATCGGATCGTTCCACGAAGCCTGCGCCGCCCAACAGGGCTATGGGAAGAAGCTGAAAGACCGGATCCGCGAAGGCTACGGCGCGGAAGTGTCGTTTGCCGGACGCGGCGAGATGATTCCCAACCGCAACAGCTACTGCGAGATCGATCCGGAGCGCGTGGACGCATGGGGCATCCCGGTGCTCCGCTTCCACTTTGAATGGAGCGACAACGAAATCAACCAGGTGCGCCACATGCACCAGACGTTTCAGGCAATCCTCGAAACCATGGGCGGCAAAGTGAACGGGCCGCTGCCCGATGCGAAAACGGCGGGGATTTCCGTGCCTGGCACCATTATTCACGAAGCGGGAACGGTGCGAATGGGGACAGACCCCGCGCGCTCGGCCCTGAATTCCTATTGCCAGGCGCACGAAGTGAAGAACCTGTTTGTCTGCGACGCCGCGCCGTTCGTCAGCCAACCCGATAAGAACGTCACCCTGAGCATCGTGGCTTTTGCCTGGCGCGCCAACGAATATTTGGCGGAAGAAATGAGGAAGGGAAATGTCTGAATCAGGCGACCGCTCGCGCCGCGAATGGCTGCGGCATATCGCCATGTCGCTGAGCCTGGGCACGGCCGGGAGCTGCGTTCTTTCGGCGCAGGACGCCCATCGCGTGCATGGGGCTGTGGCGGCCGATAAAGCCGCGGCGAATGGCCCTTATGTTCCAAAAGCGCTCACGGCTCACGAGTTCGCGACGCTCGAACGTCTCAGCGGCCTGATCCTTCCCGCCGACGAGCACTCGCCCGGCGCGCTGGCCGCGGGCGCGGCCCAATTTATCGACTTCCTGTGCTCGGCCAGCGACGAGATGAAGCGCATCTATACCGGCGGGCTGGCGTGGTTGGATGACGCGATCCGCCGCCGCAACGACGGCGAGACGTTCGTCGGCGCCGCGCCCGAACGCCAGACCGCGCTGCTCGATGCCATCGCGTGGAGGGGATCGGCGCCCGGCGGCATGGAAGCTGGGGTGGAGTTCTTCGACTGGGCCAGAAAAATGGTGGCTGACGCCTTTTATACCAGCCCGATAGGCATTCGCGACCTCGGCTACCGGGGCAATCGGGCCGTGAGCGAGTTTCACGTCCCGCGGGAAGCCATCGAGTACGCGGTCAAGCGAAGCCCGTTTGCTTGACGCCGCACCTGCGGCGGGGCAGGGTGGGTTTTGGAGGGACGACGCCATGACGATCACCGTTGACATCAGGCCCGCTCAGGCCGAACTCGCCCGCCTGGCCGCCGCCCCTGGCCGCGCGGTTGTCGAGCGCCCACTCTCCCCAATACAGTTAACCACCCCGGGATAACGGACACACCGAAATTCCCGCGCCCGCCTGATATAATTGCGATCAGCCCCCCCGCGGATGTGGCGAAACTGGCAGACGCGCTGGATTTAGGTTCCAGTTCCCGCAAGGGAGTGTAGGTTCAAGTCCTATCATCCGCACCAGTAAATCGGGATAGGAGCTAGAAGGCTCTGAAACCGGACTTTCATAAAGCCGACTTCATCGAAATTGCGCTCTCGATAAAATAAATTAATAGCTGCTTGCAGCGCCTGAGCGCGGTCATGGCGGGAACACTGCATCGTTGAAGAAAACTCCTGCAAAAAGAAAGCTGAGGAATTTGGGGAGGCCAAGTCGGGCTATCTGGCCGGGGGGAGCTGATACTCGCCCTCCAGCTCCATGGTTCCGATGTCGTCAGCTCCGAGCTTGCCCTTGTAGGTCCCTTTCCCCTTGATACCCTTGAGTTTTCCAGTGCCCCCGGTGATACTCCAGGTGCCCTCTTGGATAAGGTCCTCTTTCCTCGTCATTGTGCCTTGATCGGTGACGAAGAACTTGTCCCCATTAGAAAGGCTTACCACCGACGCGCCTCGGGCTTGCCCACGCGCCCCACGAAACTCGCCAAACCCCGTAATTTCCGCATCCTTGGCCTGCATCCCCGCGATTTCCGGGGCCTTGATCCAGGTGCATTTCGCTTTGCGAATCGCGAACACGTGGCCGGGTTCGTCGCCGACCGGGATCGTGTAGGATAGGTCGGCCTTGCCGCACTGCAAGGCGCCTGAGATTTTCGTTTGCGCCCAAGTCACCGGAACCAGCGTGAGCGCTAATAAGAGCAGCAGAATACTTTTGGGACGCAAGGACACTGTCCTCCTGGCCGGCGATTCTAATCGGATTTTCAGATCGTGTCAACCGGCTGGGATGGAAACGATGGAAACCTGGCTCTCGTGGAGGGTGAAGCCCCTCGGCCTGCCCTTTTTCAACCTGCTGATTCGCAGACCTTTAAATCTCGTCAGACCGGATACATCCCGACATATCGCGCTCCTGACAGGTTCGACCTGGGACTGGAGGAATTGTCGATCCACCCGGACATGCACAAAACCAAAGCCCGGGCGTCGCTTAATCGACAGATACGTACCGCCGCAATTCGCGTCCCCATGCCACGGAGCGGCTCGTCCTTGCTCATCCGCAGCCCCGGACTGAACCCGGAGCGGGCTTGTCACGCGGCGGTAGACAGCGGCAGCCGGAATTCAGCATAAAGTGCACAAAATTGCACCAAAAACAAACGCTCAAATGGCGAGTCCAAAATGGCTGCTAACAAATAGAAATTGCATGGTTTACGAGGGTCGCAGTTTTGTTTTTTCAGCTCCGGACCCAAACCGCCTGCTTCATTTAGGCGCACATTCAGTTTCCCGGCGCTTTGCTGACGAATCGCGCTGGCCTCCACTCCTATGTCCCACACCTCCACGAACGGAACTGCGCCTGGTGAGCCGCGGAAGGGGATAGAATTGATGAGGATCTTGGGGGAACGATACATGGTTCGCAGGAGATTTCTTCAAAGCCTTGCCACCGCGGCGGGGGCTGCCTCCCTGTCCGCGGGCGAACAGACCGGGGTGAAGCTGGGGTTCGACACTTACTCGCTGCGCGCGTTCCGCTGGAAGGCGCCGCGGTTAATTGAGTACGCCGCCGCCCAAAAGCTGGACACGATTCAGATATCGAGCCTGGGCGACTACGAAAGCCTGGACGCGGCCTATCTGGCTAAGGTGAAGGACCAGGCCGCGCGCTTGCGCATTATGCTGGAGGGCGGAACGGGGTGCATTTGCCCTTCCAGCCACGCCTTCAGCAAGGACGGGCCGCCGGCGCGCGACCGCGTGCTCGAGGGTCTGCGGGTGGCCAAGGCGATCGGCGCCACCAGCATGCGGTGCTACTTGGGCGGCAGCGCGGACAGGCTGGGTCCACTGCCGATTGAAGCGCACATCGAAAACACCGTCCAGGTGTTTCGCTCGGTTCGCAGCCAAGCGCTCGACCTGGGCGTCAAGATCGCCATCGAAAACCACGACGGGGACATGCAAGCCCGGGAAGTGAAAACCCTGATCGAAGAAGCGGGCAAGGACTTCGTCGGCTCCTGCCTGGACACCGGGAATCCGTTGTGGGTCGTGGAAGATCCGCTGGTGTCGCTGGAAATCCTGGCCCCTTACGTGGTGACCACCCACGTGCGCGATTCGGTGGTTTTCGAGCACCCGCGCGGGGCGGCCGGGCAATGGGTGGTGTTGGGCGACGGCAACGTGGACTTCGCCAAATTCACGGAGCGCTTTCGCGCGGCTTGTCCGGGTGTTGCCATGCAACTGGAAATCATCACCGGCCGGCCGCCCCGCGTGCTGCCCTACCTGGAAACGGATTTCTGGAAGGCCTTCCCCAAGGCGCGGGCCAGCGAATTCGCGCGATTCGTGGCGCTGGCCAAGAGCGGCCATCCGTACATGGGGGCAATGGTGATCGAAGACGTACCCGGCGCGCATCCGCCGGAGATCCTCGAAGAGGCGCTCAAGGAACAGCAGCGTCTGGACCTGGAGCGGAGCCTGGAATTCGCGCGCAAGAAACTGAACGTGGGAGTGAACTGGCGCGCCTGACGCGGGATAAGTGAGGACCATGACGACACGACGAACGGCCATGAAGGCACTGGGGGCGCTGGCGGCAACGCTGGGCCGGGCGGCGAACCGGATCCCGGCCAACAAGAACGTCAAATGGGGGCTGGGATCGAACCTTTGGAACTCCTTCAAGGGAACGAAGTTCACCGACATTCTGGATGTAATGCACGATACCGGCTTCATCGGTCTGCGGGTGACGCAGTTCCCGAGGTTTCTGGAAACCTACGATATGACGCAGCCGCAGATGGAGCGGGAGGTCTCGAAGCGGGGCCTCCAGGTGGTGACCATCTCGTTCAACGGCCCGGCGCAGGACGCCGCCAGGCAGCAGGAGGTTCTGGACAGCGCGCGAAAAGCCATGACGTTTCTGAAAGGGTTCGGCGCCAGCCGGCTGGTGGTCTTCTCGCCCAACCGCAGGCTGGGCGGGGCGGGAAACGCCTTTCAGAATATGTGCGAGTGCTACAACCGCCTGGGCGAGGTGGCCGGCGAGATGGGATTCCAGGCGGGCTTGCACAACCACATGGGCCAGATGGTGCAGAACGAAGACGAACTGGACCGATGCATGCGGATGACGGATCCGAAGCTGTTCCGGCTGTCGCCCGATACGGCGCACCTGTACCTGGCCGGCATGGATGTGCCGAAGATTCTGGAGCGCTACAAGAGCCGGCTGATGCTGGCGGACTACAAGGACGCCAAGCGCGGCGCGGCCAGCTTTCTGCAGAGCATTTTCGACCTCGGCGACGGCGATATCGATTTTCCGGCATGCCACCGGGTACTCAAATCGATTTCGTACAAGAGCTGGCTGATTGTCGACCTGGACATCGCCCGCCAGGGCCCGCGCGCCGACTATGAGCGGTGCGGCGCCTACGTGGTCGACAAGCTGGAGCCGATTTACGTCTAAGGTGCGGCGCGGGTGCCCGCTCGAGACGCCCATGGGGATCATGCATGGCACCTACCGGATGGTCCGCTCGGGCGGGGAGGGGTTCGACATCGACATCGCGCCGTTTGCCTTAAAGGCCCGGCACACGGTGCATTAGGCGCCTGGGCCGGCGGTAGACCCAGGCGCGGGTTTATCAGTCGCCTTGCGAAACTGCTTCTTTGGCTTCCTCGTAATGGCCGTTCACGGCATGTCCGTTGGCCGCGTGTCCGTTGGCCGCCGCCAGGGTGAGCGGTTTGGAGCGCGAGTTGCGCGCCCGGCGCCAATCCACCTGCGGCGGGAACTGCGATTCGTCGATGCGGTCCCGATAGCGAATGGCGATGTTCATGAGCGAGTCGAGCAGCGACTCGGAGAGCAGATGCGGTTCGAGGCCGAGGGCGGCCAGTTTGGAGTGCCGGGCGTTGTAGTAATGCTCCTCGGCTTCCACGCGCGGATCCGGCAGGTGGTCGATTTTCACCTGCAATCCTAGTTTGCGGCCGGCGGCCTGCACCAGGTGCGCTAATTCCAGCACCGAAAACTGTTCCGTGAATTGATTGAATACGCGGCACTCGCCGGGCTTGGCGGGATTCAGACAAGCCAGTTCGACGCAGCGCACGGTATCCCGAATATCCAGGTAGCCGCGCGTCTGTCCCCCTTTGCCATAGACCGTGAGCGGATAGCCGCAGGCGGCTTCCACGCAGAAGCGATTCAGCACCGTGCCGAACACTTCATCGTAGTCGAAGCGATTGATGAGGGCCTCATCGCGACCCACTTCATCGGTCATCGTGCCGTACACCACGCCCTGGTTCAGATCGGTGGCGCGCAGCCCCCAGATCTTGCAGGCGAACATGATGTTGTGGCTGTCATGCACTTTCGACAGGTGATAGAAAGAGCCGGGTTGTTTGGGAAACGGCAGCACGTCCTTGCGGCCATTGTGCTCGATGGCGATATAGCCTTCTTCGATGTCGATATTGGGCGTGCCGTATTCACCCATGGTGCCCAGCTTGACCAGGTGACACTCGGGTCGGGACTCGCGCAGAGCGAACAGCAGGTTGAGCGTGCCCACCACGTTATTGACCTGGGTGACGACCGCGTGCTGCCGGTCGATCATCGAATACGGCGCCGAACGCTGCTCGGCGAAGTGCACCACCGCGTCCGGTTGAAACTCGCCGATGGTGGACGACAGAAACTCGAAGTCCGTAACATCGCCGGCATATAACCGTATGCGGTTGGCGCTCGCCCGTTCCCAAGTGCGCAGCCGCTCCGCCATGGAACGAATGGGTGTGAGCGTCCGCACATCCAGATCGATGTCCCACTGGCGCCGGATGAAGCTATCGACAATCGAAACGTCGTGACCCTTTTGGGACAGGTACAGAGCGGTCGCCCAACCGCAGTAGCCGTCACCGCCCAATACACTAATTTTCATGTAATCCCTCTTCTTCCTTGCAAGGCGTAAACGCCAAATCCGGACACTCGCGGCGCACTTGGAAAATTACCGGCTGAGTACCGGTATTCTTCCGATGCGAAGAAGCACTTTCCCGTTACAAGTTATATTGCCGCAAGCGTTAAAGGCAAGTTCTTCGCGGCCTTTGGCTGGAAGCCTGACCGTCTCCGCCCTAATATTAGCAAACGGATTGGGGAAGACGTGACTAGCCCTTCCGAGCTATCTGCAGGGAAGTAACCCGCCTAGTTTGGAAAGGTTGCGGTATTTGGGGCGATTGGCAAGGAATGCCGGTCACCGCTTGGCGGCGCGCAGCAGCGTCTGCGGATCGAGCAGGTGCTGTGGCTTAAAGCACCTTTGAGACCAACGCGAACCGGCTTCGAGCTCCACTCCGATGAAGTAGCCTACTTCGCGGTACACACAATAGCGAACTTGCCCGTTGAAACGGTGCTTGTGCGAATCCCAACTGATTTTCGCGGCCAGTGGTACGGGGGTCTCCAGTTGCAGGCAAGCACCGGAATGTGAAATGTCTTCCAGCAAGCCCGTCGCGCGGATGGTTTTGCCGGCGGCGTCGCGCCAGCGCACATGGACCATGTCCGCGCAAAGCATCCTCACTTCCGATCTCCTGTCCTGCATAATAGTCATATCGGCGGAGCGGGGCGCCAGCTTTACGGCACCCCCACAAGCTGACGGGACATCATGGCCGAATATTCATTATGTAAGGTAATCCGCTCGAAAGCCATAGGGGAGCGGAGAATGCCCGGCGGCAGTGCGGCCATGAGCTGAACCGTGTCGTGGCATAATCGAACCAGCGCCATGCGAAAGGCCCTGGTGGTGGCGCTGGCCGCCGTGGTGGCGGCTGGCTGCGCGCATAAAAGGCGGACCAACGCGAAGGTCCCCGCCATCGCGCGCATCGGCCACACCGAGTCCGGCCTTGCCAGTTGGTACGGCTATCCCTATCACGGCCGCCCGGCCGCCGACGGCGAGATTTACGACATGGAGACGCTGGTAGCCGCGCACCGTACGCTCCCGTTTCAGACCTGGGTGCGGGTGACCAATCTCACCAATGGGAAGACGGTTGAAGTCAGAATCATCGACCGCGGCCCTTTCGTGCACGGGAGGATCATCGATCTCTCCCGCGCGGCGGCCCGCCAGATCGATCTGATCAAACCGGGGATCGCCAAGGTGCGGCTGGAGGTGATTCGCGCGCCGGCGAAATCGTCCGCCGGGTTGTTTGCCGTTCAGGTGGGGGTCTTTCGCGACCAGGCAGCCGCCGAACGCCTGCGTGCGGAAATGGCCGTCCGCTACGGTTCCGCGCGCGTGGCGCCGCGCACAGGTCCCCCCCCGCTTTGGCGGGTGCTGGTGGGAACGGAAGCCACCGAGGACGGCGCCGATCGGTTGGCGGCGCAAATTATCGACCAACTAGGCGAGAAAAATGCCTTCGTCGTCCGACTAGATATCCCATAGAGGGTTCTTCGGAATGAAACGGCCCGAACCCGGGATCGATCCCGGTTTGGTGGGGTGTTCCCCTGCCATCGAAGGCGTGCGCCGCCTGATCGCCAAAGCGGCGCGCACTCGCCTCCCCGTGCTTCTGCTTGGCGAAAGCGGCACGGGCAAGGAGGTGGTCGCCCGCTCCATCTACGCCGCCAACCCCATCGGCCAGTTCGTGCCCATCGACTGCGGTTCGTTGGTTGGAACCCTGATGGAAAGCGAGTTGTTCGGCCACGCCAAAGGTTCCTTCAGCGGCGCGGTGGCGGACAAGAAGGGCCTGGTGGAACTGGCCGACGGGGGGACCGCCTTCTTTGACGAGATCGGCGACCTGCCCCTGGAGATGCAGGTAAAGCTTCTCCGCCTGATGCAGGAGCGGGAATTCCGGGCGGTGGGGTCGCTGCAATGGCGAAAGGTCGATCTCCGCATCATTGCGGCGACGCATCGGCACCTGGAAGAGGAAGTGGAGCGCGGCCGGTTTCGGCAGGATCTGTACTACCGGCTGAACGTGCTCAGCATCCGTCTGCCGGCTTTGCGCGACCGCGCGGAGGACATACCGCTACTGGTAAGCCACTTTCTGGCGCGTACCGCGAGACCTGAAATCGGCGTTCTTGAACTCCCGGCGGACATCGTAACGGCGCTGGCCACCTACGAGTGGCCCGGCAACGTCCGCGAACTCATGCACGCGATCGAGCGGATGGCCGCGCTGCATTCGGAGGGCGCATGGAGCGCCGCGGACCTGCCTAGTCCGCTGCAGAACCACATCTATGCAAGTCTGGCCGCCACGAGTGAACTGGCGCTGACGGCGGGGGCCGAACCTTGCCGCGATGGCGCATGGGAAAGCCTGCCTTGTGAAATTCTGCCGGCGGCGGCGCAGGTGGTTTCGCCGGCGCGGTGCGAGGCTTGCCAGCGAAAGGCGATCGCCGGCGCTCTCGCCAGCACTGGAGGCGAGCGCGCCCCCGCCGCCCGGCTTTTGGGTATCGGCCGCACCACGCTGCATCGAAAGATGAAAAAATACGGAATGGCTTGACCATTTCCCTTGATGCTACCTACAGCCTGGACCGTTCCCCTTCGGGAGTCGCGTTGTATTCGCGCGAGATCCTCTATGGCCTGGCGCGCCAGCATCCCGAGACCAGGTTTCAATTCTGCTATCGGCCGCACCGCTTTTTCCGCTCGTTCGACGCCGCGCCGCCGGCCAATGCGCGGCGCGGGCTGCTGGCCGAACCCTGGGGGCCGCGCCACGCCGATCTCTTCCACGGTCTGAACCAGCGGCTGCCGCAAATTCCGCTGCGGCTGGCGGTCGCGACCTTCCACGACTTATTCGTGTTGACCGGAGAGTATTCCACGCCCGAGTTTCGCGCCCGGTTCGCCCGCCAGGCGCGGGACGCGGCCGCGCGCAGCGACGCCATCGTGGCGGTGTCGGAGTTTACCCGCCGGCAGGTGATCTCGCTGTTGGGGGTCGCCCCCGGCAAGGTGCGCGTAATCCACCACGGCACGCGGCCGCTCGAATTTCCCGCCGGCCCGCGGGAAAACGTGATTTTGAGCGTGGGCGCGCTGCAAACGCGGAAGAACATCGCGCGCCTGGTGGAAGCGTTCGAATCCGTGGGTACGGAATGGCGCCTGGTGTTGAGCGGTTCGGCGGGGTACGGATCGGATCGGATCTTCGACCGTATCCGGCGCAGCCCGGCCCGGGAGCGAATCGTGCTGGCGGGCTATACGACACCCGCCGAGCTTGCCGCCTGGTATTCCCGCGCCAGCGTCTTCGCTTTTCCCTCCCTGGATGAAGGCTTCGGAATGCCGGTGCTGGAAGCAATGGCCGCGGGGACGCCGGTGATCGCATCCAACCGTTCCGCGCTGCCGGAGGTCGCGGGCGATGCGGCCTTGCTGGTGAATCCGGAAGATACCGATGAGTTGTCCCGGGCGCTCGCCGAGCTGACCGGGAGTGAAGATCTCCGCCGGGATTTGGCGCGGCGCGGTTTAGAGCGGGCGAAATCGTTTCGCTGGGAAGACGCGGTACGGCGCACCTGGGAGCTTTATGGCGAATTGTTGCGCTGACCGGTAGCTGGTCGAGCGGGTACAGTTAGCGGGATTCGTCGTCGACCGCGATTTTCAGGGCGCGGAGGAAGCGGTGATCCTGGGAGGTGAACTTGATTTTGCCGGTCGCCTCAAAGCTTCGCTTGGGTTGCTCCTCGACGGTCTCGGCCGGTTCTTCGGTTTCCTCGTCTTCGTCCGATTCGTTGCGGCGATTGAAGCCGATCGTAGCCTCCAAAACCAGGAATACGTCGTACCCGGCTCTTTTGATTTCGCCGATCGCCTCCGCGATCCGGTCGGAATCCGATAACGAATCGTTGATGGCGTTTCCGAGCTCCTGCATGAGGTGCTTAAGTGGTTCGTCCACGGAGTACTCCCTTACTTTAAGCGGACGCCTCAGACCCGATCCGCGTTCCACGGCGCCGACCGGCCTCGGGCTACCCGTTCCGATTGTAGTGGACCCACGGCCGGGTCCACAAGCCGAAACCATAGTATCTATCGACAGAGCGGATGTAATACTTAAGGTCCATAACCCCGTTAAGATTCGATTTTGCTTGGGTTTGCTAACATGAAGTCGTGTGGCAACAACAAGCCGGGAAACAGGGACGGGCTTTTCTCAAGCACGTCGTCCCTGCCGTCCTCAAACCGGCGCGAACCCTGTGGAACGAAGTAATAGGGTTTATCTTCATATCGTTAGGGGTTATTTTCGGCTCCTGGACGGCGCGTTACGCTTACGCGCATGAAACCGTTCGCGTGATATTTGGGGCAAGCTGCACCGTGATCATGCTTTGGTACGGAATCTCCTCCTTCCGCAAAGCGCGTAAGATTTCCCGGTCATAGGCCCCGAAGTGAACGGCCTTGGCGCGATGGACGCCCCAAGCGGCCGGATAGATCCAGGCGCCTGCACACTCTTACCGCTTGCCCATCTCGCCACCGCGGACGGCGCGCTGTTCGATCTCGTCCAGCAGTTGGTCTTCGCGAGCGATTTCGAGCGCGATCTTCAGATAGAACAGCGGCAGCGGCGCCAGCAGATCGGCGAAGCCTTCGCAGAGGTTGATGGCGTCTTTCTCGGTGGTCACCAAGGCGCGCGCTCCGCCATCGCGCAGCCAGCGGCCCATGCGCTGGAGCTCGGCGGGACGGTAGCGATGATGATCGGGGAACCGTACCCAGTCCAGCGGTTCGATGCCCAGCGCGTGCAGGGTCCGGCGAAAGGACTGCGGATTGCCCAGGCCGCAGAAGGCCGCCGCCCGGTCGAGAGGCGCGGCGGCGGGATCGAATTCGCGTCCGCTGGCGGCTTCCATCCAGCCGTGCGGACGGGTGACCGCGTGAAAGATGGGAGCCTCGGGATTGCGCGCGCGGATGGCCCGTTCGAGGGCCGGGACACCGTCGGAAAGGTCGGCCCGGGTGATGACGAAAATGTCCGCCCGCGCCAGGGCGTCCAGCGGCTCGCGCAGCCGGCCCAGGGGAAACACGCTGCCGCCGCCGAATGGATCGAGCGCATCCACTAGCACCAGGTTGACGGCGCGTTCCAGCTTGCGGTGCTGGAAGCCGTCGTCGAGCAGGATGGTGTCCACGGAGGGAAAGCGGGACAGCAGAAGCTGGCCGGCGCGAAAGCGGTCGGCGCCGATGCCCACCGGGGCCAGGCCGGAACGGAGGAAGATCTGCGGCTCATCGCCGGTTTCGATCTCCCTGGCTTGGGCGCCAGGCGCCAGCACGGAAATCGGTTCGGGGGAAATCCGGCCGTAACCGCGCGTGAGGATGCCTGGGATGTGTCCGCGCCGCTTCAGGCCCTCGGCCAGGCAGAGCACGCAGGGAGTCTTGCCGGTTCCACCCATGGTGAGGTTGCCGACCGAGATTACGGGCACGGGCAGGCGGCGGGCGCCGCGCTGCTGTCGATTCTGCCGGCGGCGGGACGCGATTGCCCAGGCGCCGGCCAGCCAGAATGCCAGCGGATACCACGGCCAGGCCGGCCGGTACACCGGCAGATGAGTGTCGTAAAGACGGCGCACGGCGGCAAGGGCACGGGCGGTGGAGCCGCGGCGGGCTTCGGCGGCCACGAGGGCGCGCCGGCCGAGCTCGCGACGGCGCTCCGGGTCCGCAAGCAGGTCCGACACGGCCTCGGCCAGCTGGTTCGGCCGGGCGATTTCGACAACCGCGCCGGCCTGGCGAAAGTCGCCGGCAATGGCCGTGAAATTTTCCATGTGCGGCCCCACGATGACGGGCTTCGCAAACAGGGCTGGCTCCAGAATATTGTGGCCGCCGCGGCGCGCCAGGGTGCCGCCCATGAAGACCACATCGGCGGTATCGAACAGGCCGCTCAATTCGCCGATGGTATCGAGCAGCAAAACGCGAGGCGCGTGGATGGCGCAGGAGCTTTCAGCGGGTGAAAGAGCGCGACCAGGGGGTCGCGCGCGGACCAGGGGGTCCGCCCCACCAAGTTGCGAGCGGCGATCATAGGCGACCCCGGCGGCCTCCAGTTTTTGGGCGGCGAGGTCGAAGCGCTCAGGTTTGCGAGGAGCCCAGATCAGGACCAGATCGGGATGGCGGACGGCGAGGCGAAGCCAGCTTTCGACGACGCACCGATCTTCATCCACGTCATCGGCGTCGGCGCCGGGCATGGTACTGGCGGCAATCCAGACGGAGGCCGGGCCGCGTGCCGCCAGCCAATGCCGGACAGGCGAGTCCGGCGCGGCTGCGTGGGCGGCGAAATCGTACTTGAAATTACCCGCCACTTCGACCCGCTCCGGCGAAGCTCCCAGCGCCAGAAAGCGCTCGCGCATTTCCGCGCTCTGGGCCTGGATGCGGTCCATAGCCGGCCAGACGGCGGCGAAGAACCACGCCCACCGGCGATAGCGGGGGAAGGCGCGGTCCGAAATGCGGCCGTTGAGGACCGCCAGGCCGGCGCCGGTCCGTTGGCACTCGCGGAACAGGTTGGGCCAGATCTCGGTTTCGACCACCAGCACTACCGAGGGCCGCAAGCCGCGTAGCACCCGGCGCACGGCGAAAACGTAATCCATGGGCGCAAAGAAGACCCCATCCACCAGCCGTTTCAGTTTCGTTTGTGCCGTGGCGTGGCCCGCCAGCGTGCCGGTGGAAACGAAAATCCGGGTGCGGGGAAATGCGGCGCGAAGCCCCCGCACCAACTCCAGCGCGCCCAGTACTTCTCCTACCGAAACCGCGTGCAACCAGATCGCGCCGTGCCCG
>JBKQVG010000141.1:0-10643 GCA_052325345.1 Bryobacteraceae bacterium
CAAGAAAAGAGGGCAGGTCTTCACTCAGGCCTTTTTCGGCGTTTTCCCCAGGGTCGTTGTTGCAGACAAACCAAATATAATTCGGCCGCGGCGCAAAAAGGAGGCGAACTGCGAAGGTCGGGTTAGCCGGAAACACCCAGACGGCGCCGGCCGGGTTCGAGAGCCGCATTTCCAGGATGGCCTGTACATTTGGCGTCATTGGAATACGGCGCCGCGCGTTCTCTGATTTTCCGAAGTGAATCTCAAGCTTTCCATCCACCACGTTCTCGCGACGTAGCCGGAAGCACTCTTCCGGCCGTAACGCGCAACCCAGGAGAATCCGCCCCACGTCCGCCACGAGACGCGGGTCCCTGTGTTGCTCCATCGCCTTAGAACTTGCCGCACGGAAGTAGAGCAATTCCTCCTCGGGAGTCAATACCCGTTCGCGGTGATTCTCGCCGGGAACCATCTTCACCGTTGGAAACGCCTTCTCCACCCTGCCTCACTCCTGGGCCAAATGGAACATTCGTCGGAGCGCTTGCAACTCGCGGTTGATGCTACTGATTTGAACCCCCGCGCTTTTCCGCAGTCCGACGAAAACCCCGATCATCTCGGTTGTGATGGAGTCCAGGCGCGCAGCGGCCAGTTTCTCAAACGACAATAAGGCCTTGACGCCGTACTCGTAATATTTCTGAGTCTTCACCTTAGCGGTAAATGTGGACCGCACGAACGGCAGGAAGTCGCGTTCCGCGAAGTCCTTCAGCGTGGGTACAGGCTTCTTGTCGCGTATGCCTACCTCGCCCTTGGCAAGGGCTGTCCGGTGCGCCGCTTCCATCTGTTCGGCCACGCGCTTGTTGGTTTGCTTCGTGCTCTCCCGTATCGGTTCCCCGTTCCAGGTGAACTTGTACCACCAGTTCTTGCTCTTTGGCTGTTTGTAGACCGCCATCAGTTGCCGCCTTTCTCCGCTCGCTTCTCGCCGCTGCCCTTCGGCCGGCCGCCCTTCTTGCCATTCTCGCGGGCGATCTCCTGAAGCCGTTCCAGGCCGAACCTTTCCAGCCGGGCTTTGTAGGAGCGCTTGCCCAACCAGGATGTGAACTGTTTGATCTCGGACTGCCTCATAAAAATATCTTAAACTGTTTTGGTTAAAATCATCAAGCCGAATGGACTCCTTCTCCCGCCGCGTGTCGCCGCCGCGCGTTCACTTCGCCGGACACGCTCTCGCTTGGCAACCAAAGCCTCGGAGTTAGCTTCTCCGCGCTGGCGGCCGGGCCGCGCACGTCGGGGTCACCGCGTCCGGCCACCGCTACGCCAACGGCTTGGGGGAATATGCGTCTCGTGGCGCGAGTACGAGACCACGTTTTCGCTGTTTTCTGGCTACCAAGTCCTTCCGAATCATTGCGCTACGGGCGTTTGTGGGCCGCCGGGCGCCGGGGGTGGCACCAAACCACCACCCTGCCGCCGAAAACGCAACCTAGCGCGTAGGAACGCGAATAAATAGGGGTTCGGGCGGCCCTACGGGGGCACGGGTAGGCCGAAACGGGGCAATTACTTCGGAATCAGCGCGTTCCGGGGGAATTTGGGCGCGTTTCCGGGGCTGGGAGGTAGAAACCCATGGCCTCCCGCTGGAAATGCAGTGTGGGGCGTGTCCGCGCGAATGCCGGGGTATTTGCGGGCGGCGTTGCAGGGCATTTTCGGGCAAAAACCGAGGTCCTATGCGGTGGCGTTGAAGTCGCCCAGCAACCAGGAAAATCACTGCCTTACGATACCATCCGGCCCTTTCTGGTTAGAAGGCACCCTACTGGCTTCCCAACGTGTGCCCGCCGGGCGGTTGCGGTTGCTCGACCCAATGTCCAGCACCCACAACGAGCCCGGCTTGGCGGCTGGCCGCTGTCAGGTGTTCCGGGGCCGCGTTGGCGCCCCTGTCAGCTAATACTCGGGCGAGTTGGAAGATGTGCATCTCGGTTCGGCCGTCGGACGGGCTTATCCAGTTCCTCATTCTCGAAACGGGAGGTACCGGGCTTACGTGGTCTTACCGCATAATCAAGCCTGATATAGTCGGTTTTGAGATCTCATCCATGGCGTCGATCAATTCGTTGGAGTTTTTCCGAACATCGTATTTCGGGCTCACTGGGCATCCAGAACCATTTCCTTGGCAGGAAGACCTGTTTCTGCGGTTTTGTAGATGCGATATTCCGAAAGAGCTTGATCTGCCTACAGGGTGTGGGAAAACCTCGGCCATGGCCGCGTGGTTGCTAGCGCTCTCTCGCCAGGCCCAGGCGGGACCCGAGGGTGTCTCTCTGCCGCGAAGGCTCGTGTGGGTGGTGAATCGCCGAGTGGTCGTCGATCAGGCTACCCGCGAAGCCGAGGAACTCAGACAGCGACTTCGGGAAAAAGGGCGAACCGAACTTGATGCTGTTCGAAGTGCGCTGAGGAAATTATCCGCCACAGAGACCGATGACCTCATCGGCATCAGCACGCTTCGTGGTCAATTCGCTGACAATGCGGAGTGGCGAGACGACCCGTCGCGGCCGGCGGTGGTCGTCGGCACAGTGGACATGATCGGCAGCCGAGTGTTGTTTTGCGGGTACGGCCGGGGATTCAAGTCTCGTCCGCTGCACGCCGGATTTATTGGACAAGACACGCTGCTCATTCACGACGAAGCACATTTAGAGCCAGCCTTTCAAGAATTGGTGGCCGCCGTTGAAGCCGAGCAAGTGCGCTGCGGGGACTTTCGGCGGTTTAGGGTTATGGCGCTGACCGCAACGTCGCGCAGCGGCCACGGCAACGAGCATACCCTGACAAGCCGGGACCTGGAGCCGGGGTCGGAGATATCGAAGCGAGTTCACGCGAAGAAGTGGATTGCGCTGCACGTTGTGGAAGATGAGAAGGCCGTCGCCGAGGAAGTGTTTCAACGGGCAATGGAATACAGGGAGAGCGGCCAAGCGGTCCTGATATTCCTTCGCACCATCAAGGATGTCTCCGCAGTAGTGGACAAGCTCCGGAAGGAGAACCTGAAGGTCCAGCGCCTCACCGGAACCCTGCGAGGGTACGAGCGCGACCAGTTAGCCAAGGCAGACCCGATCTTTGCGCGATTCATGCAAAAAATGACGGTGGAGGCCGAAAGCGGAACTGTATACCTCGTTTGCACAGCGGCTGGAGAGGTTGGCGTGGACATGTCGGCAAATCATCTCGTCTGCGACCTAACGCCGTTCGATAGCATGGCCCAACGTTTGGGTCGTGTGAATCGCTTTGGCGAGGGAGACGCACTCGTCGGTGTTGTGTGCTGTGCACCTTTGGGCGATCAGCCTGCGAAGAAGAAACCGGCGCAGTTGCGGTTTGAGCACGCGTGCCAGCGAACCTTGGAGTTGTTGCGAGAGCTGCCGCAACGGGCGGACGGGCGCCACGATGGCAGTCCGGCCGCGCTCGGCGGACTGCCGGTTGCGAAGCGGCAGGCGGCGTTTACTCCGCCGCCAACCATCCTCGCCACGAGCCCAATCCTATTCGACGCGTGGGCGCTTACTTCGGTTCGGGAGAAATTGCCTGGCCGCCCGCAGGTTGCGGATTGGCTCCACGGGGTTCCAGACGATTGGGAACCTTCTCAGACGTATGTCGCGTGGCGGGAGGAGGTTGGCATCCTGAACAAGCCGGAGTTATTGGCAGTCTACAAGCCCGAGGACCTGCTGGAGGACTATCCGCTGAAGCCGCACGAATTGCTGAGAGATATGACGCCGCGCGTGGCCGAGCAACTTGAGCTGATCGCGGAGAGCTACCCCGATGAGTTTGCCTGGATCGTGGAATCCGACGGAAACGTGGAGGTCACGAAGTTGGGCGATCTGATTCCAAGGGACAAGCAGAAGAGGCAGACGCCCGATCTTGGTGACTGCACTGTAGTACTGCCCCCATCAGCCGGCGGACTGGAACGAGGGATGCTTAACGGCGGCCGAAAATTCGACGGGGCGGCGCATGGTCCTTATGACCTATCCGACCGATGGATCGACGAAAAGAACCGCCGACGCAGGTGTCGCGTTTGGGATGACGAACAACCGCCCGAGGGGATGCGGCTGGTTCGAACGGTCGACACGAGGCTTCCGGAGGCAGAAGATGAATCTGGAGTGGACGAACAGCCATCTGCTCGCCGTTACTGGCGTTGGTACGTGCGGCCACGGTCGGCCGACGACGACGGGTCGAAGACTGCGCAGCAAGACCGGGAACTGGAACCGCACAACCGAGCTACCCAAAAGCTCGCGAGTGGATTGACCTCTAAGCTGGGCCTGGGGCCGTCGGAGGCCTTGGCCGTTTCGCTGGCCTGCGGATGGCACGATCTTGGGAAGCGGCGTGCAATCTGGCAGCGATCCATCGGTAATGGCGAGTTCCCGAGCAGGGTACTGGCAAAATCGGAGCGGAAAATGTCAGCCGTGAGCCTCAGTAAGTACCGCCATGAGTTTGGATCTCTGATCGATCTGGCGGCCCTCGGTGAATTCGTTGAACTGAAGATGGAGGTGCAGGACTTGCTGTTGCACCTCGTCGCCGCGCACCACGGCCGCGCGCGGCCGCACTTCCCGACCGATGAAGCGTTCGATCCGGACGCCAGCAAGGATCGGGCAGCCGAAATCGCTCAGGAGACGCCGCGGCGCTTTGCGCGCCTCCAGCGAAAGTACGGACGCTGGGGTCTGGCGTATCTGGAATCACTGGTGCGGGCCGCGGACTGGCTAGCGTCGCAAGGCGTCGAGCCGGCGCCTGAGACTGACCCGACGCCTGAAGGTGCACAATGAGCGACACATCGAAAACCGCCGTTCGACTGCGCGTCGATCCAACCAACCCTGGGCAGTTCTTCGCCTGCTGTGGGATGTTGGAATTGGCGGATCGGCTGTGGGGAGGAGCGGTGGGGTGGTTTGATCGGGCAACCACTTTCTGTGTGGCGCCAGTTGAGGGGGATTCGAACGACAATGCAGCCAGGCTGGTCAGTGCTGTTGCAGAATGTCCCATGGATAACACGATGACCCCGATTCAACGCAAGCGACGCGAGGAACTGTCAGCAATGACAACGGAAGCCAGGGAGGCTGATCCTGAATTGGCCGCGGAGAAGAAGGAACTCGACGCCCACTATCGAGAATCTTCGGTTGTCTTGGGTGACCCGTTCCATCTGGTGCTTGACTGGTTCTTTGATGAGCGCGCCGGAGGTAAAGCATTCAAGACGTGGGCTGGGCAACAGTCGGTGATAGACATTGCGAAAGGAATGAAAGGTCAAATCGACCCGGTGCGGTGCGTTTTGGAGGGGTGGCTGTTCCAGGCCATTGGCGGCGATTGCTTGCCTTTCAATTTCGATTCCGACCTGGGAGGAGTGGGATCGGCCGTTGATGTTGGATTCAGCTTCGATCCGCTAAAAGACACGGGTCTGAATGTCAGGACGCGACCGTTGCTCGAGTTCGGCGCTTTCGTCGGATTACAGCGCTTCCGCCCCCAGAGGATTGGCTCCGAGAATGAATATGAATTCTCCACTTGGCGTGAGCCGCTGCAGCCGGAGATTGCCGCCACAGCAGCTTGCGGAGCCGTAGAATGCCTGAGGTCACGCACGTTCAGATTCCGGTTGCTGTACCGCACAAAATACTTGAAGAGCTTTCTTCCCGCAATGCGGGTTTGAAGGAGGAATAATGGACGACTTGGTAAGACGCTTTGACAAGTGGTTGAAAAACGACGGACCGGCCGCTTTGGTCATTCGTGAGCATCTGATGCCGGTCGAGGGCGCGGACGGGGTTGTTTTCCCCGCGACGTTTGCCTCCGGAGACGGCTTCCCCGGTGGCTATAACATCGACGAGTTTCCCGGTGGAAAGAACGTGTGCCTGATCGACAGCGTGGGCTCGCAAGCGAATCGGATCGAGCCGCTATTCGCCACCGGCGAGTATGCCGGGCTTGTTCCGCAAGTCGTGGTCATTGCCGGTGCAAAGAAGGTGAATTTGCTGGAAGCAGGGCATCGCGCCGGCGATGCGATTGTCCGTTGTTCGAAGTTGCAGGACGAAATGCGAGAGGCCTTCAAAGCGGTGCAAAAAGGCAATGTGGAGCCGCTCGCGAAGATCGCGCCCACTTCCGTAGTCTTTGGGGCTTGGGACTCGCGCGACACTCAAGCTAAACTACCACGGCTGATTGCCTCGACGGTTCGCGCGTACGACGTGCGGAAACTCACGCGTTCGGCTCAGTTTGTACCAGCAACCGAGTACGTCGCAGACGGCCTGCTGGAAGAACCCACTGACAAGAAAACGCAAGACGCCTACTCGGAACGCGGGTTTATTCATGTCCCCGCGACCGGATCCCATGGAGGCGTAATCGCCGACAGTGGGATCCGCCGCGATGCGTCTCTCCACCTGGCGGCCCTCCGTCTTCTTGCCGCTGGCGACAGTGAAGAGAGAACTCTCGCCCTTGGGCGTTACATTCTGGGTCTCGCGCTGACCGCCTTCACATATCCGGCTGCCGGCTACCTGCGGCAGGGATGCAATCTCGTGCTCGACCCAGACAAGAAGCGTGAATTCCAGGAGGTCTATGGCGATGGCCGGCGCAAAGACGCCACGCTGACGCACGCCGACGCACTGGCGTATGCCAAAGCGGCCGCGAAGGAGTTCGAGGTGGGGCTGGATCGGGAAGTGGAATTCGACAAGGCGCTAGCGAAGAAGGATGTGAGTGGTGGGGGCGACGGGGAAAAGGGAAGCAAGAAGCGCGGCGGCAAGCCTCCGAAAAGCACGTAACGGGAGAGCAGGATGACTTCTCATTTTTGCTTGTCACTGCATTTCCTGGACCGGGCCTTCCACGGAAGCGGGGATGGTAGCGGACGGGAATGGCCGCCATCGCCTCTGCGGGTATTTCAGGCTCTGGTGGCCGCCGCGGCGCGCCGCGGTGCCGGCGAGCTGGGAGCCAACGCCCGTTTTGCGTTGGAGTGGATGGAGCGGCAGCCAGCACCGGTGATCGTCGCGCCCGCCAGCATCGAAGGGGCCGGATATCGCCTCTCTGTGCCCAACAACGAAATGGACATTGTTGCGAGAGCGTGGTCAAGGGGAAATGATTCCAATTCGGGCGACGCCAATCCGGCCACGCACCGGACGATGAAGGGAGTTCGCCCCACGCTCCTGCTTGGCGACGCCGTGCATTACCTTTGGGAGCTACCAGTACCGATTGCGGACGAAATTCGCACGCATGTGGAATCGCTTTGGAGGATCGCCGCCGATGTGGTGGCCCTGGGCTGGGGAATGGACCTAGTGGTAGGTCACGGCGAGATCTTCTCGGATGAACAGGCCATGGACCTGTCCGGTGAGCGGTGGCTGCCAATGTGTGATGCGAGCGAGGGCGGACTGCGGGTGCCAGTTGAGCAGACCCTGGAAGACCTGATCCAACGGCATCGGCGGTTCCTCCAACGGATTGGCCCCGACGGCTTTGCTCCACCGCCGCCGCTGTCCGTCTATCGGAAGATCGAATACCGGCGGGCGACCGACGGTCCGTCGCGCTCTGTAGCCGCCTTCGCTCTGCTAGATTTGGAGGCGAGCCGACTTGTGGCATTCGACACATCCCGTCGAGCGTTGACGGTGGCGGGGATGATGCGCCACGCCGTGAAGGCTGCGGCGGCCAAGAGTGGCTGGCCGGACGATGCGTTTATCCTGGGACACGGAGGCTCTAGTGACTCGGAAGAACACGTCGTGATTGGGCCGCGACGATTTTCATACCTGCCCTTGCCTAGCATCGAGGCAAGGGGCGAGGGGCGGGGCCGTGTGGCCGGCAGTGTCCGCCGAGTGATGTTGTCTACTTTCGCCGGTGGCTGTGAGGACGAGATCGCCTGGGCCCGTCGGACCTTGTCGGGTGAGGAGCTGATCGGTCACGAGAAAACGCCGGTGGCGATTCTCTCTCTCATTCCCTCGAATGAAGGAGTGGTCCGCTGCTACACGCGGGCAGCCGCCGAATGGGCGACTGTTACGCCTGTGGTGTTACCGGGCTACGACGATCCGCGGCACTACCGCAGGCGTTTGAAAGGCGGGATCGGAGCGCAGGAGCAGAAGGAACTGTTGGGCCGGCTTGAGGAGCGAATTGACGGACTGCTCCGCAAGGCCATCGTGCAAGCTGGCTTTTCGGAAGTGCTGGCGGAGCACGCTCATATCGGGTGGCGCAAAAGTGGCTTTTGGCCGGGGACGGATCTTGCCGACCGGTATGGTGTGCCAGATCATCTCAAGCGCTTCCCACGGCTTCATGTCAGTATCCAGTGGCGCAATGCAGATGGAAACCCGGTACAGATCCCTGGGCCAATCTGTCTCGGCGGTGGCCGATTCTATGGTCTGGGTCTTTTCGCAGCGGTTTAACCCATGCGCTCTTCCTACCTTGTTAGCTACGATATCGCCGATGAGAAACGCCTACGGTTGGTCTTCAAGAGCATGCGCGGGTATGGGGACCACCTCCAGTTTTCGGTCTTCGAATGCCAGTTGACTGCGGCCGATTTGGTGCGGCTGAAAGGAGAGTTGTCGGGAATCATCCATCACAAAGAGGACCAGGTACTGTTCGTGTATCTGGGCCCCGCCGAGGGGCGCGGCGACCGCGTCATCACGGCTCTGGGCAAGCCCTATTCGTCGGTGGATGCGCCCTGCATCGTGGTGTAAATCATGGCTACACTTCCCATCCCGCCTTTCCCGGAACAGCCCGCCCGCGAGTTGCCGGACTACATGCCCGCTCGCATGGTCAACGAGTTCGTCTACTGCCCGCGGCTGTTCTTCTATGAATGGGTGGAGGGCCTGTTCCAGGAAAGCGCCGACACCGTGGAGGGCAAGCGCCAGCATAAGCGGGTCGACAGGGGCAGCAAGCCTCTGCCATCGCCGGAACAACTCGCGGAGGAAACCCTCGAAACGCGGGCGGTCACCCTTTCGAGCGACCGCCTCCGCGTGATCGCCAAAATGGACCTGTTGGAGGTCGAGGACGGCTGCGTGACGCCCGTCGACTACAAGCACGGCAAGCCGTACGAAATGGATGGAGGGCTTCAGATCTGGCCGACCGACCGGGCGCAACTGGCCGTGCAGGCCATTGTGCTGCGCGAGAACGGATACCGTGTCGAGGAGGGCGTGATTTTCTACGCCGCCACGCGGCAACGGGTGCGCGTCCCGCTCACCGAAGGCGTAATCGAAGAAACCGAGGGGGCCATCCGCGACGCCTGGGCGCTGGCGGAAGCCGGCCGCATCCCGCTGCCGCTCGAAGATTCGCCCAAGTGTCCCGGTTGTTCGCTCAACTCCATCTGCCTGCCCGACGAAACCACCACGCTCCGCAACGCAACACAGGAGGACGACACGGGGCAACTGGCGCTGTTCGAAGAGATGCGCGTGCCCCGCAAGCCGCCGCTCAAGGAGACTCGCCGCCTGATCGCGCCGCGGGCCGACCTGCGGCCCGTGTACCTGAATACCCAGGGGCTGAGAGTGGGGCGTTCAGCGGAAGTGCTCCAGGTGAAGGAGAAGGACACGCTCCGCCAGGAGATCCGCCCCATCGAGATCTCGCAGCTCAACCTGATGGGGAACATCCAAGTGACCACCCAGGTGATGCAGTTACTATGCGAGGCGGGAATTCCAGTCTGCTATTTCTCGCAAGGCGGTTGGTTCTACGGCATCACGACAGGGATGGCGACCAAGAACGTTTTCTTGCGGCAGGCCCAGTTTCGCCTGGCAGCCGAACCGTGGTTCTGCCTGAAACTGGCGCGCAGGCTGGTGGGAGGCAAGATCCGCAACCAGCGCACCATGCTGCTGCGGAACCACACGGAGCCGCCCGAGATAACCCTGAGTGAAATGAAGGACATGGCGTTGCGCGCGGATTCAGCGAGCGGAGCGGAGGAGTTACTTGGCATCGAAGGAAACGCGGCGAGGCTTTACTTTGGGGCTTTCGACGGCATGCTGAAGGCGGGAGACGAGGCGGAAACGGCGGCCGGTTTCCGGCTCGACTTCGAGGGGCGCAACCGACGTCCGCCGCGCGACCCAGTGAACGCGCTCTTGTCGCTGGGCTACAGCATGTTGACGACGGACCTGACCATTGCGTGCTACGCGGTGGGCTTCGACCCGATGATGGGTTACTACCATCAACCGCGCTTCGGGAGACCGGCACTGGCCCTGGACCTGATGGAGCCATTTCGCCCGCTGATTGTGGATTCGGCTGTGATCAACGCCATCAACACGCGCATGGTGACGGCGGCCGACTTTATGCGCTCGGGAGACGCCGTGGCGCTGACTTCGGGCGGGCGGAAAGGCTTTTACCATGCATATGAGCTGAGAATGGACACGTTGGTGACGCATCCGATATTCCAATACCGGGTGAGCTACCGCCGGCTGCTCGAAGTGCAGGCGCGCTTGCTCGGCAGGGTGCTCGAAGGAGAGACTGGAGATTACCCGGTTTTCATCACGCGATGACGGGCGCGAGCGGCCGGGCGGCGAAGATAACGCCGGGACCGCTCGCAAGGGATAAGTGGAATGGGTTTGAACAACTTACAGCGATGCGGGAACGAGGGCGCCGGCGAAACGCGCGGGGCACCAGGGGCCGCTCGCTGCGGGTTGTGCAGGTCTTTGAAAACAGAATAGGATAGGGGAGTGGCAATTTCCGCGGCAGCGATGCCGCGGCCCCATTGAAGCTTTGCCTCGATCCCCGAGAACCGCGCCGCCTGTTTT
>JBKQVG010000142.1:0-6417 GCA_052325345.1 Bryobacteraceae bacterium
CTGCGCCCGCAGCCTGGAGGAGCTGGTCAAGGATTATTACGCCGGCATCGTCTCGGCCGACCAGAACATGGCCAAGCTCTTCCAGGCGCTCACGGATCTGGGCCAGCTGGACGACACCGCCATCATGTTTTCCTCCGACCACGGGTTCTTCCTCGGAGAATGGCGCAAATACGACAAGCGGTTCATGCATGAACCCTCCATCCGCACGCCTATGCTGATTCGCTATCCAAGAATGGTGCATCGCGGCTCGACCGTGGACCGCATGGTCACGAATCTCGATATCGCGCCGACCTTTCTCGAATTGGCCGGGCTTCAAGTCCCCAGGCGGATGCAGGGTCTTAGCATGGTCCCCTTACTCAAGGGGGAGCGGCCAAGTGCCTGGCGCAAGGACTGGCTGTACGAATATTACGAGTATCCGGGGCCGCACAGCGTCCGCAAAAACCGCGGCGTGCGCACGGACCGGTACAAGTTTATCCACTATTACGAACCCCCTGAAGAGTTCGAGATGTACGATCTTCAGGAAGACCCGGGCGAGCTTCGCAACCTTTACGGCGATCCCCGGCACGCCGGGTTGGCGAGAGACCTGCGCCGGCGCATGGACGAGCTCCGCGAAGAGACCGGCGACCATTACGTGTACCAGCCGCCGGCCCAGTAGGGGCGTATTACAAGCTGGGCATACGCGCGACTTGATTTCCGGTTCGCGTGTGGGCTTATTTGTGCGCGGCCGGCGCGGGAGCGGCCGGCAGCATATTGCGGATAGCGGCGATACGCCATCCGCCGGGCGTCCGCACGCAGATGATGGAGGTCCACATGTGCCGCGTCCGCCCGCCGGCGAGGCCGCTGATTTCGTAGCTGCCGTCGGCGATGGCGACGTCCCCGGAAAGGAAACGCACCGATTCGACGGTGATAGTGCGCCGGCCGCCGGTGCTCTCGGAACTCGCCAGCGCGCCGCTGACTACGGCGGGGCGGCCCTTGCGCCATTCGCCGGAGGAGACGAGCTGATCGGCCTCCGGCGTGAACAGCGCCCCGAGGGCTTTGGCGTCGCGGTGCTCGCGAGCATCGACGTAGCGGGCGACGAGATCCCGGACGCCGGTTTCATCGGCGGGCTTCTGGGAGAAAAGTGGGATGGCGGCGAGGAAGACGATCAGGATTCTGCGCATGGCGCCGAACGTATTGAAATAGTGTCTCACATTGCGAGCGGGAATGCAGGCTATTGGCGGCTGCCAACCTGCGTCGGGAGGCGGCATTTTCCATGGCGCCCGCCCCGGCTAGCGCGCGATTACCCGGTGCGCGGCATACTCCGTCGAAAGCAGCAGGGTGTCGTTGCTGGCGCACCGCACCACCACCTGGTATGCCGCAGGAAACTGGGCATATCCATCCGCCGCCAGTTTCTCCCGCAACACCCGCAGCGATTCCGGCCGCGAAAAAAACTCGGCGGCGCCCTGCGTGCCCACCGAAGTCAGCCCCGAGAAAATCAGCACGTGATGCGGCCCCGCCACCTCGCCTTCGGCCGGCAGAACCGTGATCAGCCCGTACACTTCCGTGTACCGCTTGTCCTGGCCGCGCTTGCCCGCCCACACCGTGTGCGATCCGCCGCTCTCCCGCACCACCACGTCCTGGTAGCGCGAATCGAAGACCATTGTCACCGGTGTCTTCTCCAACCGTTCGGCCGCTTCGTTGCTGTTCTGCGGGTCCGCAATCAGTATCACGTTCCGCCCTCGCAATGCCGGCGCCGGCGCGCTGCGCTCCGGCAGAATCTGGTAGGGCGCCCCCATCAGTGTCAAGGTGGTCGCCGCCACCGTCACCGCCTCGGCATGTCCGAACTGCACCGAGTTGTCCACCGGGTGCATCCACAGCTCCACCCCTTCCGGCAGCGGCCGATGTTGCCGGAATAGGGGGTACAGTTCCGGCGGCGCGGGGTATTTGGGCAACCCCTCCGCCACCACAGCCATATACGGTCTCACCACCAGGTGAAGCGTCGTCCCCGCGCAAATCACCACCCGGTCCCCGGAGGCTGTCACCGGCCTCCATGCCTCGCGAACGGCCGGGTTGATTCGCGCGCTGGCGCGCCAGACAATCGCCCCCAGCACAATCGAGATCACGATGAATATCGCCAGCGCGCCCGCCAGCACCCACACCTGCTTCCGGCCGGCCGGCTGTGCCATCCCGGCCGCTGTCACCGGCTCCTGCGCCCCCGCTTCGTCCACGGCGACGAACCTCGGCACGTACGAGCCCTTCGGCAGCTCGATCCGCATTCGCGCCCCTTGCTGCTCCGTCTCGTAGTACTTATGCAGCTTCTGCCGCAACTCGTACGCCGTCCGCCGCACTGCGGAGTCCTCCGCCGGAGAAAAGTCCGGCGGCTTCCCCAGCGCTTCCACCGCTACGCTGTACTCGTTGATTTCCTTGCCACTTCCGGCCAGCGTCCGCTCACAGACATACCTTAGAAAGCTCCGCAATTGGTCGGAACGCGCCAGGGTGGCGCTGGCCAGCACTTCTTCCACTGCGCGGCGCGCCTGCTCCTCGTTCGCCGGCACGTAGTCGTTCACAATCTATAGGATAACAATGCGCCGGGACGTGTGGGAACGGTGCTCTGTAACAGTTCCGAACGGTTGCGAACTTGTGTTGGCGGATAGCTGGACCTACTCTTGACGGTGTTTCCAGAACTTTGAGGCGGAAACCGGGCATCCCGCGAATTGCGGCGCGCCAGTGCGCCGCATGCCGCGGTTTCCAATCATGCTTTGGGTGGGCGCACGGCGCCTTTGGGGAGACTTAAATGCGAACTACGTTAGTTCTACTTCTATTCACTGCCGTGTTCCTACACGCGCAAACCACCACCACTCTCTTCGGGACGGTAACCGACAGATCCGGCGCCGCCGTTCCCTCGGCTACCGTCACAGCCACCAATACCGGTACCAACTTCTCGCGCAGCGCCCAGACCAACACGGGCGGTGAATATCGGATCGAGTTTCTGCCGATCGGCCAGTACAGCGTGGAAGTGGCCGCGCACGGATTCAAGAAAAGTATCCAAACGGGCGTCGTCCTGGAAATCAATGTGGCCGCCCGCGTGGACGCCACGCTGGACGTGGGCACGCTGACCGAGCAGGTTGACGTCACCGCCACCGCGCCGCTGGTGAACACATTCAACGCACAGATCGGCCGCACCGTGGAGAACGCCGAGATCACCACCCTTCCCATCGTGGGACGCAACGTATACACGCTGCTGCAACTGACGCCCGGCGTCTCGTCCAACGTAAACAGCATTGTGCTGGGTTACCCGCAGCAGGTGACCATGGTCAACGGCGGCGTCGACGGAGGCGCCGGCTCGGTCAATTACTACCTGGACGGCGGCAACAACATGACGGGGCTGCGGAATACCGGCAACATTGCGCCCAATCCCGACGCGATTGAAGAGTTCCGCGTGGTAACAAACAGCTACGGCGCCGAATATGGACGCTCGGCGGGAGGGGTGGTCAATATCATTACCAAGTCCGGAACCAACCAGTTTCACGGCTCCTTGTTCGAATTCATGCGCAATACCGACCTGAACTCGTACACCTGGCTCTCTCTGACGGCATCGCCGCTGCACCGCAATCAGTTTGGCGGGGCGTTCGGCGGCCCCATCCGAAAAGACAAGACTTTCTTCTTCGGCACCTACTCAGGATTGCGCCAGATCACCAGCTCGTTCTTGAACACGGCGGTGGTGCCCACGGCGCTAGAGCGCACCGGGAATTTTTCCGCTTCGAAGACCAAGCCCACCGATCCGAACAACGGTAACGCCGCCTTTCCCGGCGGCATTATTCCCGCGTCGCGGCTGGACCCGACGGCCATGAACATTCTCAATAAGTACATCCCTACCGCCAATCTTCCCGCCAACATCTGGCAGGGAACGGTGCCAAGCCCGTACAACACGGATGAGGCGCTCATCAAGATCGATCACTCGTTTACCGACCGGAACCTGCTGAGCGCCAGCTATTACGAAACCAGCGGCAACAACTCCGTGCTCCCCGGCGGCAACCTGCCCTGGTCGATGCAAGCCTTCAACTGGAGGCAGCAGAACGTCAACGCCAGCGACACCTACACCATCAATCCCAACACGGTGAACCAGTTCTGGATGACTTACACGCGCAACTTCGGAGGCCGGCTGAACACGCCGCAGATCTCGCTGCACGACCTGGGATCGACCTTCCAGCCGCAGGGCGCCCCCTCGCTGCCCCAGATCACGGTGACAGGCTATTTTACGCTGGCCCAATCCATCGACGGACCCGTGGCGGGCACCAATTTCTATTCCACGCGCGACTCGCTCAGCTACACCCACGGACGCCACACGCTGAAGTTCGGCGGCGAACTGGCCCTCGACAAGGACGTTCAACAGACCCTGCTCAACAATTACGGCGTCTTTTCCTTCAGCGGCGCCAAGACCGCCAATGCGCTGTCGGACTATCTGACCGGCTTGCCGGTGACCATGAATCAGGACGCCCCCATCACCGCGCTGGACGATTTCTGGCTGGCGTCCCTGTTCGCCCAGGACGATTTTCGCGTCACCTCGCGGCTCACCTTGAACCTGGGCATGCGCTGGGAGATTCAGACACCGCCGACCGACCCGTTCAATCGCGAAGGAACCTTCGAGCAAGGCGTGCAGTCGCAGGTCCTGAAGGGCTCGGGCGTCCCTACCGGCCTGCTGGTGGTGGGCGATCCGGGCATCGGCCGCGGCATCGTCTCCACCCAGTGGGCGCACTTCGCGCCGCGCGTGGGGCTGGCCTTCGACCCGTTCGGCGACGGAAAGACATCCATCCGGGCCGCCGCCGGCATCTTCTACGGCAGTGTCTCGGGCAACGAGTGGAACTCCACCTCCAATTACCAGCCGTTCGCCGTCCGCGAGCAGTTCAACAATATTCAATCGTTGAGCAACGTGTACGGCTTGTTCCCGGGCGGCGTCTCGCCCTATCCGTACTCCTACAACCCGACCAGCCCGACGTTCATTTATCCGGCGGAAATCTATGGCATGTCGCCGGCCTTCCGCTGGCCCTACACCTACCAGTTGAACTTCTCGGTGCAAAGGCAGATCGCCAAGAGCTTCAGCGTTGCCGCGGCGTACGTCGGCTCGTTGGGCAGGCGGCTGCCGTTTGCGTACGACGAGAATTATCCCTATTACAACAGCACGGCCACGACGTCCAACGTGAACAACCGCCGGGCCATCGATCCGGGACAACTGGCGCAGGTTTTCCTGGTGCAGTCGATGGAAAACACCGCTTACAACGGTCTTCAGATCACGGCGGAGAAACGCATGGGACACCATGTCAGCGCCAAAGGGTTTTTCACCTTCAGCAAGGACATCGAAGACGTCGAGTTGGATAACAACACCACCAACGGCGGCGCCCAGGATTACCGGAACCTCGGCGAGGACCGAGGGCGCTCCGATAACGACCGGCGCAACACCATGGTGAGTGAAGTGATCTGGAATATGGATTACTTCGGCAAGGTGAATCCGTTCCTGCGCAACGTGATCGACGGATGGCAGCTTTCCGCCATCGCCACGCTGGAAAGCGGCCTGCCGTTCACCGTGACGACGGGCAAAGACACCAACCTCGACGGCAACACCAACGACCGCGGCAACCTGGTGGGCAACCCCTTCCTCGATCCTCACCGCGGCCAGGCGGTCGTAACCGGGCAGTGGTTCAACACAGCGGCCTTCGCTTCGCCGGCAAACGGCGCGGACGGCACTTCGGCGCGCAACCTGCTGACCGGGCCCGGCGCCAAAAACGTGGATATGGGCATCTTCCGCAACTTCCAGATCCGCGAAGGGATGAGGCTTCAGGCTCGGGGCGAATTCACCAACGCTTTCAACATGGTGAACCTGGGCAACCCAACCACGACCATGTCGTCCAGCCTCTTCGGCCAGATCCGAACCGCTTCGGGCATGCGGCAGGTGCAAGTCGGTTTGCGCCTGACTTTTTAGGGCGCGTTACGTAATAACCGCGCCAACCGCTCCCTTGCGGTCGCGGCTCTGACTCGCGGCATGACGAACCGTATCGTTGAGTCGGAGCCGTGACCGTAAGGGAGCGGTTGCTCGTGATTGGAGTGGTTATTTCGCGGCAGTCCCTTAGCGTGCTCCGGCCAAATCCAGCCCGTAGGACGAGGCGCCCTACTCGCGCGGCGCGACCTGTTTCGGACCGCCGCGGTGCTACTCTGGATCTCGGGCTACAAAAGCGGATTCGCAAATCGTTCGGGCCATGTCGCGCACGTGGCGCCGCGCCGCCCCCGCGGTAGGACAATAATCCGTAGAGGCGGAAATGAAACCATCTCGCCACAACTATCCACGATTCTTTCCGCTCGCCCTCCTCGCCCTGGTGAGTGGCGGGTTTTGCCTGCGGGCTGCGCCGCCCGTCTACCGGGAGTTCTATGTTTCTCCCCAGGGCG
>JBKQVG010000143.1:0-2909 GCA_052325345.1 Bryobacteraceae bacterium
ACGATGCGCGGGTGCACCAGGACGCGGCGATTGTGCGCCTTCTGGATGAAGTAGGTGAGCATCTTCTCGGTGACTTTGAAATCCGCGATTACGCCGTCTTTCATGGGCTTGATGGCCACGACGTTGCCCGGCGTGCGGCCGAGCATGTCCTTGGCTTCGCGCCCCACGGCGACCACCTCGCTGGTGTTCTTGTTAATCGCCACGATGGAAGGCTCGTTCACCACGATGCCTTTGCCTTTCGCGAATACCAGGGTGTTGGCCATACCGAGGTCGATGGCCAGATCGGAAGAGAGCAAGCTGAAGACGGAACGAAGATTATAGCCGTTTTTACTGATCATTCTAATTTCCGCGCCGTTTCCGGCCGCAGTTTCCCCTTTGCCACGATACAGTGATTAAGGAATAACGATCGACACGCGCTTGATCGCCGTGCCACCCCTGCGATTCTGCCCGGTCACTACAATCTCGTGACTGCCCCGCGAAAGCGCCTGCGTGAAATAACGAAAACGGCCGTCGCGCGCAATGTCCGCCACCGGCTCCCCATTCACGATGAGCGCGGCGCTCGCTTCGGTGCGCCCGATGATTTCCACCACGTTGCCATGGATCTCCGTAGCGTCTACTTCCAGGAGCATCTCCTCGGCCTTGCCTTGAGCGATCAGAGTGAACTTGTACGCATCGCTCGGCGCGCTCTCCTTCTTGTGGGCGTCGATGGCCGTTACGCTCCAAAAGTAATCGCCGGGATCGAATCCGCTGAGATCGACGCTGGTGCCGCCGACCTCTTTTTCGGCCACGGTGCGCGTGAACATGGAGTTGGTGCTGACGCGCAAGGTATAGCTCACGGCGTCCGGAATAGCGGACCAGGCGAAGTGCACGGGAGCGCGTTTAGGGTCCGCTTCGATCAAGGGCTGAAGATTCAGCGGCGCCGCAAGCTGCGGCGGCGCAAGCACCGTGGTCTTGGTCAGCTCGCCGCTCGATTGATTAAACGTCACGCGTTGCCACTCGCCGATCTGCACGTGTTGATTGCCCACCTGCATATCCGCGGCGCCGGCCGAAACGGTGATCTGATTTTCATTGGTGGATGGATCGGCGCGGACGGCCGCACGGCTGTTTTCCTGCAAGGACGCCCTGGCATTGGCGAAGGAGACTTCGGCCCTCGATTTCGGCGATTGCCACGAGCCCGTCGCCAGGTCTACGGCGCCGGAACTGATGTGTACGGCCACATCGGTCTGGTCGCGGTCAATGGAGTTCTGCTCCACGGTAACGAACGAATCCGCCTTGATCGTGTAGGTGGTGCCGTCCACAAACGCGAGCCTGGCCGCACCGTCGTCTCCCGTGCGAATCAAATCGCCTTTGTCCAGCGTGGAGCGGTAATCGGCACTCTGCCAGGTGACCGAATTGGCGCGCTTGATTTCCACCTTACCATCAAGGTTAACAAAACGCGCTTGATTCTGCGCTAAAGCCGCGACGCCGCCGGGGGCCGCGCCCAAACTCCGCGACAGGCGATCGAATGTGCCGGCCATCCAGTCGGGACGCGCCACATAAGTTCCAGCCCCGATGATGACCACAATCAGCACAACATAGAGGATTACGGTGCGGTAGCTGATCGCGGTCCAATAGACCTCGACCGGCACCTTGCCGTGTTTCGCGGAGCCGGATTGTCGCGAATCGTACATAAAAAGTGCAAAATTTTGCGCTGGTTTTGGAATCTAGCACACGGTCTGGGGTGTCGCAAGGAAGGCGAGCGGCCTGTTGCTCCGCTCTGCAACACCTCTATACATAGCTGAATGGGCAAATACGGTCATGGAGGCAGGGCTTGGCGCGTGGCTGAGAAACGCGCATATGTGCATGCGAATGGGACTTCCGCGCACTAGGGCAGCTTGAAGACGAGCAGTTCGTCCGACACAGAACCGCCGCCGCATCCGAGGGCGCCGCCGGCAAAATAGGCGTACTGCCCGGCGGCTGCGGCTCCGAAAGCATGCCGGCCTGGGGGCAAGGGCGCGAGCGCCAGCCACCGGTCCGTCTTCGGATCGTAAGCTTCGTTTTCGGAGAAGGTTTTGCCGTCTTTGCATTCGCCGCCGGCGTAGAGAATCAGGCCATGGTAGTAGGCTGCGGCTCCACTGCTCCGCGCCGTCAAAAGCGGGGCCGCGGATCGCCAGGAGTTCGTCTTCGGATCGTAGATGTCGTGCAGGTTGGTGTTATCGCTGCTGCCGGCGGTGCGCCCGCCGATGACGTGGATTTTTCCGTCGACGACGATCACACCCGCGTGGTCGCGAGCCGTGGGAAGCGGCGCGCCCTCGGTCCATTTTCCGTTGGAGGGGTCGTAGATCTGGTGCGTGGCGACCGTATTTTTGTCCAGCCCGCGTCCTCCGATGGCGTGGATTTTGCCGCCCACGGCGGCCACGCCGACCGAGCCGCGTGGGCTGCTGAGCGGAGGAAGTTGCCGCCATTTGTCGATCGCGGGATCGTATTCGAAAGCCAGATCGAGCGCTCCGACGTGCACACCTCCGCCACTGAAGCCCCCGATCGCATACAGCTTGTGGTTGAGTCCGGCCACGCCCGGATGCGACAGCCCGTGAGGAAGCGGAGCGCGGTCGCGCCAGCGATCCGCGGCCGGATCGTACTCCTGATTAAGCGGCGAGGCCTGGACGCCGGGGGTTGCGCCGCCGACGACATAGATCTTTCCGTCCAGCGCCGCGACTCCAACTTCGGCCCGCTTGGTGAGAAGAGGCGCCTTCGTCGACCAACTGCCTTGCAATTTGGTGGAAGGCGACTGCGGCGGCCGGCCCGCACCCCAGCCGGGCCATCCGCCGATGATCCCGGCAAAGAGCACACAGGAAGCAGCGAACGCCCCCCGCAACAGTAATTGAGCCACAGGAAGCCTCATGGGGCCTCACCTCCGGAATAGCGCGGAT
>JBKQVG010000144.1:0-31969 GCA_052325345.1 Bryobacteraceae bacterium
CTACGCCAGAGCCTACGGTTTTGATGTCATTGCGCTCGACCAGCCAATCGACACAAGTGAACGAGCGCGGAGGCGCTCGCCTGCTTGGCAAAAATGCCTGATCTTGAGCCACCCCAAAATTGCGGACTATGAACAGGTCGTGTGGATGGACAGCGATATTGTGGTGAACGACAAGGCCCCCGATGTGGCCTCGGGAGTCGATGCCACCTGCGTAGGCGCGGTCGATTGCAACACTGTAGACGCCGAACGGGCGTTTCCCATCCTTGCTGCATCATGGGGAGCGGACGGCATCGATCCCATTCGAGGAGACTTCCACGCCGCCTACGGGTTGCCGGCAAACTTGCCGCATGTCGTGCAGACTGGCGTTCTTGTGCTCTCACCCAAGCACCACCGCCCGGTTCTTGAATCCGTCTATCGCGACTATGAAGACAAGGGAGGAGCGGAGTGGTGCTATGAAATGCGCCCTTTGAGTTACGAGTTGCAGAGACAATGCTGCTTGCACTGGCTGGATCCGCGTTTCAATAGGAGTTGGCTGGAGTACGTGGCGCTCAACTCGCCGAAAACGCCGCCGTCATGCGCGCCGCCAGCCGCCTCGTGGCCGTAGGCACCACCAGCATGCGCACCCTCGAATCGGTGCTGGCGCGCGGCCCGCTGGAAGCCTTGTCGGGCGAAACTGACTTGTTCATCCGGCCTGGCTACGCCTTTCGCGGCGCCGGCGCCCTGCTCACCAATTTCCACCTGCCCCGCACCAGCTTGCTGATGCTGGTTTGCGCCTTCGCCGGAACGGACCTCGCCCTGGCCGCCTATCGCCATGCCGTCGAGCAAAAGTATCGCTTCTATTCCTACGGCGACTGTATGCTGATCGTGTAGCGCGGCGCCATGTCTTCGTGGCGCGGACACTTGTGTCTGCAGCGCCGAGCCTCCGAACTCCTGAAGTCGCGAAGTTTGGATTGAGCCAGGTTTCGGGCGATCCAAGGTGGGACAGACCATCGTTTTCCGTGGTCTGTCGGGCCGCGCCCAGCCACAGCAGCCTGACAGACCACAAGAAACGATCGTCCATCCCACCTGGTTTCCCGCGCCGATTCCGGTTGAGCGGCGCTCGACCATCGGTAGTCCTCCGCGTGCCGCGTCCGCCCCGCTCTCGCCGGGCCGGGCCTGATCGCCGGACCAACGCTTGCAACCGCCATCTCCGGCTAATTTCACCGATACGGTTTGCATCGCGGCCTGCCCCGGGGCTACTGTACAGATATGGTTGACCTGAAGCTAGAGGTTCCGGTAACGGACGCCGTCGAGGTCGGCGCCGAAACCCTGGCGGCGATCGACCGCGGTATCGAGGATGCTGACGAAGGCCGCACCGTTTCGATCGATGAAGTCCGTAAGATGATTCCCGAGTGGATGTCCAAATTCGAATCGCAGAAGCCGCGCTAGCGGACTTCGGGGAAATCCTGGCCTACTCTTGGGCCAATTTCCCGGCGACCGCCGAGCGGTTCGGAAACGCCATCCTGAATCACGTTGAGCTGTGGAAGACCTTCCCGCACATCGGCAGCCCGGTGGACGGAAGGCCCGACGTGCGGTTGCTCGTGCACACCCCTATCCTGATCTAGTATCGAGTCAATGAAGCGGCCGCCTTGGTCGAGGTCCTCCATTTTTGGCACGCCTCCCGCCGCCGTCCCGCCTGCTAGGTCCTACACCGCGTTCAGTATCGCCACCGCTCCCTGGTAGCTCCATTGACTGAGCCACAGGCCGAGCGGCGTCACCCACATCACCACAATCAGCAGGCCGAAACCGAAGCGCGCCAGTTCCAGGTACACCACCGGCGGAATGCGCGCGGCCAGCAGCAGCTTGGAGCCATCGAGCGGCGGTACCGGCAATAGGTTGAACAGCGCCAGGTACAGGCTTAGCAGCACCCCGTGGGCGGCGAATTGGGCGAAGGCGGGGAAAGCGTGGGCCGTGGCCGTCGAGATCAGGCCCAGGATTACCGCCATGACGACATTGCTCGCCGGTCCCGCCATGGCGACCAGCGCCAGCCCGTTCAGCCCGCCCCGCAATCGGCCGGGCTGCGTGACGACCGGCTTGCCCCAGCCGAGGAAGCCCGCCCCCATCAACGAGGTCACAAACGGCAGAATCGCCGTGCCGATCCAATCCACGTGCGCCAGCGGGTTGAGCGTCAGCCGCCCCTGCTTCACCGGTGTGTCGTCGCCCAGTCGCGCCGCCGTCCAGGCGTGGGCGCATTCGTGCGGCGCCGTCAGAATCCACAGCAGGAGCACGTTGAGCAGGGCGGTTTCGAAATGAAAGGCGTTCATTTATGCCGCCGTACGGCGAGAGCCCACAGAGCGAGCAGGGCGGCCACCGCCGCCACCGGAATCCACATGCGGAAGCCTGACGACCATTCTAGTGGTATCCTGAAGTTTACACCATCAATTCTTTTTCCTGAGGTTGAGATCCCCTTGGCATTATTGGAAGGTTGCAGGCACTCGCTTGAGGTTTCCGTCCCCGTTGAGGAAGTGGAAAGCGAAACCAGCCGCGTTCTGGCGGACGTTCAGAAACGCGCCAAGCTGCCCGGCTTTCGGCCCGGCAAGGCACCCGCTTCGCTGATTCGCAAGCAGTTTGCCGGCGACATCCGGCAGCGCGTGCTGGAGAGCCTGATCCCCAAGTACCTGCAAAAACAGTTCGAGGCCGAAAACCTGAACGTGGTGGGCACGCCCGATATCAGCGACGTTCACCTCCACGATGGCGAGCCGCTGCACTTCAAGGCCGAATTCGAAGTCGTGCCGGCCATTGAGCTGAAAGAATACCGAGGCGTCGAAGTGCCGTATCACGATCCCGAAGTGACCGGCGAAGACGTGGCCCAACGGATCGAGGAATTGCGCCAGGCCAAGGCCGACTATAGCAATGTGGACCCGCGCCCGATCGTGGACGGCGACTTCGCCGTGGTATCGCTCGAAACCGTTGCCGGTCCGGAAGCTCTGATCGAGGGTGAGCCGGTCAAGCAGGACGAAACCGTGCTCGAAATCGGCGGCCCGGATACCTTTCCGGCCTTCAGCGACAACCTGCGCGGAACCAGCCCGGGCGACGAGAAAGAATTCACGGTTCCCTACCCCGAAGATTATGGCAACAAGCGCCTAGCCGGAAAGACAGTCATGTTCCGGGCGCGCGTGAAGGGGATTCGCAAAAAAGAGCTGCCCGAGCTGAACGACGATTTCGCCCAGGATCTGGGCGATTACCGCAACCTGGACGAGCTGCGCGAGGCGATTCGCAAGAACATTTTCGTCCAACGCCAGTATGAGGCCCAGCAGGCGGCCAAGGACAAAATCGTCGACAAGCTGGTGGACGATCACGATTTTCCCGTGCCGGAAGTATTCATCGACCGCCAGATCCGCAACCGGGTGGAGCAGAGCCTGCGGTCGCTGGCCGCCGAGGGTGTGGACCCGAACAGTTTGAAGCTGGACTGGGCCAAGGTGAAGGAAGCCCAGCGCGATAAGGCGCTACGCGAGGTCAAGGCCAGCTTGCTGCTGGCCAAGGTGGCCGAGCGGGAAGCCATTCACGCCACCCGGGAAGAAGTGGATAAGGAAGTGGAGCGGATCGCGCGCCAGCAGCGGGAACCGGTGGGCGCTGTGCAGGTCCGGTTCGAGAAGGATGGCACTTTGGGAAGAATTGCCAGTCACATCCAGACCGAGAAAACGCTCAACTTGCTGTTCGAGCACGCCCGCAAGACGGCATGATGCTCCAGTACCAACCTTGGACGACATTGCTAAGGGAGGCGGTTCGGGTGATAATAGGAACGAAATCGGTTGAGGTTCTCGACGCCGACAATGGCCGGGGCGGAATCGGAGCCCCATCGCAGCCAGCGGTGGTACAGGAGAAAATTGCTTGAAGCGTGCCGGGTCCGATGATGCCTTACGATGTTCGTTTTGCCATAAGAGCCAGGACGTAGTCGGGAAGCTCATCTCCTCTCCCAGCGACTACCCCCGCGCCTATATTTGTGACGAATGCATCGCCGTCTGTAACTCAATTCTCGAAGACGACAAGGTCGATACCCCGTCTGGAACTCCGAATAAGATCCCTAAGCCGTTGGAAGTGAAGGAATTCCTGGATCAGTACGTGATCGGGCAGGAAGCCACCAAGAAGAAGCTGGCGGTGGCCGTCTACAACCATTGCAAGCGCATTCACATGAACCGGTTGCGCAACGCGGATGTCGAGCTGCAAAAGTCCAATATTCTCCTGATCGGCCCGACAGGCACCGGCAAGACGCTGATGGCGCAGACGTTGGCGAAGATCCTCGAGGTTCCGTTCGCGATTGTCGACGCCACCACCCTGACCGAAGCCGGATACGTGGGCGAAGACGTCGAGAATATCATCCTGAAGCTGCTGCAAGCCGCCGACGGAGACGTGCAGAAGTGCCAGCAGGGGATCATTTATATCGACGAAATCGATAAAATCTGCCGCAAGGACGAGAACCCGTCGATTACCCGCGATGTTTCCGGCGAAGGCGTGCAGCAGGCCCTGTTGAAGATTTTGGAGGGGACGGTGGCCAATGTGCCGCCGCAGGGCGGGCGCAAGCACCCCCACCAGGAATTCACGCCCGTGGATACCACCAATATCCTGTTTATATGCGGCGGCGCTTTCGTGGGTTTGGAAAAGGTCGTCGCCAAGCGGACGGGCAAGAAGTCGATAGGGTTTTTGCAGGAGGACGAGAATCGTCCGCGCGGAGGCATCAGCGGACGCCGCGATATCGACCTGTTGTCGCAAGCTCAGCCCATCGACCTCATCAAGTTCGGTTTCATTCCGGAATTCATCGGCCGTCTGCCGGTGAGCGCGGTGCTGGAAGACCTGGATCGTTCCGCCCTGATGCAGATTCTGACCAGGCCCAAGAACGCCATCGTCAAGCAATATCAGAAACTGCTCGAGTTCGAGAACGTGCGGTTGAAATTCAGCGACGAAGCGCTGGAGGCCATCGCCGATCTTGCCATGGAACGTAAGGTGGGAGCCCGCGGGCTGCGCATGATCCTCGAAGACCTCATGCTCGATCTGATGTATTACCTCCCCTCCTACAAAAAGGTGCGGGAGTTCCAAGTCACCAAGGACATGGTACTTTCGCAGAAAATCAGTCTTACAATATTGGAAAAGGCCGGCTAACTTCCTTTATCATAGGGACAGTTTGCCGGGCTCGGGCGCTGGAAAGGGGACGGGCGCCTTGGGGAAATAATGCTGACTTCGAAGGAAAAATCCGATACAAAGCGTCTGCCGATGATGCCGATCCGCGACGTGGTCATCTTTCCGTACATGATGACCCCGTTTGTGGTGGGCCGCGAATCGAGCGTCCGCGCCCTGGAAGAAGCCATGGCGGGCGATAAAAAAATCTTCCTGGCCACCCAGCACGATGCCGCCATCGACGAGCCCAAGCCCAACGAAATCTATTCGGTCGGCTGCATCGTCAACATCGTGCAAAGCCTCAAGCTGCCGGACGGCAATATCAAGGTCCTGGTGGAGGGCGTGGAGCGCGCCAAGGTCGTCTCCGTGGCCGACGACGAAGGCTTCTTCCGCGCGCTGGTGCGCACCTCCGGGTTTCGAGTGGAAACGGGCCCGCAACTGGATGCCTTGATCAGCCGCGTCACGGGCTTGTTCGAGCAGTACGTAAAGCTGAGCCAGAACCTGAACTACGAAACCATGATCGCCGCCATCCGGGTGGACGATCCGGGCAAGCTGGCCGATACCGTGGGCGCCAACCTGCAGCTCACCATCGAGGAAAAGCAGGAATTGCTCGAGATTTTCGATCCCATCGACCGCCTCACCCGCGTGGCCGAGATGCTCGACATCGAAATCGAAAAGCTCAACGTGGACCGCACCATCCAGGGCCGCGTCAAGCGCCAGATGGAAAAGGCGCAAAAAGAGTATTACCTCAACGAAAAGATCAAGGCCATTCAGAAAGAGCTGGGCCGCGGGGAAAAGAGCGAGATCGACGAGCTGAAGAAGCGCATCGAAACCGCCGGCATGACCGCCGACGCGCTCGACAAAGCCCTGACCGAGCTGAAGCGGCTCGAAAACATGCCGCCCATGTCGGCCGAATCCACCGTCTCGCGCAACTACCTGGACTGGCTGCTGGCGGTGCCGTGGAAAAAGAAATCCAAGGAGATCCGCGACCTCAAGTTCGCCGAGGAAACGCTCAACAAGGATCACTACGGCCTAGATAAGATTAAGGAGCGCATCCTCGAATTCCTGGCCGTGCGCCGGCTGGTAAAGAATCCCAAGGGATCGATTCTGTGCTTCGTCGGGCCTCCCGGCGTGGGCAAGACCTCGCTCGGCATGTCGATCGCCAAGGCCACCGGCCGCAAGTTCGTGCGCATGTCCCTCGGCGGCGTCCGCGACGAGGCCGAAATCCGCGGCCATCGCCGCACCTACATTGGCGCGCTCCCCGGCCAGGTGATCCAGATGATGAAGAAAGCCGGCACCCGCAACCCGGTCTTCATGCTGGACGAAGTCGATAAGATGTCCACGGACTTTCGCGGCGATCCGTCCGCCGCGTTGCTCGAGGTTCTGGACCCGGAACAGAACTTCATGTACGTGGATCATTACCTGGACGTGGAGTACGATCTGAGCCAGGTCTTTTTCATCGCCACGGCCAACGTGCTGCATACCATTCCGCCGGCCTTGCAGGACCGCATGGAAGTGATCCGCCTGTCGGGCTACACCGAGCTCGAAAAGATGGAAATCGCGCGCCGTTTCCTGGTGCGCAAGCAGATGGAGGCGACCGGCCTCGACGCCAGGCAGGTCGAGTTCACCGACGACGGCCTGAACGGGCTGATTCAGTATTACACCCGCGAAGCCGGGGTTCGAAACCTGGAGCGCGAAGTGGGCAACGTCTGCCGCAAGGTGGCCCGCCAGGTGGTGAACAACGAGTCCGCCGCCGAGAGCCTGAAAGAATCCGCCAAGCAAAACGCAACCGGCGCCTCCAAGGAAAGTCCCAAGGCGGCCAAGGAGCGGAAAGACAAGAAAGCGCTTCCCAAGCTGGTGGTCACCGCGCAGAAGCTCACCGATTTGCTGGGGCCCTGGAGGTTCCGCGACCTCGAAGCGGAGAAGCACAATGAAGTGGGCGCCGCCGTGGGCCTGGCGTGGACCGAAGTGGGCGGGCAGATCCTGACCACCGAATGCACCCTGATGGAGGGCAAGGGCAAGCTCACCATCACCGGCAAGCTGGGCGAGGTGATGCAGGAGTCGGCGCAGGCGGCCATGAGTTACATCCGCTCGCGCGCTTTGTCGCTCGGCTTGCCGCGCGATTTTTACCGCAATATGGATGTGCATCTGCACATTCCCGAGGGCGCCATCCCCAAAGACGGGCCTTCGGCCGGCATCACCATGGCCACCACCATTTGCAGCGCCCTCACCGGCATTCCGGTGCGCGCCGACGTGGCCATGACCGGAGAAATCACCCTGCGCGGCCGGGTGCTGCCGATCGGCGGCCTGAAAGAAAAGTTGATGGCGGCGCATCGGCATGGCATTCTGGAAGCGATCGTTCCCAGGGAAAATGAGAAAGACCTCCCCGATATTCCCGATGCCATTAAGAAGACCATGAAGTTGAACTTCGTGGAGTCGATGGACCAGGTTTTGAAAATCGCGCTCGAACGGGAGATTGTCGCGCTCCCCTTGCCGGCCTCCACCCCGGTCGTGGTGGACAAGCCGGTCGAGGAGCTGGCCCACTAAGGGCTGCCGCTATCCGTGTGAGAGCCGAGTTTGTAGCCAGTGCCGCCCGGCCGGAACAGTTCCCGGCCGCGGGGCTGCCTGAGGTAGCGTTTTTAGGGAGAAGCAACGTAGGGAAGTCCAGCCTGATTAATGCCCTCGCCGGGCAAAAAAAGCTGGCTTTCACCAGCAACACTCCGGGGCGAACACAGACGATCAATTTTTATCGCATTGACGGTGCGTTCGGTTTCGTCGATCTGCCCGGCTATGGTTATGCCAGGGTTCCCCGGGAAAACTTGCGCGACTGGAAGCGGTTAATCGAACACTATCTGGAACATAGAGAGAGTCTCAAGCTCTGCTGCCTGATTCTGGATGCCCGCCGGGGCTGGATGGACGGCGATCTGGAATTGAAACACTGGCTGGAGGCTCACACCATACCGTACCTGGTGATCGCGACAAAGACCGACAAAGCGAATCAATCTGAACAACAGGGCGGACTACGCGCCATCCGCGAGGAAGGCGTGGAGCCGTTGCCTTTCTCGGCCGTCACCGGCCGGTGAGTGAGGACCATTTGGCAAGCAATAACGACACAACTGCAGCCCCGGTAGCAAACACCCCGCCGCAGGAAAAACAAGAAAAGCAAGAAAAACCCGCCGAAAAAGCGGCCGAGAAGACGGCCGCTCCCGCCCGCGAAGGCTCCGCCGCCGAAAGCGAAAAACCCGCCGACCGGGCTCCTAAGGTTGCCGTCGCCGCGCCGCCTGCGGCTAAAGAACCGCGCCCCGACCCTCCGGCAGCGGAAGCCGCGCCGCCGCCTCCTCCGCCGCCCAACTCGGCCGAAGCCGTGGTGGCCGCTTCGCCCGGCGCGCAGCGGCGCAAACAGGCCGCCCAAACCAAGAACGGCACGCCCACCCTGGACCTGGTCGAACTGAAGGATATGAGCATTCAAAAGCTCAACCAGGTGGCCAAGGACATGGGGATCGCCGGAGCGGCCGGCCTGCGCAAGCAGGAATTGATCTTCAAGATCCTGCAGACCCAGGCCGAAAAAAGCGGCCTGATCTTCTCCGAAGGCGTGCTCGAATGCCTGCCCGACGGCTTCGGCTTCCTGCGCGCTCCCGAGTACAACTATCTGCCCGGGCCGGACGACGTCTATGTCTCGCCCTCCCAGATCCGCCGCTTCGACCTGCGCACCGGGGACACCATTTCCGGCCAGATCCGCCCGCCCAAGGAAGGCGAGCGGTATTTCGCGCTCATCAAAGTCGACGCCATCAATTTCGAGCCGCCCGAGGAAGCCCGCAACAAGATCTTCTTCGACAACCTGACGCCGCTCTATCCCGATCAGCGGTTTAAGCTCGAGACCGCGCGGGATAACTTCTCCGGACGCGTGATGGATCTGCTCACCCCCATCGGCAGGGGCCAGCGCGGCCTGATCGTCTCCCCGCCGCGCACCGGCAAGACGATGCTGCTGCAGTCGATCGCCAATTCCATTACCACCAACCACCCCGAGGTGTCGCTCATCGTGCTGCTGATCGACGAGCGCCCCGAGGAAGTCACCGACATGCAGCGCAGCGTGCGCGGCGAAGTGATCAGCTCCACCTTCGACGAGCCCGCCACGCGCCACGTGCAGGTGGCCGAAATGGTGATCGAGAAGGCCAAGCGGCTGGTGGAGCACAAGCGCGACGTGGTGATTCTGCTCGATTCCATCACGCGGCTGGCGCGCGCCTACAACACCATCGTGCCGCCTTCGGGAAAGGTGCTCTCGGGCGGCGTCGATTCCAACGCCTTGCAGCGCCCCAAGCGTTTCTTCGGCGCCGCGCGCAATATCGAAGAGGGCGGTTCGCTGACCATTATCGCCACCTCCTTGATCGACACCGGCAGCCGCATGGACGACGTGATTTTCGAAGAGTTCAAGGGCACCGGCAACATGGAAATCCACCTGGAGCGCAAACTGGTGGATAAACGCGTCTTCCCGGCCATCGATATCAACAAGAGCGGCACCCGCAAGGAAGAGCTCCTGCTTCCCAAGGAAGAGCTCAACCGCGTGTTCATTCTGCGCCGCGTGCTGAACCCGCTGTCCCCGGTCGAAACCATGGAGCTGCTGCTCGACAAGTTGGGCAAGACGCGCACCAACGCCGAGTTCTTGGCGTCGATGAGCGGCTAGGAGTCGCCGGCGAGGCACTCGCTCCAGCCTGCTAGAATCCGGTAGAGGCTGCCAAACGTGGGGGCTTTGCTTCCAGGAAGATCGCAAAAAGCCGCTTCGGCCGCCGTCCTTTTGGTCGCGGGAGCGATCGCGGCCGTTTCGCGCACCACCGCCGGCGCGATCGTGGCGGCGTCCATCTTCCTGTTGGCCCTGGTGGCCAGTATCGTTCGGCTGCGCCGCCTGCTGGCGGACACCGAGACCGCGCGCGAAGAAGAGTCGCAGCGCAAGGCCACGCTCGAAACCGTCCTGACCAGCATCGGGGACGCCGTGATGGTCACCGATGCCGCCGGCTCGATTACCTTTCTCAATCCGGTGGCGGAACAACTGACCGGGTGGCCGGCTGCGGAAGCGTTCGGGCGCCCGCTCGGCCAGGTCTTCCGCGCCATCGACGAGAAGGCGCGTACCCCGGTCGAGAATCCGGCTCTGGCGGTTCTGCGCACCGGCCAGGCCGGCACCCTGGCCAACCACACCGTGCTGCTGGCGCGGGATGGGCGGGAGATTCCCATCGACGACAGCGCCGCACCCATCCGCAGCGGGCGGGGCGCCCTCTCCGGCGTGGCGCTGGTGTTCCGCGACGTTACCAGCCGCCGCTTAGCGCAGCGGGCGCTGGAGGAATCCGAGCGCCAGTATCGCCTTTTGTTCGAAAGCAACCCGCAGCCCATGTGGGTGTACGACCTGGAGACGCTGGCGTTTCTGGCCGTCAACCAGGCCGCCATCCAAGGTTATGGCTACTCCCGCGAGGAGTTTCTGGCCATGACCCTCCGCGACATTCGTCCGCCCGAGGATGTGCCGCGCCTGCTGGCCAACGTGCAGGCCTCCACCGGACTGCACACCGACGGGCCATGGCGGCATCGCCGCAAGAACGGAAGTTTGGTGACGGTGGAAATCGCCGCTCATCCGCTGCGCTTTGGCGAGCGCGAGGCCCGCCTCGTCATGGTCTACGACATCAGCGAGCGCACCAGCCTGGAAGAGCAGTTTCACCAGGCGCAGCGGCTCGAAAGCGTCGGCCGCCTGGCGGGAGGAGTGGCCCACGACTTCAACAACCTGCTGGCGGTGATCAATGGCTACGCCGACCTGCTGGCGCAGGATATGCCCGCCGGCAGTTCCGGAAGTTCGATCGTGGCCGAGATCCGCGCCGCCGGCGAGCGCGCCGCGTCGCTCACCCAGCAACTGCTGACTTTCAGCCGCAAACAACTGGTGCAGCCCGCCGTGCTCAACCTCAACGACATCGTCCGGGACGTGGAGAAAATGCTGCGGCGGCTGATCGGAGAGGATATCGAGCTGGTAATCCGGGCCGAGGGGGAGTTGGGCAACGTCAGGGCCGACGCCGGGCATCTGCAGCAGATCCTCATGAACCTGGCGGTCAACGCGCGCGACGCCATGCCCAACGGAGGGCGGCTGTCGATCGAAACCGCCAACGTGGCGCTGGACGACCACTACGAGCAGACTCACAACGGCGCCCGCAGCGGGCCGCACGTGCTGCTGGCGGTGAGCGACAACGGCAGCGGTATGCCGCCCGAGGTGCGGGAGCACATCTTCGAGCCCTTTTTCACCACCAAGCCGATGGGCACCGGCACGGGGCTGGGTCTGGCCACGGTCTACGGGATGGTCAAACAGATCGGCGGCTGGATCTGGGTCTATTCCGAACCGGGGCAGGGCAGCGTATTCAAGATCTACCTGCCGCGCGCCGACGCCGCGGTCCCGCAGCCGCGCCCGGAAATACGGCGAAATCTGCGCGGCGCCGAAACCATTCTGGTGGTGGAAGACCAGGACGAGGTTCGCCATATGACGGCCACGGCGCTGGGCCGCTACGGGTATCGCGTGCTGACCGCGGCGAGCGGTGAAGAAGCGCAGCGGCTGGCCGCCGGATATCCGGACACCATCCACCTGCTGCTGACCGACGTCATCATGCCCGGCATCACCGGCCGCGAACTGGCCGAACGCATCACCGCGGAACGGAGCGGCATGGCGGTGCTCTACATGTCCGGCTACACCGACCAGACGATGGCGCGCAGCGGCGTGCTGGATCCGGGCGTGCAATTGCTGGCCAAGCCATTTACCCCATCGCAGCTTGCCCAAAAAGTGCGCGCCGCTCTGGGCTCGGAAGCCGCCGCGGCTACGGTGCTGCTGGTCACCGGCGACAGCGGCCATCGGGCCGGGCTTCGCGACCTGCTGATCGAAGCCGGCTACGGGGTGGCGGAATCCGGCGATGGCCCCGAGGCCGCTTCCGCGGTGGAGGCGGGAGAGTTCGATTTGCTGATTGCCGAGCTCAGCGCCGCCGGGGAAGAAATCACCCTCCGGGCAGTCCGCGAACGGCCGGCCGGCCGCCCTGCCATCGTCCTGTCCGCCGACGAAGGCGGGGAGTTTCTCACCCTGGCCGCGGAAACTCGCGCGGCCGCCATTTTACCCCTGCCGGTCGAGCGTGAAGCGTTGCTCGACGCGGTGCGGCAGACGCTGAAACAGTGAGTGAGGGGGGGGACAGACGACAGAAGGCGATCGTCTGTCCCACCTCCGACGCTATGCCGGGACCGTTTCGCTGGCGTAGCGCGCGGCCATTTCCTCGAGGCTGATCGGCTGGTAGTCGCCGGCGTGGCCGGCCTGGCCGAACTGCGTCATGCGCAGCGCCACCACTTTCTTCATGGCTTCGCGGGCGGGTTTCAGGTAGCTGCGCGGATCGAATTCTTCCGGCTTCTCGGCGAACACTTTGCGGATGGCCCCGGTGATGGCCAGCCGATTGTCCGTATCCACGTTGATCTTGCGCACGCCGTTCTTGATGCCGAGCTGGATTTCTTCCACCGGAACGCCCCAGGTCGGCTTCAGCTTTCCGCCGTATTGATTGATGATGTCCTGCAGGTCCTTGGGAACGCTGGAGGAGCCGTGCATCACCAGGTGGACGTTGGGCAGGCGCCTATGAATGGCGATCAGCCGGTCCATTTTGAGAGTCTCTCCGGTGGGTTTCGACGAGAACTTATAGGCGCCGTGGCTGGTGCCGATGGCGATGGCCAGCGCATCGAGGCCGGTCTGCTTCACGAATTCCACGGCCTGGTCGGGGTCGGTGAGGTGGCTCAGGCCATCGAGGCCCGCGCCGTGGCCGTCTTCAATGCCGCCCAGGCAGCCGATTTCGCCCTCCACGGTCACGCCCTTGGCGTGCGCCAGTTTCACCACCTCGCGGGTCGCTTTCACGTTGTATTCGAAGCTCGAGGGCGTTTTCCCATCGGGCATCAAGGAGCCGTCCATCATGACGCTGGTGAACCCCATGTCGATGGCCGACTTGCAGGTTTCGACCGAGTTGCCGTGATCCAGGTGCAGCACGGTGGGGATTTCCGGATAGACCTCGGTGGCCGCCAGCATCAGGTGATAGAGGAAGCGGTCCTGGGAGTAGGCGCGCGCGCCGCGGCTGGCCTGGACGATCACGGGCGACTTGGTTTCGCGAGCCGCTTCCATGATCGACTGGATCTGCTCCATATTATTTACGTTGAAGGCGCCAACGCCGTAGCCGCGCTTGGCCGCTTCGTCCAAGAGCTGGCGCATCGATACGAGGGGCATTTGGGTTTCTCCTTAGTGTTTTACGCTGAAACGATACCGACGGGTCTTTAAACAAAACGCTAACACGATTGCGCAAAACCGGGCAAACAGGGACACGTAGCGCGCCCGAAGGCTGAGGGGGTTTCGGGTTGTGGCGGGTTTCCTCGATAGGGAGAGGCTTTCAGCGGCCGGGGTTCAGCTTGCGTCCGGGCCGACGGGGGCGGCGGAGGCCTGCTGGCAGACCGTTTGGGGGACGGCTAACTGGCCGCGCAGGGAGATGAGGTGGAGCAGGTCTTCTTTGGCGCGGCGGTAGTTGCGTTCGGCCTGGGCCTGGTAGCGGAGGAAGACGCGCACGGTGTCGGCGCGCTGGGTGAAACGGTGGAAGCCTTCGCCGAGGTTGCTCCGATTCGCGGCGCCGAAAGCCCGGAAAAGATGCGTCGCCCGAGCGCCGCGGAAGTGTGTAAACCGCGCGGTGAACTAAACCTTGCGAGGCTGGCTCTTTAATGGGTTTTGCGTGGAAGTGGGGGCGGGTTGGAGGGGTGAGGTTGTGGTAGGGGCCGCGGGACAAGGGGCGGCGGGACACACGGCTCCGCCCCAAAGCGAGATTTCGGTCGGTGTCGCTTCAGGCTGTGCCGCGCGTCGTCGTCCTGAAGTCGCGGAAATTGGGTTGAGCCAAGTTTAGGCCTGGCAGGGAGACTGCCGGCCAGAGCCCGGCTGGACCCGGCCCTGAGGGCGCCCCACAATCGGTCCGCAGGTTACCAACCTGCCCCACTGAGCAGCAGAGCTGCAGCCAAAGGGCACGGGCTATCTCCAAGTTCGCGGGGAAGCATTGTGCGTGGAGCGAGACAAGCGCCGGGAGGAGTCCCGGCGTGGCAGACTGAGAGTCCGCTCCACGAACAGGGGCCAAGCGAACCCGCGCGTCCTCAAAAAACGGAGATCCACAGGGCAGGAATTCCAATTTCCGCACACGCAAGCCCTTGTGCCTGATGGTCTCGATCACGCCGTTGCCTATCCATAGTGTATAGCGAGACGTTCCGCTATACAACCTAGAGACTTTGGCAAGGCCTCGGGCGAACGTCAGGTCAGGGCAGGAAACTTGCCCTTTGTAAGCCCAGCGGACCCGCTGTCCAGGATTCTCGCGCGGAAGAAGATCACGCAGTTCAGGATGTCCCGCGCGTCTGTCCTGAAGTCGTGGAAATTGGGTTGAGCCACGTATGCGGCCTCGCCGGCGCGCGGCCGGGCTGGCGCCCGGCTGGACCCGGCCCAGGGGGCGCCCCGCAATCGGTCCGCAGGTTGCCAACCTGCCCCACAGAGCAGCGGAGCCGCAGCCAAAGGCACGGGCTATCTCCACGTTCGCGGGGAAGCATCGCGCGTGGAGCGATACAAGCGCCGGGAGGAGTCCCGTCGTGGCAGACTGAGAGTCCGCTCCACGAAGAGGGGCCAGCTCGGCCGCGGCGATCTTCGGATACAATTCGTGGAACCGAGCCGGACCCGGAAGGCCGTGTGCCGGCCAGAACTGGTTCACCCGGCGCTTCTTTTCAGCCGCGGCAGGGCAGTCAGCACCGCGCCGTAGAGCAGCAGCGAAAGGAAGAGCGCTCCGGTATGACCCTGTTGGAGGTCCTGAGCCACCAGGCGATAGCCTCCCAGAAACATGGCGGGGTAGACCAGGGACGACAGTTCCGAACGATTCCAGCGCGGGCCCGCCCAGGCGAGCAGAAGGGAAAGACCCGCCAGGACGCCGGTGCGCAACGTGGCGCAATAGGCATTACTGGCGCCGGCGCCCAACAGCGCGTGATAGGCGCCGATCAGAACTCCCGCCGCGATGCCGGCCGCCAGCCAGACAAAACTGGCGGCAACCGCAATCCGGACAACCCGTTTATTCCACGAAGGCTGGTCGCCGGTGCTGTAAAGGGCAGCCAGGGCATAGGCGGCCGCGGCAGCCGCCAGGCCGGTCCACAGCGCCATCTGCCGCTCGCCCGGCCATAATGCCGCGCCCAATAGCTGGTTCCGCGCTTCCTGAACGGCGCCCGAAGCGACCAGCGCCACCAGCAGGTAGATGACTCCATGCACTGCAAGCGTCAATCGGCCGAGAGAGCCGCCGGCCCAGACACAGCCCACCGCCAGGATGAACCAGACCCACGCGGCGGTGGTACTGGAAAGCAGGATTCGACTGCCCGCCAGCGCCAGCAGGATGCCGAACGTGGAATAGGTGTAGAAGTTGCGGCTGGAAGCGCCTTGCCGCTCCAACAGGATAAAAGACACCAGGTAGCAGGCGGCCGCGCACACCAGCATGACCGCGGCCATCGCCGGCGCCATCGGCAAACCGCCGCTGAGGCTGACAGCGAAAGCCACGGCACATTGAGCGGTCTCAAAGCCGGTGAAGGAGAAGCCCCGAAACAGCGTCCGGACGATGGTGCTGGAAAGGTAGATGGTAAGCAGGGCTACTTGGGCGGCGAACAGCCATGCATGGGGAATGGGCGCGTACCCTTCGGGCAGGCCGCGTTGGTTGGTTACGAGCCAGGTGGCCAGCAGAACCGCAAGGTCGGCCGCGGCCGCTCCCAGCCAGCGCTCGCTCAACCAGTGTTCCAGGCAGGCGGAAGCTTCGATGGCCGCGGCCACGGCGAGGAACAGGAACGTGAACGGCAGGACGTCGTGGGTGGCCAAGAGCAGGGCGGCGGCGGTCCCGAGGGCGGCAAGCGTGGCGAAGGTGGAGACGATCAGCAGGCTCTTGCGCCAGGAAATCGCCATGCCGAAAACCGCGAAGACCAGCAGGATCGCCGCGGTCGTCCAGTCGCCGACGGCGTGGAAACGTACCGTGGCCTCCCAGAGCAGGGGAGCGAGCACCAGGACGGCGGTCAGACTGTTGAGCGCGGTTTTCAGGGGCTCGGTTGCCGTGTTTCGAGCCGCCCAGCCGAGCCACAGCAAAGCATAGACGATTGCAGCGGCGATTCCCGCCCGCGTGGACAGGGCGCCGGACTCGGTGAGGGCGCGCAGCAAGTATGCGCCGGCAAGCCCCAGCAGCGCCCGTCCCACATCCGGCAGGACGCCCGGCATCGCGGCCAGTGGATGGCTCGAGGGAATCCCCGGCGCCGCCTCCGGCACGATGTCCGGCGGCGAAACGGGGGCGCCCGCGCCGACGAGCCGCTCGATCGACGCCACCCGCTCGGCGAGTTCGTGGACCTCGCGCGCGAGCGCCTCCCACTCCGGTTGCGGCATGGCAACCTCCTCCCGTGGATGTTGGAACTACTCCAGCAACCGCTCCCTCACGGTCGCGGCTCCGACTCGCAGCACGACGCCTCAGGCTTTGTGGGCCTCCGCCTCCCGCCATGGCGGCAAGAGCTTCACCAGTATGAGCAGGATCGCGAACGGAAGCAGCATCAACACCGCCGCCGACAACAATCCTTCCCGCGCCCCCAGTTGCAATTTATAGGATGTGTAACCGAGAAAGCTTTTCGAAAACAGTTGCCCGCCGATCACCACGTTCCAGCGCATGGCAAAAATGCCGATCAGGGTCATTCCGCCGGCGATCATATACATGACTTTTCGCCTGCCCTCGGAAAACGTCCACAATTGATTGGCGGCCAGCAGAACCAGCGGCAGCAGCGTCCCCAGGAAGATCTGCAGAATCACCTGCGACCCCCAGAGCCGCGTGTGCACCATGAAATCCAGGCTGCGGAAGGACTCGTCGGATTCGTAGGTCCGGTGCACGAGATCCAGCATTTCCAGGCTGAAATCGATGACGAAGGTGTAAAACAGGTAGCGGGCGACGGTATCGAGACAGCGCATGTCGATTGCCGTCTTGCGCACTTTCATCGAAACCACGTAGACCACCATCACCGCGGCGATTCCCGAGACCATCGCCGAGAACAGAAACACCACCGGCATCAAGGGCGAGGACCACCACGGGTTGGCCTTCACCGAGCCGAAAATGAAGCCCACGTACCCGTGCAGCAGAAATGCCGACGGGATACCGATGACCGTCACGGCATAGCCCACCTTGTCGTCGATACGGCGCGCCTCCGGGCTGACGTTGTAGGAACCCAGCGTAAGCGCGCGATAGATCCAGCGTTTCGGCCCGGACGCCGATTGCGCCAGCCCGACAATCTCCGCCCGGTATTCCAGCCAGATCTCCACCAGCAACACCACCGTGAGGTACCAGAGGTATACGAAACCGAACATGGCCATGGCCGACGACCGGTGCGGCGTCAGGTACATTTCGAAGGAACGCTCGGGATGCCCCAGGTGGAGTTGCAGGGGCAACGGCGCCACCAGCAGGAAAGCCAGGGCCGTGAGCAACGCCAGCCGGTACGTGGGCCGCACGGCATCCACCCGGAACACCCTTTCGAGCGACGCCAGAATGAATGCGCCGGCAACCAGGCCCGTGATATAGGGGTAGAGCACAATGAGCACGCTCCATTGCAACTCCACCTCGTTCGGGTATATGAAACCGTCAACGCCGGGTATCATCGATCGCTCCTATCAGCGCACTTCTCCATCCAGGTTTTTGTAGTAGACCTTGGCTTGGGTAGCCATGTAAGGCTTCAAGACCTGGACCTTGCTGGTGCGCAGGATCTCGTGGACAGGGTCATTGGGATTCTTGAAGTCCACCAGCAGACGGGCGCCGGTGGGGCAGTTTTCGCAGCAGGCCGTGGTCAGGCCCTTGGTGATGCGGTGATAGCACAAGGTGCATTTGTCCACGGTCTGCTTTTCCGGGTGCAGATACCGGCAGCCGTAGGGACACGCCTGCACGCAGTAGCGGCAGCCCAGGCAGTAGGATTCGTCCACCAGCACGACTCCGTCCGGGCTGACGAAAGTGGCGCCCACCGGGCAGACCTGAACGCACGGCGACTCGGCGCAGTGGTTGCACAACTTGGGTACGTAGAAACTCTTCAGGTCGGCGCGGGCGAGCGGCGGAAAGCCATCCATCGCCCCGTTGGGCGATTCCACGCGGGGCTGCTTGCCTTCTTCGATCTGGTAGCGCTCCACCCAGGTGCGGAAATACCCCTGCGGCACGTTGTTCTCCTTGGAACAGGCACGCACGCAGTTGCCGCAGCCCAGGCAGAGGTCGATGTCGACGATCATGCCCCACCAGTGGTCGGCCATCCGGTAGGCGTCGCTGGGCGGCGCGGCGCCGGTGAGCTGCTCTAGGGTGGCGCCCGCCGAGGCCAGTACCAGCAACTTGCCCCCAATCTTGAATAAGTCGCGCCGGTTGATATCCATGCTCGTCTCCTTCGCTCAGAGGTGGGGATTGTGGGGTTGGTGGCAGTCGGTGCAGGGCATGCCGCCGGAGTGCTCGGCGGTCACGACCTGCGGAAAGTTCTTCGGTTTGGCTGCGTCCTTCTCATGGCAGCGGCGGCATAAGTTCGCCACTTCGGGCAATTTCGGAACGTGCGCCGCGGGGTCCTCGGCATGCTGCGCCAGCGGACCGTGGCACGCTTCGCAAGCTACATGGGCGTGTTTGCCGGCGGCTCTGGCCTGGGCTTCTTCATCGTGGCAAACCACACAGGCGCCCTGCCCCGCGAAAACAAACGGATGCTGGCGGACCAGGCCGAGGGCGCCCGGGCGATAGTGCCCGTATTGCCCAAAAGCCTTGGGGATAATGGCGCTGCGGATGACGAGAAAGATCGCCAGACCGGCAAGCAGCACCAGGGCCGGCCGCAAGAGATGAGCGGAATCGCGGAGCAAGCGGCGCAACTTTATCCTTTTCATGGCAGGTATTTGACCCGTGCGATGCGGATTCGTGGGGTAAATCAGGCAATAATATGGCCAAAAGGTCGATTTATCTAAAACCATGGGCCTTCAAGAGAATGTGTCGCTGTTCGCAACGCTCGACGGTCGCTGAACGCGGGCTAGTTGGGGTAATTCACACAGGCCAATGGGGCAAATGGCCGAGCCTTTGGCGCCGACGCCAGCCACCACCACCGCTCGTTCAGCGATAGGCGAAAATCATGGCGTAGACGATGAGGCCGATCAAAATCAGGCCGATGGTCAGCGCCGTGAAACCGAGGCGGCGCCAGAATTTCAGGTCGTGGGGCGCCGGCGCCGGCATCATCATCCCTTCCAACTCGCCGCTCTCCGCCAGTTGGCGGTATTCCCGCGGGCGGTCGCGCTGGAACTCCTCGAGCGGCATGCCCTCGGTGAAAATCACCGTGTCCATGGGGAATTTTTCCGGACGGAAGTGGGTGTTGAAGAAGTGCACCACGAAGATGAAACTCACCGCCAGCAGCGCTTCGTCGCTATGGATGGTGGTGGCGACATTGACGGCCCATCCGGGGAGCACGCGGGTGAAGATTTCCGGGAACCACAGCAGCAGGCCCGTGCCGCCAATTACGGCTACGCCCCAGAACACCGCGAAATAATCGAATTTCTCCCAATAGGTCCAACGGCCGTATTGGGGACGCGGGCCGCGGTTGAAGAACCATTTGACGGAACCGGCCAGTTCGCGCCAGTCGCGCCGGTTGAAAAGCATGCTCTCTTCGCCGGTGATGTATTGGAACCAGCTTTTGCCGCTGGCGCGCCGCTGCTTCCACAGATCGTACAGGTGGAGACCGAAGTAAGTGAATGTCAGGCAGGCGCAGAACCGATGGATCAGGCCCGCCGCTTCAAAACCGCCCAGCAGGTGGGCCAGAAGCTTGGCCCAGCCGGCGTAGGAGAATTTCAGAATCATGCCGGTGAGCGCCAGTCCGAGGAAGCTGGAAACCACCAACAGGTGAAGGTTGCGATGGAAGCGCCGGAAGCGGCGTACATAGGTTCCGCCTTCCGGTTGTCCATTCTTCATCTGCTTACGGTATTCGAGCGAACGGGGCAGCCAGAGCGCAGTGTGCGCGCCGGAGACGACCAGCGTGCCGATCAGCAGGGTGGTCATGCTCCAGAAGGTGACGAACAGGAAAGGATACTTCTTCGGGTCGTGGTGGGTGGCGTGGGTCAGATAACCGGCGAACTGGCGGTGGGAGCCGGGGTGGCACTTGCCGCAGGTGGCGACGATGTTGTTCCGGCTCAGATGGGAGCGCGGGTCGTTGACCGGCAGAATGTCGTGCGCCCCATGGCAGTCGTAACACTTGGCGGTCTTCAGATAACCGAGTTTGGAGACCTTACCGTGGAAGGTCTCAAAATACGCCTCGGTGATCTGCCGGTGACAGCGGCCGCACTGGTCCATGATGTTCAGCCGGAAATCGGAGAGATCGGTGCGCTCGATGCTGTGGGCGGTATGGCAATCGGCGCAGACCGGCAAGGGTTTCCCGGAGCGGGTGACATTGGCGCTGTGGACGCTGGCGTTGAACAACTCGTAAATGCCGCGGTGGCACTGGGCGCAGGTTTCGGGGCTGTTGGCGCGATTCACGCTGGAGCGGGGGTCGCTCGCGGGCAGTTCGTGATGGGCGGTGTGGCAATCGGCGCAATTGGCGGTGACGGTGAGGCCGGCCTCGAGCAGCCCCTTTCCGTGGATGCTCTCGCGGTAACGGTCGACGATATGATCCTGCTTGCCGGAGTAGCGAACGGCGGCTTTGTGTCCGACCTGATGGCATTTGGCGCAGAGGGCGGGGATATTGCGCGAGAACGTGGGCGAGGTGGAATCGAGCTTGCCCTTGGTGCCGTGGGGGCTGTGACAATCCTGGCAGAGGGGCGCGTCGGGACTGCCTTTCGCGACCAGCGTGCCGTGCGTGCTCTCGCGGTATTGGGCCACCACCTTCTCGTGACAGATGGAGCAATCCACTTTGTCCTTAATGGTGACGCAGGCTCTCACATTGGACGGAGTGCCGCCGGTATGACATTGCACGCAGGCGATGCGGGCATGGCGTGAGCCGGCCAACTCGGCCGCGCTGACGTATAGCGATGCCGCGGCGCCTGTCCCCTTGAGCGCCGGATTGGAGTGGCAGCTCAGGCAGTCGCCGTTGGACATCCCCTCGGAGTAGAAAACCTTGCGGATTTCGTGAGGCGCGTGACAGTCGACGCAGGCCGGGATCATGTGCGGCTGCTTCTCCCAGAGCTCGCCGCGGATCACCTGGCGGTGTACGGCCTCGATTTGGGCGTGGCACCGGGTGCAAGTCTTGGCGATGTTCTGTTTGGCAATGGAGGAGCGGGGATCGGTGTGGGGAAGCACGTTGTGCGCCGTATGGCAACTGGTGCAGACCGCGGTGACGGTCAGGCCCTCCTGGAAGAGACCGATGCCGTGGATACTATCCTTGTAATTCTCGAGGATGTTGGTCTGCGGGATGGCGCGGGTCTTGCTGACTTCGGTGCCTTCGGCGTGACAGCTTCCGCAGAGGCGCGGAACGTTGATGGTGGCCACCGGCGACTTCATGTTGGACGGGGGCAGGATGTCGTGCGTCCCGTGGCAGAGCTTGCAGCCGGGGGCATAGGGATCGTTCTGGGCCGCTCTCTTGCCGTGGACGCTGCCGGAATACTGACTCTGCTCTTCGCTGTGGCACGAGCCGCAATCGACGCGGGCCAACTTTTCCGGGTGCGGAACTTCTTTGATGTCGCTGTGGCAGGCAACGCACTCGAGAGCGGCATGGGGGGAGGCTTTCAAGGCGGCCCGGTTGAAGCCTGGGGGCACTCCGGGCTGGCGTTTGCCGATGCGCGGGCCGGGATCGTGGCAGCCGGCGCAGTCCTCGGCGCGCGGTTGCGGAGGCTGTTGGCCGGAGAGGCCGGTGATCGGCAGGATCGCAATAGCGGCAAGCCGGAGTAGGTTCACGGCCGTCATAGTGTGGTGTTTCTCGACAAACTAGCGACTCGGAACCAGAAAATAGGACATAAATACCTGATTAATCGTATCCTGCGTAGAAATCTACGTCAAGCTGTGAAAAAAAACTATCCAGAAATCCGATTTGGATGTACGCTCCCAATATGTGGAAGCGTTTTTGTGGCGCGCCAGCGGTTGTGCTGGCCGCCTGGAGCATGGCTTCCTGCAACACGGCCGCGAAGAAGACCGCCGGGCCGGCGCCCGAGGCGGAACAGGTGGTTGACGCGAGCCTGAAGGATCTTTACATGGCTGCCAGCGCGGCGGCTCCGCAGTCGGCGGCGCAGCAGAAGGTGATCCTGCGAATGGCCGAGAAGGCGTCGAACGGGAAAGAGTTGCTCCTGGTAGCGCGGGCGGCCGTCGGGGTGTTTCCCCCCGATGCCGAGCCGCGGGCGGGCCAGGTGCGCTCCGTCGTGACGGCCAAGATGATCGAGCTTGGCACTCTGGACCAACTGGTTGAATACGCGACGCGGTACCCGGTCGACCCGCCCAGTGCCCGGCCATTCGTCCAGCGTATGTTTCAACTCGGCAATGAGAACTCTAGCCCGCGGGACTGGTATCGCATCAGGGTAGTCGCGCTCCGCCTGAAGGTAGGCGATTTGGAGCGGCAGGCGCAAGCCAGAGGAGACCAACTGGCAGGCAGATAAGGTTGCGGGAGACGGGCCTGGAGGCCAACACCATGACAGTCTTGGCAAGTAACGACCAACCGGAAGGGGCCCAGCGGGCGGCACAACGTTCCGCGCGCATATTCCTGATTATGAGCTTCTCGATTCTGGGAATAGCGGTCACTTACTTCGGCGCCTTGTATCTGATTGCTCATTAAAGTTGGCCGGACCCCAATCGCGGAGAAATGAAGGTCGACCGGGCGGTCGACCGCTGGCCTGGCGGCCCGCCCCACGGGATCTCCGGGTGGACGGGGCCGGCGCCACGGGTGTGGTGCAGCGTGATATAAATCGCCTGTTGAGCCAAACGAGCGTCTCATCGCGAGACAGGTTGCGCACCGCCCTGGAGCACCGCGAGCCGGACCGGGTTCCGCTGGATTTTGGGAGCACCTCGGTAACCGGCATTCATGTCACCTGCGTGGCGGCGCTGCGCGACTATTATGGGCTGCCCAAGGGACCGGTAAGAGTACATGAGCCCGGGCAGATGCTGGGCTACGTTGACCACGACCTGCGCGCGGCGATGGGGCTCGACGTGGTCGGCGTATTTCCGCGCAAGGTCAAATTCGGCCTGCCCGCCACGGCCTGGAAAGAGTGGAATTTCCGCGGCCTGGAGGTGCTGGTTCCGGTCGATTTCCGCACCAGGACGGAGCTTAACGGCGACATCCTGATCTATCCCGAGGGCGATGAAACGGCCGCGCCGAGCGGGCGCATGCCGCTGGGCAGCGCCTTCTTCGACACCATCGTGCGGCAGCCGGAAATCGAGGAAGCGAAGCTGGACCCGGCCGACAACCTGGAAGAGTTCGGGGCCGTTTGCGAAGAGGACCTGGACCATTTCGAGCGCTCCGTGCGCGCGGCGGCGGCCAGCGGCTACGGCGTGGCGGCGTCGTTCGGCGGCACGTCGTTCGGCGACGTGGCCCTGGTAACCGCGCCCAATCTCAAGAACCCAAAAGGTATCCGCGACGTCGCCGAGTGGTACATTTCGACGCGCACGCGCCGCGGCTACATTCACCAGGTCTTCGAGCGCCAGTGCGAAATCGCGATCGGCAACCTGGCGCGAATTCACGCCCGCGTCGGCGACGCCGTGGATTGCATGTATGTCTGCGGCACCGATTTCGGCACCCAGACTTCGGCGTTTTGCTCGGTCGGCACCTTTCGCGAGCTTTGGTTCCCCTACTATAAGCGCGTCAACGACTGGGTACACGCCAATACCGGCTGGAAATGTTTCAAGCATTCCTGCGGCAGCGTGGAGCGTTTCTTCGAGAGCTTCATCGAGGCCGGTTTCGATATTATCAACCCGGTGCAGTGCTCGGCGGCGGGCATGGAGCCGGCCGGGTTGAAGCGCAAGTACGGCTCGCGCCTGGTGTTCTGGGGCGGGGGGGTGGATACGCAAAAAACTCTGCCGTTCGGCACGCCGCGCGAGGTACGCGAGGAAGTCTTGCGCCGTTGCGAGATCTTTGCGCCCGGCGGCGGGTTCGTGTTTAACTCGATTCATAACCTGCAGGCCGGCACCCCGGTGGAGAACATCGTCGCCATGCTGGATGCCGTCCACGAATTCAACGGAGTTTCGCATGCCTGAACTGGAGAAGCTGCACGCAGCCGTCATCGAGGGAGACTGGAAGACCGCGGCCGCGGCGACCCAGGCCGCCATCGCCGCGGGGTCGGAGCCCCTCGCCATCGTGACCGAATACCTGGTGCCCGCCATGGACGAGGTGGGCCGGCGCTTCGAGTGCGAAGAGTATTTCGTGCCCGAAATGCTGCTCTCGGCGCGCGCCATGAAGGCGGCGATGGACATTCTGCGGCCGTTGCTGGCGGCGGCGGGCGCCGAGCCGGTGGGGCGGGTGGTGATTGGCACCGTCAAGGGCGACCTCCACGATATCGGCAAGAACCTGGTGGCGGCCATGCTGGAGGGCGGCGGCTTCGAGGTGATCGATCTGGGCGCCGACGTGTCTCCCGAACGCTTCATCCAGGCGGTGGCCAAGGGCAATGCCAACCTGGTGGCGCTCTCGGCGCTGCTTACGGTTACGATGCCCGCGATGAAGACCATCGTCGACGCCTTCCGCAGCGCGGGGCTGCGCGACCGGGTGAAGATCATGGTGGGAGGCGCGCCCGTCACGCAGCAGTACGCCGACGCCATCGGAGCCGATGGTTACGGCGACAGCGCCGGGGCCGCGGTGGCGCTGGCGCGCAAACTGGTGGCTGCGTGAGCCGTCTCGACGAATGGCTGGCGGGCGGTCTGCTGATCACCGACGGCGCCTGGGGGACTGAGTTGCAAGCGTGCGGTCTCGACCCCGGCGCGCCGCCGGACAGTTGGAACCTGACCCATCCCGAGCGCGTGGAAGCGGTGGCGCGCGCCTATGTGGATGCCGGCAGCCAGGTCATCCTCACCAACACTTTCCGCGCCAACGCAGTTGCCATGGAGGGCGACCTGGAGGCGATCAATCGCGCCGGAGTCGTCATCTCGAAGCGGGCCGCCGCGGGACGGGCGCTGGTGTTCGCTTCTATCGGCCCCACCGGCAAAATGCTGATGGCCGGCGAGATCGGTTCCGACCGGGTAAGCGCCGCCTTTGCCGCGCAGGCCGCGGCGCTCCGGGCGGCGGGCGCCGACGCCCTGCTGGTGGAGACGATGAGCGATATTGAGGAGGCGCGCCTGGCCGTGGCCGCCGCCCAGAGCACGGGACTGCCGGTAATCGCGTCCTTCGCTTTCGATTCGGGCAAGAACAAAGATCGCACCATGATGGGCGCCACGCCCGAGGCCGTCGCCGCCGCCATGCTGGAAGCGGGAGCCGACGCGGTCGGCGCCAACTGCGGGGTGGGCGTGGAGTATGCCGCTCCCATCTGCCGGCGCCTGCGGGCGGCATGCGGCCTTCCCATCTGGATCAAGCCGAATGCGGGGTTGCCAAGGCTGGAGTCGAAGCCGGAAGGCGCTGCCGTCAGCTACGGCACGTCGGCGGAGTTCTTCGCTTCGCACTACCAGGCCATCCGCGAAGCCGGCGCCTCGTTTCTGGGCGGCTGCTGCGGTTCCACGCCGGAGTTTGTGCGCGCCCTGGTGGCCGCTCGAGCCGCCTCAAGCTGATACCCGCCTTGCTTGCACACGCATCGAGTGCTACAACTTCAAAGGCGACCGTGAGGAGAATCGTTAATCATGAAACTTGGCCTCATTAATTCCGCGTGGCTGGGCTCGCCCGTTGGAACGGCGGAAGGCATCCGTCTGACGAAGGAGATCGGCTTCGACACGATCGACATTTTCAACGACCCGGTGGAGATGGACATTCGTGAGAGACGGCTGATCAAAGACACCTGCAGGGAAATGAAGCTGCCGGTGGTATCCACGGTCTGCTGCGCGCTCGGGATCGCCGATTTCAATACCCCCGTGCGCCGCTATCACGTCCAACGCGCTAAGGCCTATCTCGACCTGGCCTATGAGCTGGAGGGCCGCAACCTGCTGCTCGTCCTCGGCGAGTACATCTGGCAGCAAGAGGTTATCGCTCCGCGCGACCAGTGGAACTGGGCGGTGGAGCACGTCCGCGATTTGGGCGAATACGCCGCCGGGCTCGGCCTCGAGGTCGCCCTGGAGCTGGAGCCCTTCCACCTCTCGCTGATCAACGATCTTCCCAAGATGGTCCGCTTTCTCGACGACGTGGCGCATCCCGCGGTGAAGGCGAATGTCGACGTTTCGCACCTCGCGCTGGCTCACACCGCGCCGCCCGACCTCGCCCGATTGGCTGGACGAATCGCCCACGTTCACTTTTCCGACTGCGACGGCAAAAAGCACGGCGACCTGCCTCCCGGCCGCGGCGTGGTCGATTTCCCGCCCTACCTGCAGGCGCTGAAGGGCACCGGCTTCGACGGCGCCGTCAGCATCGAGTTGGAATACTCGCCCGAGCCGGCCAAGATCGTCGACTGGGTGCGTGAAGCCTACACCGCGACCGACCGACTGATGCAAGCCGCCGGCATCCGGTACTAAACTACAAGACCGGGGGGACAACACGTGGCAAAGGGACCGATCGGCGGGCAGCAAGTCCAACAGTATCGCGAGGACGGTTTCGTGCTGGTGCGCGGCATGTTCGACCAGGCCGAGATCGAGCTTCTGGGCCGCTCGGCCAAGGACGACAAGGCGCTCGACGAGCACTCCTACGGCAAGGCCGACGACCAGGGCGGCGTCGTCCGCCTCTCGCTCTGGAATCATCCGGGCAACGGCATTTACGGCATGTTCGCCCGCTGCCGCTCGCTGGTCGATTCCGCCGAAGCGCTGCTTGGCGGCGAGGTCTACCACTACCACTCCAAGATGATCATGAAGGAGCCCAAGGTGGGCGGCGCCTGGGCCTGGCACCAGGATTACGGCTACTGGTATCAGAATGGGGTTCTGTTTCCCCTCCTCACCAGCGCCTCCATTGCCGTCGACCGCGCCACTAAAGAGAACGGTTGTCTCCAGGTGTTGAAGGGCTCCCATCTCGCCGGCAGGGTGGATCACATCCTCACCGGCGACCAGGCGGGCGCCGATCCGGAGCGCGTGAACGAGCTTTCGAAACGCCTCGCTCTGGTGTACGTCGAGATGGACCCGGGCGACGTCATTTTCTTCGATTCCAACCTCCTGCACCGCAGCGATCAGAATCGCTCCGAGCACCCGCGCTGGTCGATGATCTGTTGCTACAATGCCGCGCGCAACGATCCTTACAAGGAGGCCCACCATCCGCGCTACACGCCGCTCGCGAAGGTCGACGATGCCATGATCCTGGAAGTTGGAGCGAAGCGATTCTCGGAAGATGCTTCCGACGTCGCCTGGCTGGATCCCGGCAAGGATACCAGCGCGTCCAGCCTCGCCGAAAAGTCGACCCAGTGATTGTCCGGCCAACCATCCGCAACACCTCGGACGAGAGCGTCCGTCCGCCGCGCCTGCGCTCCTTCCTCAACCTGATGAGCCTGGACGATCTGCCGCCCGATTCCTTGGCTCCTTCCACGCGCGAGGTGGAACCGCTGTTCGAGGCCATTTTCGCGGCCGGCTATGAAGGGGTGCAGTTTACCCAAGCCGCAACTGCCGCCCAACTGGCCGCCTGCGCGCGTCTGGGCCTGGGCAAAGCCGGCTCGGGCCGCGTAAATCAGCCCGCCGACGCGGAACCGCTGGCCGCCCGGTCCCGCGACGAAGGCCTGGCGTGTGCCACCCTTCACGTCGGCTGGGGCATGGAAGACGACGACGAGGCGGACCGGCTGGTCGATGCCGTGCTTACCGCCTCCGTCCGGCACGATGTTCCGCTCTACGTGGAGACCCATCGGGCGACCGTCTTTCAGGACCTCTGGCGCAGCGTGCAATTCGTACGCCGCTTCCCGGAGCTGCGTTTCAATGGCGACTTTTCGCATTGGTACACGGGTCTGGAGATGGTGTACGGCGGCTTCGAAAAGAAGCTCGCGTTCGTCCGCCCGGTGCTCGACCGTGTCCGCTTCCTCCACGGCCGCATCGGCAACCCCGGCTCGATCCAGGTGGACGTTGGCGCCGGCGATTCCAGCGCACACCCGTACGTGGATCACTTCCGCGCGCTGTGGAGCGCTGCCTTTCGAGGCTTCCTTTTCTCAGCCCAGCCAGGCGACTATGTGCTCTTCGTTCCCGAGCTGCTCAGCCCCCGCATCTACTACGCCCGCGTTCTAAAGGGCGGATCCGCCGCTCGCGAGGAGAGCGACCGCTGGCGGCAATCGCTGGTTTTGCGAGGCATCGCGGAAGAGTGTTTTGCCCGCGCCCTGGAGTCCAATCATGAATAGCAGAGAACGCATAGTGGCAACTCTGAACCATCGCCAGCCGGACCGGGTAGCGCTCGATTTCGGCAGCACTCCCGTCAGCGGAATGCACGTAAGCTCGGTGGCCGCGCTGCGCGATTACTACGGTTTGGAGAAACGGCCCGTCAAGGTTCATGAGCCTTACCAGATGCTAGGCTTGCTGGAGGCCGACCTGCTCGACGCCTTGGGCGCCGACGTCGTAGGCGTCGCTCCCCGCACCACCATGTTCGGGTTTCCCAACCACCACTGGAAGCCGTGGAACTTCCGCGGCCTCGACGTCCTGGTCAGCGAAAATTTCAAAGTCACCGAAGAAACCAATGGCGACATTCTCATCTATCCGGAAGGCGACCTCGCCGCGCCTCCCAGTGGACGCATGCCGGCGGGCAGCCAGTTTTTCGACGCCATCGTGCGCCAGCCGCCGTTGGATGACGATCGTCTGAACCCGCAGGACAATCTCGAGGAGTTCGGCCCAATCGGCGACGAGGACCTGGACTATCTGGCCTCGAGCACCGCCGAGGCGGCCTCGACCGGCCGCGCCGTCGCCGCCAATTTCGGCGGCACCGCGTTTGGCGACATCGCCCTGGTGCCGGCTCCGTTTCTAAAGCACCCGAAGGGTATCCGGGACGTCACCGAGTGGTATGTTTCCACCCGCTCGCGCCGCGACTACATCCACAGAGTATTCGCGTCGCAATGCGAGTTCGCGCTCGCGAACCTGGCCCGCATCCACCAGCGCGTCGGCAATTCGGTCGATGCCGTCTTCGTCTGCGGCGCCGATTTCGGCACCCAGACTTCCGCCTTTTGCTCCGTCCCCGCGTTTCGCGAGTTGTGGTTCCCTTACTACAAACGGGTCAACGATTGGATTCACGCCCATACCGCCTGGAAGACATTCAAGCACTCCTGCGGCAGCGTGGCGCGGTTCTTCGAAAGCTTCATCGAAGCCGGATTCGACATCGTCAATCCGGTCCAGTGTTCGGCCGCCGGCATGGACCCCGCGCAATTGAAGCGCGATTACGGCTCGCGGCTGGTCTTTTGGGGTGGCGGAGTCGACACCCAAAAGACCCTGCCCTTCGGAACCCCGGCCGAAGTGCGCGAAGAGGTGCTCCGCCGCTGCGAAATCTTCGCGCCGTCGGGCGGCTTCGTCTTCAATTCCATCCACAACGTGCAAGCCGGCACGCCCGTCCAAAACATTGTGGCCATGATCGACGCCGTCCACGAGTTCAACGGAGCGGGACGCGCCTGACCGGCTCGTTGCCGGAGTCGCCTTCCGCTTCGCGGCGTAGCAGCCGCCACAACGCTTCGACATGCTCTCGTTCGGTGGGCAGCGCGCCGATCGATACCCTCACCATCCAGCGGTCGTCGAGGATGGCGGGGGTGAGATATGCCTGGCCGCCGCGGTTGATTCGATCCGCCCAGGCCAGGGTGTGCCGGTCCAGATCCGCTCCGCTCAGTCCTTCCGGCTCGTGGCGGATGCAAAGCGTTTGCAGCGGCACAGGCGCCAGCATGCGCCAGCCGGGGGTCTTCGAGATTTCGCCGGCCAGCCACTGGGCATTGGCCAGGTCGCGGCGCAGGCGGGCCTGTAAGGCGGCCACGCCTTCCGACCGTATGGCGAACCACAGCTTGAGCGCGCGGAAACGGCGTCCCAACGGCAACCCCCAATCGCGCAGGTTCTTGACCAGGGCGTCGGCGGCGGTTTGCAGATAGCTGGGGTTGGTGGACATCACCCGCACCAGGTGCTCGGGCGAGCGCACGTAGTAGAGCGCGCAATCGAAAGACACGCCCAGCCATTTGTGGACGTTCAGCACCAGCGAATCGGCCCCCTCAACGCCCTGCCACATCCAGCGGCACTCGGGAAGAATCATGGCGGAGCCGGCCAGCGCCGCGTCCACGTGCATCCATATATTATGTCGGGCGGCGATGGCGGCGATTCCCTCCAGCGGATCGAGGGCGGTGGAAGTGGTGGTGCCGACCGTGGCGGCCACGGCGCAGGGTTTGCGGCCTTCCTCCAAATCGCGCCGGATGGCGGCCTCCAGAGCTTCGGGCCGCATGGCATAGGCGGCATCGTGATCGACCATGCGGACGTTGTCGCGGCCGAAGCCGGCCAGCAGGGCGGCCTTCGATACCGAGCTGTGGCTGTGCGCGGAAGTGTAAACCACCAACGGGGATTTCTCGGCTTCCAGACCGCCGCGGGTCAAGCTGAAATCGGTGGCACGCTCGCGCGCGCACAGCAGGGCGACGAGCGTGGAAGTGGAGGCGGTGTCCTGAATCACGCCGCTCCAGGCCGGCGACAGGCCCACCATCTGGCGCACCCAATCGGTGACGACTTCCTCAACCTCGGTGAGCGCCGGGCTCGATTGCCAGGACAGGCCAAGCACGCCCAGGCCGGTGCTGGCGAAGTCGCCCAGCACGCTCGCGAGCAAGCTATTGGCGGGGAAGTAACCGAAGAAGCGCGGATGCTGCCAGTGGGAGAGCCCCGGCACGACGATGCGCTCCAGATCGGCCAGCACCGCGTCGAAAGGTTCGGGGTCGCGCGGCGGAGCTGCCGGAAGCTGGGCGCGCACCTCGCCCGGCGCGGTCTGCGCCATCACCGGAAAGCGCTCGGCGTTGACGCGATAATCGGCGATCCAATCGACGAGCCGGTGCCCGGCCCGGCGAAATTCTTCAGTGGTCATTCTTCCATCATCTAACAGACGGCGCGAGCTGCAGACTGGAAGTATCACAGCCCGTCCTTCCACCGCCGTGACGAATTCTTCGCGGCGCGGACTCTCAGTCCGCAGCGTCGGCTTTCAAGCCGCCGTTGATTTTCTTCGTGGCGCCGGCTCCAGCCGCGGCTGGCAGCGCAGTTCGAGTTCGTTGAGCGGACCCCGGATCGGCGGCATGCGAAACTCGTGACTCTCCGCGGCGAGAACTGATTCCTTGCGGCCGTCCCTGCCGGGATGTTGTTTCGGTCCGGCCCGCGCACCGCACTAAGCAGGGCTGCTATCTCTGGCAAGTTTGTCGGGCCGTGTCGTACAAGTCTGTCGCTGCCTTGTTTCCGGTGGAACAATGGGGCCATGCGGAAGTTTCTTCGATACATCACGAACAACGAAGCCCGTTCCCGCCACGAAGAAGTCTTTGACGAGGTTTTTTGGATTATAGAAACTCTCGCCCTGATTCTTGGGATTTGGATACTCCTTGCGAAGCACTATGCCGAATGGATACCATTCCTCGTCATCGAATATTGCTGGGCGATGGACAATTTGCGGCACAATCGTCCATGACCGTCACCGAAAGAGAAATCAGCGAAGGGTGGCCCCCCCGAGGTGTCGCGGTAGGGACGGCCATTGCTGACCGCCCCCCGCACAGATCCGTACGAGCGCTACTCACGCATACGGCTCCTACCTTGGATGGGTGGCGCCGAAGCGGACTTCC
>JBKQVG010000145.1:0-9527 GCA_052325345.1 Bryobacteraceae bacterium
CAAGAAAAGAGGGCAGGTCTTCACTCAGGCCTTTTTCGGCGTTTTCCCCAGGGTCGTTGTTGCAGACAAACCAAATATAATTCGGCCGCGGCGCAAAAAGGAGGCGAACTGCGAAGGTCGGGTTAGCAGAGCCCAGCCTGCGACTCCTGGCGGCCGCCGGTTTTTCCCCGGTGGAGCGGCCATCCTGCCGTTCAACCCCGGTTGGCGTCCTCTCGCTTCCGGCGGCTCGGCAAATCGCTCGGAATGTGATGTAATAAAGGCGTTTCCGATGAAATCCCGTGCCCGACATTTGCGCCTGCTGTGGAAACGCGTCCATCGCCGGGTACGCGAGTTACGGATGATCGCCAAGGGGTTGATCTCGCGGGACCACCCGATTCTGGCGCACGTCATCCCCATGCGCCGCTGCAATTTGTCCTGTACCTATTGCAACGAATATGACGATCGTTCGAAGCCGGTCGGTCTGGACGTGATGCGCCGGCGTCTGGACCAGCTTGCGGATCTCGGCGCCAGCATCGTCACCATCAGCGGCGGCGAACCGCTGTTGCATCCGGAGTTGGACGAAATCGTCGCCCACGTCCGCCGCCGCGGCATGATCGCCGGGCTGCTCACCGCCGACCGCATCGAGCGGCTCAATCGCGCCGGCCTCGAGCACCTGCAGATCTCGATCGACAACGTCATGCCCGACGACGTTTCGAAGAAGAGCCTCAAAGTGCTCGACAAGAAACTGCAACTGCTGGCCGCCCACGCCGAGTTTCACGTCAACATCAACTCCGTGGTGGGCGGCGGCATCCACAATCCGCACGATGCCCTGGCGGTAGGGAAGCGCGCGCTGGAATTGGGCTTCACTTCCACCGTCGGCATCATTCACGATGGCGACGGCCAATTGCAGCCGCTGGCCGACGCGGACCGGGAAGTGTACATGGCCATGCGCTCGATGGAGAAAGCCAGCTACGCCCAGATTAACGGCTTTCAGGACAACATCGCCCACGGCAAGGAAAACGACTGGCGGTGCCGCTCCGGGGCGCGCTACCTTTATATATGCGAAGACGGCCTGGTGCATTATTGTTCGCAGCAGCGCGGTTATCCCGCTAAACCCTTGGTCGACTACACCGTGGAGGACGTTCGCCGCGAGTACCGCACCGCCAAGGCATGCGCCCCCCGCTGCACCGTGGCCTGTGTCCACCAGATCTCGTACATCGACTCCTGGCGCGGCAAGCAGGACCTGATGCCGACGGCCGCCGCCAATCCAGAAGCGCAGGGCCTGGTGCAGTTGCGGTAGGACGCGGTTTTACCTACGCTAAAGGCGTATGCAAGTGCAACTCACTCCCGATCAACAAGCGTTCATCCGCCAGGCGATTGAGATGGGGCGCCCGCGGCGCGAGAAAGACGCGGTGAGAGAAGCGCTGTCCATGTGGGAGGAACGCGAGCGTACCCGCGCGGAGATCCTCTCCGCCGTCGATGAGGCGGAAGCCTCTCTGGGCTGCGGAGAAGGGCGTGCGATTACGCAGGAGTCCATGCGCGAGCTTGCCGATAGCGTCAAGCAGCGCGGACGTGCCCGCCTCGTCGCCGAGCAAAACGCGCAGCCGTAATGGGGACATCTGCGTACCCCACAGGCCGACTGCACCGGGGCGACCGGCGCATGGGTTCCTGCACCTGATTTGATCATGGTTTGAGATTTGGCACCTTGACGCCAGGCTCCATGCGTACGTACACTGTAGGCACGAGATGGACTTTGATTGGGACGCGGAAAACACGAGGCACATCTCGCTCCACGAAGTTCGGACGGTGGAGACCGAGCAGGTGCTTCAGAAGGATCCGGTCGTCATGCAATTCCAGGAGCGCGGCGGCGAGGAGCGCGTCCTGGTTCTGGGGCAGACAAACGCTGGCCGACTTCTTGCGGTGGTCTACACGGAGCGAAGAGCGAGGATCCGGGTGGTCACCGCCTACCCCATGACCAAGCGGCTGGAGGCGATCTACTTCCGGCAAAGGTGAAATCATGAGCGTCAAGACCAAGGCTGCTAAGACGACCAAGGTACCGAGGTTCAAGTCGGAAGCCGAAGAAGCGGAATGGTGGGACCGAAATCCCGACTTCATCGCGGATCAATTCGAGAAGGCTGCCAAGGAGGGCCGCATCCTGCGCGGACTTCCCGGACGCGGGGCCACGCGATCCGTGACGATCCGGCTCGCGATGAAAGATGTGGAAACCGCCCAAACCCTCGCAGCGAAAATGGGCCTGCCTTACCAGACGTACATCAAGACCGTCCTGCACCAGGCTCTCGAACGGGAACGCAACCAGCCTGGACGGTGACGGCAAAACGGGAACTAAGTTCCGGTCTCTTGGGGGAGGGGACATAGCCGTACATCGCAAGCGCCGGCTTGGAGCTTGCAGGTTTCACGGAATAATCACGCAGTTCAGGCTGTCCTCTCGGCCTCCAGATTTCGTACCTCGACTCCTGGCGCGGCAAGCAGGACCTGCTGCCGACAGGCGCCGCCAATCCAGAAGCGCAAGGCCTAGTGCAGTTGCGGTAAGACGGACCTCCCGGTCTGTCCCTGCCTTACGTTCTTGCGCAAAACCGATGGGGCGGACGGCCGGTGACCGCAAACCGGCACTAAAGTTCCCGTTTTCATTCGTAACTTATTGATTCTTGATGAGAGGACCGGTACTTTAGTCCCGGTTTTTCTGGTGGCCATACCGGCTCTGAACCGAGCCCAGCGAAGTTTTGGCCGGCCAAATCTCGGCGAGAACCCCCTTGATGAGGCGCCACGCTCGGCACGCGGCGAATCAGCCAGCCGTACCGGCTCCCGCTTCAGCATCATCCAGCGCGTCGCCGAACAGGCCGGCGGGTCCGAGCGCTTGCCAGAAGCTAAACAGCGAAATGCCCACCAGCAGGAGCAGGGACGCCAGGGCGTAGGGAATGTACCAGGCCTGCCAATCGCCGTCCAGCAGAATGGCATTCAAGCCGTTGATAAAGACTACCGCGGCCATGGTCGCCACCAGGCCGTAGCGGAGCAGCAGAAAGAAGATGCTGGCGTAAATCACAAAGTAGATCAGCGCCTCGATCTGCCAGTGCGGAGATCTCGCCACGTTGCCTTCGGAAAAAATGAACAGAAGCGAGGCGGCGGTGGCGGCCAGCACATCTCTACGCAGCAGGAAGCGAAGGGCGAAGACGGCAAAGAACAGGCTGATGCTGACGAAGAGGGCCTGGCCGAAAACGTGTGCGCAGCCAGCAATCCAGTGGAGCGAGCCCATGGTGACGTACAAGTCGGTGGAGGCGTCCAGGTCGCCGGGGGCGCCACGCCAGAGATCCACCAGGGAGGCAGCCACCCAGACGGAGCAGCCCGTGGCGGCGCCGATGAGGACGTGGGCGGCCACCTGGGAGTCGCGCCAGCGGCCGGCCAGGACGCGGTTCCAGGTGACGATGGACTGCGGCCAACGCGCCCTGATAGCGGGCTCGAGCGCAAGATACATCAGCCAGAGCACGGCGGCGCCGATGAGCCACCGTCCGGCGGCATAGTAGAAAAAAGTCAGCATGTCGGCGGTGGGAACGGCATGCACGTCGCCAAACCAGCCGATCATATCCAGCACAAAACTGGCGGCGGCAATGCGCAGGGCGCCGTTTCGATCCACCCTGGCGCGTTTCCAGTTGCGGCGCGCGAAGGGCAGCATGGCCAACATTCCGGCGGCGGCCAGCAGCAGTGAATAAAGGTCGCGCGAAGAGAGCGAAGGCGCGATTGCAGCGAGTTTCTCCCAGGGAAAGGCCACGCTGGCAAGCGTGACCCGGCCTTTCCAGGTGGCGATTTCCATCCGCAGCTCGGTGGCGGGAATCTTCGGATGCGGCCCCTTCCAGGCGCGAATTTGATCGGCGGGCGCGGGCGGCAGGCGGTCGGGCGAGGTTTCGGTGAAAGCGGCGGGATCGAGGCCGGCGGCGCGGAAGACGGTTTCGGGAGCGATGGGATTTTCGGGCGCGCCGGCGAAGTCGTAAGGAATGGCCGAAAATTGGCGCAACTGGCCGAAGCCATCGAGCAAAACCTGAATCATGCCGGGTGCGGTGGGTGGCGGGTTCTGGCTGTCGACCTCGCCCTCGGGTTCGGCCGCCAGCGGCGAAAGGCTCTCGCGGTAGTGGGCCATGACGGGAGCTTCGGCGGCCAGCCAATCGTCCCAGCGATGGGGCGTGGGCAGCTTCTTCAGATAGGAGGTGAGACTGGATCGGGATGTGAGCCAGAGGGTGGAATCGGCGGGCCGGCGCGGGTAGCCAAGCGACGCGGCGAAGGCGCGGGCTTTGGCGGCGAGGGCGTCGGGCGGCAACATGAGCGGGGTATGGATGATGGCATTGGCGGCCTGGTGGATCGCTACGGTGGCGCCCAGGCAGACCAGAATCGCCAGTAAGCAAGGAATGGCGAAACGGCGCGGCATGGCCGCGGTCTTGCCGGCTGCCGCGACCAATTCGGGCGAGGGCATTTCACCCGCCGCCAGAGCCACCGCCAACGGATCGCCGCCGGGCAGGGCCGCAGCCACCGCCAGAGCCGAGGCGGGCCGTTTGGGAGGTTCCGGATCGAGGCAGCGGCGAATGGCGCGCTCCACGGCCGGGTCGATATCCGTCGCGATGGACGTCATGCTGGTGAGGTGCCCGGATTCCTGCTGATCGAGGAGCTGGCGAATGGTCTTGGCATCGAACGGGCGCCTCCCGGTGAACAGCTCATAGAGCACCAAGCCCAGGACGTAGATATCGCTTTTCTGAGTGACTTCGGCGCCCTTCAACTGCTCCGGGGCCATGTAGGCGGGGGTACCGTTGCTGGCTTCCCGGCCGGTGAGCTGGGTGGCGAGCGCGGCCAGGCCGAAGTCCATGATGACCACCTCGCCGCGCTTGTCGATCATGATGTTCTGCGGTTTCAGATCGCGATGGACGATGCCGCGGGCGTGAGCGGCGGCAAGGCCGGCGCAGATCTTGCGGGCGACATCGAGGGCCTTGTCGGCGGGAAGGCGGCCGATGCGCGTGAGCAGGGAAGCCAGGTCTTCGCCGTCGATATACTCCATGGAGATGAAGGGCATCCCTTCGGCCTGGCCGATGTCATAGACACGGCAGACGTTAGGGTGCGAGACCTGGCGTGCGAGGCGGACTTCGCCGTGGAAGCGCTCGAGCAGGCGGAGGTCGTTCGCGGCTTGCTCGGGCAGAAACTTGAGGGCCACGGATTGGCCCAGGGTGAGGTCGGTAGCGCGGTAGACTTCGCCCATGCCGCCGCGGCCCAACAGGGCGATGATGCGGTACCGGCCGGCGATGAGGGCGCCCGGAACGAAACGGCCCTCTTCGGCGGTGGAATTATGGGCGGACGAAGTATCGGCGAGACGAGGGCCTTCGAGCACCGTCTCCATTGACGAGGGCTGGGAAGGTTGCTCCATCAGACTCCGATTGTACAGCTTGCGGCAGGCCGGGGGGCGACGGGTGGAGGAAGTACCCTTTAGCCAATGGTTATGAGATGTTACAGCTCGATATGGCGCACCGGTTATCGTACTGAAACTTGTTTGCAGAGCGGCGGACGGAATACCTTATTCATATTGATTGATGCTGCGAGATCCGTGTGATTTATGACTGAGACGATTCTCGTGGTCGACAGCAACCCGATGGGCTTGAAACTGACGGCGGCGCTGCTCCGCGCCGAAGGCTACGAGCCGCGGGTGGCATCGAGCGGCGAGGGCGCCCTATCCATGCTGGTCACGCTGCGGCCGGGCGCGATTCTGGTGGACCTTCAGCTTGCCGGGATGGAAGCATGGGAATTGGCCCGCCGGATCCGCGAGGACCCGCTGGTGAGCGGCACGCCGGTAGTGGCTCTGGTCGGGACGACCAGCAACGATCGGGACCGGGTCACGGAGACGGCCGGTTTTCAGGGATCGATCGAGAAGCCGCTGGACGGCAAGATATTGGGCCTGCGTCTGCGGAAGGTGTTGAACGCCGGTGTGAACAACGCGCCGATCGATTACGCGGCGCCGGCCCGCGAGGCGCCGGTGGAAACCGTGGCGCCGCGCAAGACGGCGGAAGTGGAAACGGAGGTGGCGGACCTGGCGCGGGAGTTCCTGGAACAGGGATACCGGCAAGCCCAAACGCTGCTCGAATCCATCGATATTGCATTTCCGTCGCGCCAGGCCAGGTTCCTGGTGCAGCAATGGATTGGGATGGCCGAATCGCTGGGATACCGGGAGCTTGTCCGGACGGCGCGGGAGCTGGCGGAAGTGCTGGAGGCTCCGCTCTGGGACCGCGCGCGCACGGCTCTGCTGCTGACCAACATTTCGCTCGGGTTTCGCGATCCAATTCACGTGGCCAGCCAGGAGGAGGTAGATGCGCTGTCGCAGGGGCTCAAAGGGGAAAGAATCGCTTTAGTGGGGCTGGGCCAGCGGGAAGCCGAACGGGCGTGCCTGGGGCTGCGGCGCGCCGGGGTTCGCCCCTATCTGTTCGACGAAAACGAGCCTCCCGCATCCGAAGCCATTCAGAATTGCTCCGGGGTGATCGTGCAGGTGCGGCCCGAAACGGCGCAATCGCCCTGGCTACGCCCCAAGCTGGTGATGCGCGAGCCCAAGGCGCTGGTGCTGATGGGTGCGCGTGGGGATATTCTGGCGCTGGATGCGGCGGTGCAGGCGCGCGCCCACGATTTTCTGATCGACGAGTGGTCGCCGGAGGAAGCGGTATTGCGGCTGGGGTTTGCACGAGCCCGGGTGGCGCGAAAAACCGCGGAGCGGGTCTGTCCCGAGACCGAGGCGGCCGCTCAGCCCGAGGACGGATTGCCCCGGACCGTGGTGCTGGCGCACCAGAGCCGGGCCCCAAGGAAGGCCCTGGAGCGCGCGGTGGCGGATTCGGAAATCGAGTGCCTGATCGCCGACGACGGAATGGAAGCGCTGGAAATGGTACGGCAGCGGCGTCCCGGCGCGGCGATTCTGGACGTTGGCCTGCCTGGCATGGACGCTTTCGCCCTGCTCTCGAGAATCCGCGCCGAAAAGCTGCCGGTCAAAGTCCTGCTGCTCACGGCGGAACCGAGCTGCGCGGAAATGGTGGAAGGCTTCAAGCTGGGCGCCGACGATTGCATGGTGCAGCCGGTCAATCCGCGGGAATTCGCGGTGCGGGTGGCGCGGTTGTTGAACGGCGCTTCGGCGAGCCCCACTACCTGAGCCACGCATCAGCCTCGAGACGCGCTACTCCTCGCGGAGGGAGCTGGCCGGGTCGATGCGCGTAGCCCGGCGGGCGGGAAGCCAGCAGGCCAGCACTCCCACCAGGATCAACAACGCCGGCACCAGCACGAACGTCATGGCGTCGCGGGGATTCGTCGCCACCAGCATCCCGGCAAGCGAGCGCGAACCCCCCAGGGCGATCAGCAGTCCTACGATGGCGCCGATCGCCACCATGCGAACGCCCTCCAGCACGATCATACGGACCACCGCCGCCGGCTCCGCGCCCAGGGCCATGCGCAAGCCGATCTCGCGCACGCGCTGCGCCACCGAGTACGAGACTACGCCATAAATGCCGATCGCCGCCAGCAGCAGCGCCAGCGTACCGAACGCCGTGAGCAGAGTGGCGGAAACGCGCTGCGGCCAAAGGGCTCCGCCAATGAACTCGCGCACGCTGGCGGCGTGCAAAAGCAGGTTGCGGTCGAGCGGCTGCAATTGGCGGCGTACCGCCTCGGCCGCGGGCGCCGGGTCGCCCGCCGTGTGCAGGTACAAGACGGTTGTCGGAAAGTAATATTGAATCAGGGAAAGATAGATCAAAGGCTGGGGGGCCTCGCCCAGGGTGAGGTAATTGGAGTCGTGCGCCACGCCGACGATTTCCACCGGCAGATTCTCGCCGGCGAATTCGATGGTTTGTCCCACCGGGTTGCGGCCGGGCCAAAAATGCCTAGCTGCGGCTTGGTTCACAATCGCCACCCGGGGCGCCGATTTCTGGTCGAACCGGCTGAAATCCCGTCCCGCGATTATAGGGATTCGGAGGGTGGCGAAGTAACCGGGTCCGATAACCCGGACATAGGTGGGCAAGCCGGCGCCTGGGTGCGAGTTTTCGCGGCCGGGCAGAAGCACGTTGCGCGAGGTCACCACGAAGGGCGCATCCTTGGCGAGGGCGGCGGAATCCACGCCGGGAACCTGGCGGGCAACCTCCAGCGCCCGCTGTTGGTATTCGCGGCCCCGGTCCTGCGAGTAGCCTTGGTCGCCCAGATTGAAGCTGACCGTCCCCAGGTGGGCCGCGTCGAATCCGGGATTCATCCGGTCCGCGTCCCAGACGCTGCGGACGAACAAGCCGGCTCCGACCAGCGCGATGAGCGAAAGCGCCACCTGTATCATCACCAGGAGCGAGCGCGGGTTAAAGCGGTGGCCACCGGCCGGCGCCTGGCCGGTTCGTTCCTTCAGATCGGTGGCCAGGTTCGCGCGCGTAGAGCGCAGGGCGGGGAAGAGCCCGAACAGAAGACCGGTGGCCAGCGAAATCGCCAGGCTGTAACCCAGTACCCGCTTATCCAGGCTCGGAACCGCAATGGCGTATTTCCACGGCTCCGGACGCCAGGCCCAGAGGACGCCGGCGGCCCACCAGGCCAGCAATAACGCCAGCAAACCACCCCCCGCGGCCAGCAAAACGCTTTCCGCGAGTAGCTGACGGATGAGCCGGAACCGGCTGGCTCCCAGGGCCAGCCGAATGCTGATTTCCCGGCCGCGGCCCGCCGCCCGCGCCAGCATCAGGTTCGCCACGTTTCCGCAGGCAATCAAAAGCACCAGGCCCGAAACGATCATCAGGACGGAACCGGCATTGGCGATTCTGAGACGAAGCGCGGGCGCGATCAGGGCCGTGGAAACAGCTTCCAGCCGGATCCGCTTGCCGGCGTTCTCCCGCGGATATTCGCGCTCCAGTTCAGCCGCGATGGCGTCGAGCGAAGCTTGCGCCTGGGGCAGACCGACTCCCGGCTTCAATCTTCCCGTGACCGCGAACAGCAGCGTGCGCCGCTGGTTGACCCATGCCGGTATCGGAAAAGCGCGCGGGTACGTGACCATTGGCACCCACACATCCGCGCCGTAAAGCAGGTCCAGGCCGCGAAAATCCTTCGGCGCCACTCCTACGATGCGGTACGCCTGGCCATTCAGCTCCAGGCTACGTTCCAGAATTCGGGAATCGCGGCCGAAAAACCGTGCCCATAAACCGTAGCCGATCACGGCTACCGGACTGGAACCGGCATCCATATCGTCTTCCGGCCTCAGCCCGCGCCCGACGACCGGTCGAATTTCCAAACCGTCAAAGTAGTTGCCCGACACCAATTGAGCCACCAGGCGTTGCGGCTCGCCGATGCCGGTCAGGTTAATGCCCACTGCGGTCGAAAGCATCAAGTCCGAAAAAGCCGTGTTGCGGTCGCGATAGTCTTTGTAGTTGGGATAAGAGACCGGCCAGGCGCCTGGAACGTGGCTGTCGAGCGTATATACTTCGACCAGTTCTTGAGGGCGATCGACGGGAAGGGGCGCCAGCAGTACCGCGTTCACCAGGGTAAAAATGGTGGTGTTGACGCCGATT
>JBKQVG010000146.1:0-16344 GCA_052325345.1 Bryobacteraceae bacterium
GGTGGAGGTGCCGTACGCCGCGATCGGCAATGGCGGCGTGGCGTTCGCCCCCGCCGGCCCGGATCGAGCCACGGCCAGCATCGAAATCGACCGTTCGGGAATTGTCGATGCGCGCTCGGGCATTCAAGGCTTCAAACTGCTCCGCCTGGGCGGCAGCGCGTTCACCGGCTTCGTGCGCGACGAGTACACCACCCTGCCGGAAGTGCAGAACCGCCCGCTGCACATGTGGCTCGATCTCGACTGGAGCCACACCGATCCCGCGGCCGCGCTGCAGCAGGGCAAGCTGACGGCACGTGTGAAGACCTTGGTGCAAGAGGTATTCGAGGGCTTCGAATCGGGCAGCATTCAGCAGATCATCTACCAGGTCGGCGCCAAATTGCTGGCCGATTTTCCCCAGATCGGCGAAATTCGCCTGGAGGCCAACAACCGCACCTGGGACATGATCGCCGAAGACGGCGAGCGCCTTGGCGTCTACACCGAAGCGCGGCCGCCTTACGGATGCCTGGGCCTGACGCTGCGGCGGAGTTAGATGGGGCCGGCGCCGCTCATGGCGCGGGCATTCGTGCCTGCAGCGCCGAGATTCCGAACTCCTGATGTCACCCCGGCATTTCGCCCGGCCAGGGAAAATGAGCTGTATCACACCCTGTCGGATTCTTTCCCTGCGGCGACGATTCTCGTGGATCGGACTCTCAGTCCGCCACGCCGGGACTCATCCCGGCGCTTGTCTCGCTCAACGCACGACGCTTCCCCGCGAACGCGCGGACAGCCCGAGAGCTTGTTTGCGGCTTCGCTGCTCTGCGGGGCAGGTTGGTAACCAGGCTTTTGGGGTGGCGACGGTGCGCACGGAATTCCCGGTTGCTCGTGATTGGATTGGTTATTTCGTGGCAGTCCCTAAGCTTTCCCGGTATTTTGTCGATGTATAGCAATGTGATAGTGGACGCGTCCGCCGGCAACGTGGCGAGCCTCGAGCTGCTGAAGGCCGCGCGGGAACTCGCCGCGGGCAGGCTGGGCCGCGCCGGCTATCTGCAGGCCTATTGCGACCACATGCGCCAACGCATGGGGGTTCGAGCGGCGGCGATCGCCCTGGGCGGCGTGGTCTGGCGTAGCGGGATCGAAAAGACGGCGGCGGAGCGGTACCAGCCGTTGTTCGAGTGTTTCCAGGCGGTGCGCGAACCGTCGCTTCTGGCACGTCCCGCCGCGTCGGGTTGCCTGTACCTGGTGGAACGCGTGGACGGCGCCGCTTTCGACGCCGCGGCGGAAGAGGAACTGGGCGTGCTGGCGGCGGAACTGGCCGTGGTCCTCGAGTTCGCGGACCGGGTGGACCGGGCGGAAGCGAACGTCGCGAAGCTCAATAGCGAACTGCAAGGCCAGATCGAGGAACGCCGGGGCACCGAGGAGGCCCTGCAGGACGCCAACGGCAAGCTCGCCGAATGGGTCTGCGAACTGGAGCAGCGCAACCGGGATACCGCCCTGATGAAAGAGGTGAGCGATCTCATCCAGGCCTGCGTGAGCACCGAAGAAGCGAACGTGGCGATCGCGCAGTACGCTCCCCGGCTGTTCCCGGCCAACTCCGGCGCCGTCTGCCTGCTGGACCGGGAAGACAAGTTCGTGGAAACGGTCGTCTCCTGGGGTGAAACCAAAGGCTGGGAGAAAGTCTTCCTTCCCGGTCGCTGCTGGTCGCTGCGGCGGGCCCGCCCGCACTATGTCGATACGCGCGAGTCCGGACTGCGCTGCACGCACCTGGCGCAGTCGTTCTCCGGATGGTACGTGTGCATGCCGCTGATGGCACACGGACAGCCGATCGGACTGCTGCATGTGAACGGAAGCGCCGCCCGGACGGTGGACGACGGCGGCGTGGACGCCCAGACGGTGAAGAGTCAGCACACCCGGCTGCTGACCGAAATGTTCGCCGAACAACTGGCCATGGCGCTGGCGAATCTGCGGCTTCGGGAGGCGTTGCGCGCCCAGGCGATCCGCGATCCGCTGACGGGCCTGTTCAACCGCCGCTACATGGAAGAGTCGTTGACGCTGGAGATTCGCAAAGCCGAACGCACGCACGGCTCGCTCGGCTGCATCATGGTGGACATCGACCACTTCAAGAGATTCAACGACACGTGGGGACACGCGGCCGGCGATACCCTGCTCCGCGAGCTGGCGACCTTTCTGCAGAATCAGGTCCGGGCCTCGGACATCGCCTGCCGGTACGGCGGCGAGGAGTTCACGCTCATTCTTCCGGCCGCGTCGCTTGAAGTCACCGCCGAGCGCGCCGAGCGGATTCGCGCGGAAGTGAGCCGCGTGCGGTTGGAGGGCCATGGAGACGAACATCCTTCCGTCTCGCTGTCGCTCGGCGTGGCGTCTTACCCGAACCATGGCGTGGATGCCGAGACCTTGCTGAGCGCCGCCGACCGCGGACTGTACGAGGCCAAGCGGGAAGGCCGCAATCGAGTCAGGACCGCGGCGGAGAAAAATCCGCCCCGCGATCCCGCGCCCGGCCGCTCTCCCGGATCGGCGAGTGGGGTGTCACCTTGAACCGCGCGGCGGCCGGCGACGGCGCCTGCCACCGATTTCGCGGACACTACACTGGAACGAGCGCCGGACACCCTTGTCCGCGGTAGCGATACCGGCGGTAAACGCGATTGACTCGGCCGAAGCGCGCGCGTCGCGGGGCACGAGATAATGAAGCGCGGGAGAGGGAGGCAATGTCGGACGCCGGCGCACGGACCAGCGCGGACGGTATTTACCGAATATCGGCGCGCACCATCGAGGGAGGCGAGACAAGCCTGGCTGAATATCGGGGCAAAGTGCTGTTGATTGTGAACACGGCCAGCCAGTGCGGGTTTACGCCGCAATACCGGGAGTTGGAAGATTTATACAAGGCTTACGGGGAGCGGGGGCTGGTGGTGCTCGGCTTTCCCTCGAACCAGTTCGGCGGCCAGGAGCCGGGGAGCGACCGCGAAATCGCGCGGTTCTGTTCCACCCATTACGGAGTGACGTTCCCCATGTTCGCCAAGATCGACGTTAACGGCGAGGGCGCGCACCCCCTGTACCGCTATCTCAAGAGCGAGCGGAGCGGGCTGCTGGGGACCGAAAGAATCAAGTGGAATTTCACCAAGTTCCTGGTGGACCGCAACGGCAAAGTGGTGGGCCGCTTTGCCCCGTCGACCAAACCGGGCGAGTTGAGCGGGGCCATCGAGGAGTTGCTATAGGCTTGATTGATGCGTTTTGATGCCCTTTCTGGTGCTAAAATGTATCAATGAATCGAAGACCGCACCGGTCGGCTCCGTTGAAGAAGCGCCGGACCACCCTGACATTGCCGGCCGAATCCCTGGCGGAGGCGCAACGAATTGCCCGTGCGAGAGAGGTGAATCTGGGCGTCGTGATCGCGGAGGCTCTTTCCGAAGGCTTGCGCCTGCAGGCGAGGGCGGAGCGGAGTGAGGAGGTGCTCGAAGGTTATCGGAGAGCATTTGCCAGCTTCTCGGAGGAGGAAGTATGCATCCTCGATGGGGTCATTCTCGAACCGGCGGCCAAGCTTTAGCCCATGATCGATCCCGCCTCCGGTCCGTTCCTCTTCGATACGAGTGCCGAGAGCTGGCTGGCCCGCGCCGGGCGCTCCGTGGCGCTCGATTGGATGCGGCTGTACTTATCCCGTCATGAGATACACATTGCCGCCATCACGGTGGTGGAGCGAGTGCGCGGCTATAGTCTATTGTGGGGCCGTGCCGCGGAGAGCGGAAAGGAACGCATTGAAGAGGCTCGAGTCGCCTACCTCGCAAACCTGGGGCGGGTATGGCCGCTCGACGCAGCCGTGGCGGTGGTGGCGGGCGAAATTATGGCTCTGCTCCCCGATCCACCCACACCACCTCGGCAGCGCCATCAACTTGCGGAGTCGCGGCGGGAGCGTTTGGCCCGCTGGCGATTCGACACGATGATCGCCGCTACCGCCCTGGTCGCGAGAATGCCGCTGATTCACAACAACGCCGGCGATTTCGAGTCCATCCGGGGCGCCATCGAACGCTCGCCGGAACGGTTCCCCAAGCTGGGCCCGCTGGAACTAATCCGGTGCGCATTGCTGGTATGAAGCTCGGTTTGGGACCGCTCCCATTGAATTTGAAAAAACAAATCCGAGCCACCGATCGACACGGATAAACACCGATAAACTCTTATATTTCAATTATCCGCGTCCATCTGTGTGCATCGGTGACTCTACTTCTTGACGGCTTCTGCGGGGCAGCCCGGCAGGCTATCGGGCGAACTCGTTGTAGCGGTGGGAGACGTAGTCCCAATTGATGACGTGCAGGATGGCGGCCAGGTATTCGGGGCGGCGGTTCTGGTACTTGAGGTAGTAGGCGTGCTCCCAGACGTCGATGCCGAGAAGGGGCTTGCGTCCGGCCATGAGGGGGCTGTCCTGATTGGGCGCCGTGTCGAGGACCAGGTTGCCGGAGCCGTCGAGCGAAAGCCAGGCCCAGCCGCTGCCGAAGACGCCGGCGGCCGAGGCGCGCAGCTTGTCCTCGAATTGATCCGGGCCGCCGAAACTCTTGTCCAGAGCGGCGGCGAGGGCGCCGGAGGGCTTGCCGCTCTGGGAAGCCGGCGCCAGAGTCAGCCAGAACAGCGAATGATTGGCGTGGCCGCCACCCTGATTGCGGACCGCGGTGCGCACCGCCGCGGGCAGGGAATCGAGCTTGCTCAGCAATTGCTCGACGGTCATTCCGGCCAGCGATGGTTCGCCGGCTACGGCCTTGTTCAAGTTGTCGACGTAGGCCTGGTGGTGCTTATCGTGGTGGATCTGCATGGTGCGGGCGTCGATGTAGGGCTCCAGCGCGTCGTAAGCGTAGGGCAATTTCGACAGGGTAAACGGCGGATCGGCGGACCAGCCCGTGGCTACCGCCGCCGCGCCAGCCGCCGCCGCTCCCAGAAGTGTTCTTCGTGTCATGGATGGCGTCCTTTCTCTGTCGGACGATTATACAAGGGTCGCGCCGGGCCGCGCCGAAGAATTGAATAGCGGTTCGATGACATCCGGCGAAAGCTGCTGCTGGAACCGCCGATTATGGGGCACGTCTGAAATTATGAGGATTAATCCGTGAATGCGCGTCGCTATGTTCGTTTACGCACAGGGTTATCCTAGGTAAGTCCTTGATTTTCAGTCCACTCGTAGTACACTAAGGCGTTATTCTTCCGATGAAGCCGGAACAGAGGAAAATCCGAAGGCAAAGCGCCGAACAGCGCAGCCCGGCGACGTCCGCAACTGCCGTTCACGAGCTGAATAATCTGCTGACCCTCGTCCTGGGCTACAGTCAACTGATTGTCGACGGCACCAAGCGAACCGATCCGAATCGCCACAATGCGGAACAGATTCTGCGGGCGGGTGAGCGTGCCGCCGTGCTCACGCGGCAGATGGCGGAAGCAATCGGCCAGGCTGGGTTTCGAGGGGCGCCGCTTCGGGCGCCAACCGGTCACAACACTTCGGAAGAAAGTTCAAAGGCCGCTCCAGCGCCCGGTCCGGGCACTTCCCGGCGCGCCGCGCGCCGCGGCTAACGGCCGGAGTCAGACACCGCCGCCCGGCGAGCGCGGTTTCGTATCTCATTGAACCTATTGAACAAACTGTGTCGTCACGCGGTGACTCGGGACCGTCGTTACGGGCTGCGAGGCGGGTCGGACGCTTGGGCACGGGCCGGGCCATGGGCGGCGCTTGAGCGGACAACCGCCGGCCGGAAATCGGGGTACCGCCGTGGTAGGGTGAAAGCGCCATGGAGCACCTGTCTCCCTCATTTCCTACTCCCATGCCGGCGCGGATGCGCCGTTTGATCGGCTGCGGTCTGGTTGCCGGCGGAGCCGGGCTGGCAGCGGCGGCCGCGTTGCTCTGGCCGGTGGCCGCAAGCGGTGAATCGCTGGTGATGATTGGCGGCGGCGCGCTGCGGGCGCCGCGGGAACTCGATCTGCTCTTGCTGGCGATGGTGTTCGGCGGGCTGGGCAGCATGCTGCACGCCGCGCGATCGTTCGCGGGTTTTGCTGGCAATCGTAAGCTGGTATCGAGTTGGGCGTGGTGGTATGCGCTGCAACCCTTTACCGGGGTGACGCTGGCGCTGTTCTTCTACGCGCTGGTTCGCGGCGGCCTGTTTAGTCCGGGGGCGGGGGCCGGGGCCGTCAGCCCGCACGGCGTGGCGGCGCTCTCCGGGTTGGCCGGCATGTTTTCCAAACAAGCCGCCGACAAACTCAGCGACGTGTTTTCCTCACTGTTTGCAACCGGCGCCGACCAGGCGCGCCAGGACAAAATGACCGGCTAAACGCACATTCGATTTGGCGCAGGTGCGGCGCCTGGGACTCTACATCGGGGATTATTGGGCTTACAATGCCACCGCAGCAATCCTATGACCGGCCGGGAGCCAGGCGCGTCGCGATATGATGAAAAGACCATGAAAGGCGTTGTCTTAGCGGGCGGAACCGGCAGCCGATTGTTCCCGCTGACCAAGATCACCAACAAGCACCTACTGCCGATTTATGACCGTCCCATGATTTACTACCCGATCCAGACGCTGGTGGAGGCGGGCATCACCGACATCATGATTGTGACGGGCGGGCGGAATTCGGGGGACTTCCTGAGATTGCTGGCCAACGGCAAGGAATTCGGCCTGAAGCACATTAACTATACCTACCAGGAGGGCGAGGGCGGGATTGCGGACGCGCTGGCGCTGGCCGAGCACTTCGCCGACGGGCACAAAATATGCGTCATTCTGGGCGATAACATCATTGAAAGCAGCATCCGCGCGGCGGCGGACGCGTTTCGCAAACAGGACCGCGGCGCCCACATTCTGCTCAAGGAAGTGCAAGACGCGGAACGTTTTGGCGTGGCCGAGGTGTATGGCGGGCGGATTGTGGGGATCGAGGAAAAGCCCAAGCGGCCGAAATCCAATTACGCCGTGACCGGCGTTTATATGTACGACGCCAGCGTGTTTGAGAAGATCAAGACGCTGGTGCCGTCGCACCGCGGCGAACTGGAAATTACCGACGTCAATAACGCCTATATCGGCGAAGGCTCGATGACATTTTCGTTCCTGGAAGGCTGGTGGACGGACGCCGGGACCTTCGATTCGCTGCTGCGCGCCACTAACCTGGTGGCCAATTCGGCGAAACGGCCGCAAGAGGTGGAAGCTTGACGTCCGGAAAAGCGCCGGCCCAACCGGCGGCCAAGCCGTTTGCGCGGCATGGCGATCTGGAACTCGCCTTGCCCGTTGCGGAGAAAGGGATTGGCGCGGTGATCGGCTCGCCCGAATCGCCGCACCTGATTGCGGGAGTGAAGGTGGCGCCGTTTTCCCTCTATCCGGACGATCGCGGTTACTTCCTGGAGGTGCAGCGGATCGGGCAAGGGCTGGCAGCGCATTTTCCGCCGGAGAGCACCCAGGTTTCGGCGGCGCTGAACTATTGCGGCGCCATCAAGGCCTTCCACTATCATCTGAAGCAGACTGACTGCTGGACGCCGGCCAAGGGCCTGTTTCAAGTGGTGCTGGCGGATTTCCGCCTGGGCTCGGAGACTTTCGGCCAACGCAACACGCTGTACCTGGGGCCGTTGCGCCCGTGGCAGGTGCTGATTCCGCCCGGGGTGGGCCACGGCTACAAAATCATCGGGGAAGAGACGGCCATGCTGATCTATATGACCGACCGCTTCTACGACCCGAACGACGAGGGCCGCATTCCCTACAACGATCCATCCGTCAACTACGATTGGGAAACGCAGAGAAAGTAGGCGCCTGGCGATGAACGTTCTGGTAACGGGCGGAGCCGGCTTCATCGGCTCGGCGTTTGTGAGGATGATACTGGCCGAGACCGATTGGCGGGTCGTCAACCTCGACAAACTCACCTACGCCGGCAACCTGGAAAACCTCACCGAGGCCGAGCCTTTCGCCGACCGCTATCGCTTCGTGCACGGCGACATTCTGGACGACGCGGTGGTGGATGCGCTGCTTGAAGAAGAAGGGCCCGACGCGATTGTGCATTTCGCGGCGGAGTCGCACGTGGACCGCAGCATCCTTTCGCCCGAGCCGGTGATCCAGACCAACTTTCGCGGCACTTTCGTGCTGCTGGAAGCGGCGCGGCGGCGCGGGGTGGGGCGGTTCGTACACATTTCGACGGACGAAGTCTATGGCAGCCTGGCGCCGCCGCTCGAGGCCACCGAGGAGTTTGCGCTCAATCCGTCCAGCCCGTATTCGGCGTCGAAGGCCGGCTCAGACCTGCTGGCGCGTTCCTACTTCGTCACCTTCAAGCTGCCGGTGGTCATCACGCGGGCGTCCAACAATTACGGGCCGTACCAGTTTCCGGAAAAGCTGATCCCGCTCATGATCGCCAATGCGCTAGAGGACCGGAATCTGCCGGTTTACGGCGACGGCCAGCAGGTGCGCGACTGGCTGTACGTGGAAGATCATTGTCGCGGCGTACGCGCGGTGCTGGAAAAAGGGCGCGAGGGCGAGATCTACAACATTGGCGGCAACCGGTCGCTGCCCAACCTGGAAGTGGTCGAGCGGGTGCTGGAATTGACCGGTAAGCCGCGAAGTTTGATCGAGTACGTGAAGGACCGGCCGGGTCACGACCGGCGCTATGCGATTGCGAGCGGGAAGCTGGCGCGGGAGACCGGCTGGAGTCCGCGGATGGATTTCGAGACGGGGTTGAAGCACACCATAGACTGGTATCGCGCCCACGGCGCATGGGTGTCGCGGGTGCGCAGCGGCGCCTACCGTTCCTACTACGAACACAACTATGGAGACCGGGCCGTGCCGCGCTGACGGTGGCCGGCCGGCCGCGTTATGCGGGTAGCGATCGAAGCGGCTGCACTGGCCATGTCGACAGGCGGGCTGGCGCGTTACACGGCCCAGTTGAGCCTGGCGCTGGCGCGAGCTTTCCCGGAAGACGCGTACGCCTTGATTTCGGACCAGCCGTTCCAGTTACCGGACGGCGCTCCGCCCAACCTGGAGCGGGCGGAGGGGCCGCGTAGCGCGATCGAACGGCGCTGGTGGCTGTGGGGCTGCGAACAAGCCGCCGCGCGCTGGGGAGCGGGGCTGATTCACGGCCCGGATTTCGCGGTTCCGTACCTGGCCCGGAGGCCCAGCGTCATGACGGTGCACGATCTTTCCCCGTGGATGGATCCGGCGTGGCGCGGCGCCGCGGAGCGGGTGCGGCGGCGTACGCCGTGGCTGTTGCGCACCAACCGCGCCGCGATGGTGATCACGCCGGCGGAGAGCGTGCGGCGGCAGGTGCTGGAGCGATGGCGATTGGAGCCGGATCGGGTGGTGGCGATTGCCGAAGCCGCCGCGCCCTGGCTTGCGCCGGTGAAGGCGGCGGACCCGCCGGATCGCACCCCGTATTTTCTGTTCCTGGGCACGATCGAGCCGCGCAAGAATCTTGAAACCCTGGTCGAGGCATGGCGCGTGGTAAGGCGCGGGTTGGAAGTGGATCTGGTGCTGGCCGGGCGGCGCAGGGCCGACGGTCCGGTGTTCGCCTCGGAGCCGGGGCTACAGTTGGCCGGAGAAATAGCCGATGGATCGTTGGCGGGCTTGTACTCGGGAACGATTGCGCTGGTCTACCCCTCGTACTACGAGGGATTCGGGCTGCCCGTGTTGGAGGCGATGCAGTGCGGCGCGCCGGTGATCGCGTCGCGGGCGGTGGCCGAGGTTGCCGGCGATGCCGCCTGCTATTTTGCCGGCGGGAACGAATTGGCGGAGGCTATGCGGCGGATGGCGAGCGACGCCGGATGGCGTGCGGCCTGGCGGGAGAAATCGATCGAGCGCGCGGCCGGGTTTTCCTGGGAACGGGCGGCCAGGCGCACGCGGGCGGTTTATCGGGAGGCAATGGAGCGCTTTGGGAATTGAGGGTAAACCCGCGGCTGTCGTCCTGGCGCCGGAAGCGCCGTATCCGCTGGCCGGCGGCGGCGCGCTGCGTACGGCATCGCTGGTCCACTATCTGGCGCAGCGTTATACCGTAGACCTGGTGATATTCGGCGAAGCCGGCGCGCCGGATGCGGCGGCGGCGCTGCCGGCGGGACTGGTGGAGCGGGTCACCGCGATCGATCTGCCGGCCCACGGTCGGTACCTGGCGGCCCGCGTGGCGCGCAACGCCGGCCGCCTGGCGCGCCGCGTGCCGCCGCTGGTGGACCGTTTCGGCGGCTTCGAACGCGCGGTAGCGCAAGCCCTCGCGGGCCGGCACTACGAACTGGGCGTCATCGAGCATTTCTGGTGCGCGCCGTACCTGGAAGTGCTGGCTCCGCACTGCGAGCGCACCGTGCTGAACCTCCACAACATCGAGTCGCTGCTGCACGCGCGGTGCGCGGCGGTGGAAAGCGCCGGCCCGGCGCTGGCGCACCGGGTCTTTGGCGGCGCCTCCGAGCGGCTGGAATCGGCATGGTTGCCGCGGTTCAGCGAAGTACTGGTGGCCTCCGAGGCCGACCGCCGGGAGGCGGCGCGATTGGCGCCCTCCGCCCGGCTGCGGGTCTATCCCAACAGCATTCCCTTGAGGCCGGTCCCGGTTCAAACAAAAGAGCACGTAATCGTCTTTTCCGGCAATTTGGAATATCACCCCAACATTTCCGCGGTACGCTTCTTCGCTCGCGCGGTTTGGCCCACTTTGCGCGACCGTTGGCCGCGGCTGGTGTGGCGTCTGGTGGGCAAAAACCCCGCCGCGGTCGGGCGCCTGGTGGCGGGCGACCGCCGGGTAGAATTTACCGGCGCGGTAGAGGATGCGCTGCCGGAGCTGGCGCGGGCGGAGGTCGCCGTGGTTCCGGTGGTGGCCGGCAGCGGCACGCGCCTCAAGATTCTGGAAGCTTGGGCGGCGGCGTTGCCGGTGGTTTCCACCACGTTGGGGGCCGAAGGCTTGCCGGTTTGTGATGGAAAGAACATTCGCCTGGCCGATTCTCCCCGCGCTTTTGCCGAGAGTGTTTCCTGGCTGTTGGGTTGCACAGAAGAACGCTTGGCTTTGGGTGAGGCCGGCAGATCCTTGCTGGAAAAGGAGTTTCACTGGGAGGCGTCGTGGCGGTATTTGGATTTCTGACACAGTACTGGGACTTTGCGCTTCGCTATACTGGTACCGATAATGCGCGTTGCCGTTGATGCCCACGCCATCGGCCGGCACCTCACCGGAAATGAGGTTTACGTCCGAAGTCTTTTGAACGCGTTGGCCTCGGGACGACGGGGTTGCGAGTTCATCGCCTACACATCGGACGCCGAGGCGGACGGTTCGTTGCCGGCCTCGGTGCTGACGCGGCGGGTTGCCGCCAATCCCTTTCTGCGTTTGGGCTTCGACCTGGCGCGGCGGGTGCGGGCCGATCGTCCGGATCTTCTTCACGTGCAGTACACGGCTCCGTTGGGCTGCAATGTGCCGGTAGTGGTCAGCGTGCATGACGTGAGCTTCCTGGAGCACCCGGAATATTTCCCCCACGAGCGGGCCTGGCAGTTGCAGTTTACGGTGCGGCGAACGGTGGAACGCGCGGCCCGGATTCTGACTGGAACGGAATTCTCGCGGCGGTCGATTTTGAAAGTTTACGGCGACCTGGACGAGGACAAGGTGGTGGTAGTGCCCAACGCGGCGGGCCCGGCGTTCCGGCCCCTGCCGCGAGAGGCGGCAGCCCCGCACGTAGCCAGGCGGTTCGCTATTTCCGCGCCGTTCGTGCTGGCGGTGGGAGATTTGCAGCCGCGCAAGAACCACATCGGCCTCATCCGCGCCTTCGCCCGCCTGGTGCGCGCCCATCCTCAGCTTCGGCACAACCTGGTGCTGGCGGGGAAGGAAACCTGGTTCGCCAATCGGATCCGCGATGCCGCGCGGGAATCGGAGGTAGCGGACCGCATTCAATTCACGGGCTTCGTCAGCGACGGTGAATTGCAGCACCTCTATAACGCCTGCGACCTGTTCGTGTTTCCGTCGTTTTACGAAGGCTTCGGCTTGCCCGCGCTGGAGGCCATGGCCTGCGGCCGCGCGGTAGCGTGTTCCAACGTCACGGCGCTGCCGGAAGTGGTGGATGGCGCCGCCATCCTGTTCGACCCGTACTCCACCGGCGAGATGATTCGCGCCATGGCCGACCTGCTGCTGGATGCTGGCTTGCGCAGCCGGATGGAGCGCCTGGGAGCTCAGCGGGCGGCGCACTTCAGTTGGCAGAGAACCGCCGATCTTACCCTGGATGTATTCCGTGAGGTGGCGGGCCGAGGGCTGTCGCAGCCGCGGGAGGTGCGCGCCGCCACCGTCGCACGCCGATGAAATCTGAAAACCATCCATCCTCAAGCGCCGCCGGGAGCCGCGGCGCTTTCCTGGCCGCCTTGCTGGTTCTGGCGGGGACGGCCGCGGCGCAGAGCGGCTTTCCGTTCCAGGACGAAGCCCTGCGTTACGGCATCAACTGGCAGAGCGGGCTGAGCCTGGGAGAAGCCGCCATGACCGCGCACCGCGCGGGCAAAGGCTGGGTGTTCACGGTGTCCGTGAATGCCGCTCTGCCGGGCTTCACTTTGAACGACAGCTATCATGCCACCTCCGATAGCGGGCTGTGCTCGCAGGAATTGACGCGCACCATGGTCCACCGCGGCACGCCGGACACGGAGCGGATCACCTTCGACCAGGCTGCCGGTTCGGCAAAACGCGTGACCTTGTTCCCGGTCGGCGGCGGGGAAACGAGCTTCAGTATCCTGTCCTGCGCGCGCGACGCAGTAGCGTATGTTTATTACGTTCGCGCCGAACTAGGCCAGGGCCGCGTGCCGCCGGCGCAGCAGGTTTACTTCGGCTCCGCCTATACCGTACACCTGACGTACGTGGGCGAGGAGACGCTAAAGGTGGGGAACAAGCCGGAGGTGACCGATCACGTGACGGTTTCGGTGAAGGGGCCCAAATCGGATACCACGGTTGAGGTGTTCTTCGCGCGCGACGCCGCGCGCACGCCGCTGGCCATCCGCATTCCCGCCAAGTTGGGAACCTTATCGCTGGAGCTGGCGCCGTAGTGGGGTTTCCAGGCTTGGATCGGGCCATCGCAGCATATTGCGGCGTCTCCATTTCTTTTGCGCCCGCGAGGATTTTTGTGAGGCAGGCTGGCAGCCCGCGGCCGATTGTCAATCGGCTACGGGGCCTCAGGCCGCTCGCCGCGCTCGATGCGGAGCGCCTTTCTGCCGCTCCGTGGGGCAGACCATCGTTTTTTGTGGTCTGCCAACCTATAATCTTGTTCGATGTCCCTAGCGGCGCGCCGCGAGGATCGGCGTCCCGGGCGCGGTGCCGGGTAGAGGGCAGACCACGGAAAACGATGGTCTGTCCCACAATGGGACCGCCACCATGCGTATAGCTTTTTTCTCTCCCATGCCGCCGGCGCGGTCCGGGATTGCGGATTATTCCGAGGCGCTGGTGCGGTCGCTCGCTCCCCTGGCGCAGGTCGAGGTGTTCTCGCGGTCCGGCCAAGCCTATGACCCGGCCAGCTTCGATATGGCGCTTTACCAGATCGGCAACAACGAGCATCACGACTTCGTTTACGAAACCGCGCTGGCCGATCCGGGCGTGGTGGTGATGCACGAAGCCAACCTGCACCATTTGATCGCCTCGCTCACCATCAAGCGCAACGATTGGGAAGGTTACCTGCGCGAGTGCGAATACAACGGCGGCTCGTCGGCGCGCGAATTCGCGCTGCGGGTGAGGGCGCTCGAGGCCGGGCCGGATTACGAAGGGCTCGCCATGACCCGCCGTCTGCTCGAGCGCGCCCGCGGCGTGGTTGTCCATAGCCGCTTCATGCGGGAGCAGGTGCGGCAAGCAGGCTTCAGCGGGCCGGTCGGGATCATTCCCCATGGCGCGTGGATTCCCGCGGCGGACCGAAATGCATTTCGCGACCGCCTGGGGCTGGACGAAACCACCCCGCTCATCGGCATTTTCGGCTTTCTCAAGCCCTACAAACGGATCGCCGAATCGCTGCGCGCCTTTCGACGCCTCACGCGCCTCGCGCCGGAGGCGAAGATGATCCTGGTGGGCGAGCCGCATCCCGAACTTCCGGTCGCGAGCCTGATCCGCTCTCTCGATCTCTCCGCTCACGCGCGGGTGTTGGGCTTCGCTCCCATCGACGAGTTCGTGGGATACCTGGCGGCCTGCGACATCGTCCTCAATCTTCGTTATCCCACGGTGGGCGAGAGCTCCGGAACGCTGTTGCGCGCGCTGGGCTTGGGGAAGGCGGTATTGGTGTCCGATATAGGCGCATTCGCCGAATTCCCGGAAGATGTTTGCCTCAAAGTGCCGCCGGGGCCGGGCGAGGAGGACCTGATCTTCGAGTACCTGAACCTGCTGGTGTCGCGTCCGGAAACGGCTCGCGCGCTGGGTGAGCAGGCGAAGAAATACGTCGCCGCGGAGTGCAATTGGGATTCGGTGGCGCGCCGTTATGCCGCATTTCTGGAAGCCCTATGGCAGGGCAGGGAATGGCCGGAAGGCGCGAAGGCCGCCGATGTTCCCGAGCCCGCGGCCGCGCCGGCGCCGGTTCCAGAACCGCAAGCGGCGGCAGAGACGAGCGGGTACCTCTCTTCCTGGGCGCAGAATCGCGAGTCGCGGCACTACCTGGAGAACCACCGGACGCGCCTCGAAAAGACCCTGGCGATCACACCCAAAGGCGGCCCCGAGGATCGCATTCTGGAGATGGGCGCCTATCTTCAGATGACGCCCGCGCTGCGCACCCGCCTGGGATATGGCGAGGTGCGCGGCTGCTACTACGGCGAAGCGGGACGGACGGAACATCGCGAAGTCGCCTCGGAGAGCGGCGAGGCGTTTTCGTGCGACATCGAGTTGTTCGATGCCGAGAAGGACCCCTTTCCTTACGCCGATGGATACTTCACCACGGTGTTGTGCTGTGAGCTGATCGAGCACTTGTTCGAAGATCCCATGCACATGATGGGCGAGATCAACCGCGTACTCCGGGCGGGCGGGCGCCTGGTGCTGACCACGCCCAACGCGGTATCGTGGCGGGCGGTTTCGGCGATCCTGCAAGGCTACCACCCGGGCTTTTTCGCGTCCTACATCAAGCCGGCGGAGTCGGGCGAAGTGGAGGCGAGGCACAATCGGGAATATGCGCCGCGGGAAATCCACCAGCTTTTGGAGAACTCCGGATTCGAAGTCGCGCTGCTCGAAACCGGAGAGTTCCGGGATGAGCCCCATCCCGAGTTCGCCTGGGTGAAACACATGCTGGATCGCTATCGGCTGGAGACCGGACTGCGCGGCGACGGTATCTACGCGGTGGGCCGCAAGACCGGGCCGGTGAAGGAACGCTATCCGGGGTGGCTGTACGCGTGAGCGGAGAAGGATAGCGGCGCTCGGGGCGAGCAACGCCGCCGTGAAAATCGCCTATAGTACTGTTTATGGCGATTATTGCCGTGGCCGGGCGGAAGGGCGGGGTGGGGAAATCCACCGTGGCGGGCAACTTGGCGGGCGAATTCGCCGCCAGGGGCCGAAGCGTATTGGTTTTGGACGCCGATCCGCAACACAGCATGATGGCGTGGGCCGCCGAGGGCCAGGGGCTGCTCTCGCGCGCGGTGGAAAAAGTGGCGCCCAGCGACGACCTGCGGGGGCGGGCGCGATGGGCGGCCAAGGAAGCCGACGTGGTGCTGATCGATACACCGCCGGGACAGCCTGAGATCGCATACCAGGCGGCGCTGGCGGCCGACCTGGTGCTGCTGCCCTGCGGCCCCTCGCCGCTCGACCTGTTTGCGCTGAAGGACGCGCTGGGGCTGGCGCTGAAAGCGCGGGCGGAACGGCGATCGAAGAAGCCGCGGGTGCGTTTCGTGCCTTCCAGAGTCGTCATGAGCACGATTTTGGGGCGGACGCTGGCGTCGTCGTTGCAGGACATGGGCAAGAAGGTTTTGCCGCCGATCTGCCAGCGCGTGGTGTTGGCGGAAGCGGTGGCGCGCGGGTTGACCGTGGCGGAGTACGCGCCGGACTCGCCGGCCCACGAGGAGTTCCGCGCGCTGGCCAAAGCGGTGGAAAAGATCTTGGAACGGTGAGTCCCGCAGGAAGAAAAGCCAAAATGTTAGCCACAGATGAACACAGATAAACACAGATGAATCCCTTGGTTTTTTTATCTGTTTTCATCTGTGTTCCTCTGTGGCCATGTTTTTCCTCTTCCTTTGGTGGCGGTTCGGTCACGGGAACGCGCGTGTTACCGTAAAACTTGCATGGCGATTTCGAGCCTTCCGCAGACTTCCGAATGGACACCGCGCTCCTGGCGTGCGCGGGAAACGCTGCAGCAGCCGGATTACCCCGATCCGGCGGCGGTGGAACGCGTGCTGGTGGAACTGCGCCAACTTCCGCCGCTGGTGACCAGTTGGGAGATCCTGCTGCTGCGGGAAGAGTTGGCCGAAGCCGCGCGCGGGG
>JBKQVG010000147.1:0-17463 GCA_052325345.1 Bryobacteraceae bacterium
CGATGCTGGCCGCGCGCACGCCCTCGGCCAGTAATCCATTCCAAAACAGCCGCCGTCTCGCCAGGCCGATGAGTGCGCGCAACGCCATCTCGCGGGAGTTTCCATTTTCATCCTAGCACGCGCTTAGCCAGCTTTCCCAAGCACCGGGGGCCATGCGGCTAACCAGCGTACAATGAGGATGGAAGCTTGTCTCCAGTAAGGTTTTGTCCTTGAGCCATTCGATCAGAGTTCTTATCGTGGACGACGAAAGCAGCCAGCGAAGCGGCCTCTCCGCCATGGTGTCCGCCTGGGGCATGCAGCCGGAAACCGCCGCCGAAGGCAATGAGGCTCTCGCTAAGTTGGCGGATTTCCCGGCCGATGTCATCCTTACCGACCTGAACATGCCCGGTCTCGACGGCTTCGGGTTTCTGTCGCGGCTGCGGGAATCCGGTGAGATGCCGCCCGCCATCGTACTTACGGCCTACGGCAATATTGAAACCGCCGTCAAAACCGTACACGAGCTGGGCGCTTATTGGTTTCTGGAAAAGCCCATTCAGCCGGCCACGCTGGAAGTGCTGCTGCGCCGCGCCGCCGCCCATGCCGGTCTGCGGGAGGAAAAGCGCAACCTGGAACGGCAGCTCAGCTATAAGGGCTCGCTGGGGCAATTGGTGGGAGCTTCGCCGCGCATGCAGGAGATTTTCGCCCTGCTGCAGCAGGCCGGTCCCAGCAAAGCCTGCGTCCTGGTTACCGGCGAAAGCGGTACAGGCAAAGAGGTGGTGGCGCGTACCCTGCACGCGCTTAGCCCGCGCCGCCACGGCCCGTTTGTCGCCATCAACTGCGCGGCGCTTCCCGAATCGCTCATCGAAAGCGAGCTGTTTGGCCACGAGAAGGGCTCGTTCACGGGGGCCAGCGAGCGCCGCGCGGGCTGCTTCGAAGTGGCCCAAAACGGCACCCTGCTGCTGGATGAGATCGGTGAAATGCCCCTGGGCACGCAGGCCAAGCTGCTGCGTATTTTGGAAGACTCGAAACTGCGGCGCCTGGGCGGCAAGCACGAATTCGAAGTGGATGTGCGCGTGGTGGCGGCCACCAACAAGGTGCCCGAAGAGGCCGTCCGCGGCGGCCATTTGCGCGAGGATCTCTTTTACAGCCTCAACGTTTTCCAAGTGCATCTACCCCCGCTGCGCGAGCGCAGGCAGGACATCCAGCCGCTCGCCGAAGCCCTCCTGGCCGATCTGAACCGCAAGCACGAATGCCGCGTATCCGAGATCTCTCCGGCGGTGCTCGAAGTATTGGAGCGGCATAACTGGCCCGGCAACGTCCGCGAGTTGCGCAATGTGCTCGAGCGGGCCGTGATTCTGGCCGGAGAAGGCGCCATCGAAATGCAGCACCTGCCGGCGTTTCTGCAAAACCGGACGTCCGCCGCCGCGGCTGGCGGTACGGCCGGCGCCGTGGCCGGAGCGGCCGCCGCGCCGGAGTCCGGCGGAGTTCGTTTTCAGATCGGCACCACCGTGGAAGAAGCCGAGCGCGGGCTCATTCTGCGCACCCTGGAATTCACCCGCAACAATAAGACTCGGGCTGCCGAAATCCTCGGTATCAGCTTGAAAACATTGCACAATAAGCTGAAAGAATACGGCTCGAGCCCGGAGCCGGGCCCAGCCGCCTAAAGCGGCGTAGAGCGGGCCGCGGCCGATGTTACCAGCCGGTACCCCCGCCCGATTTCCGGGATATCCCACGCTCCAAAAGTGGTACTCTGTGTTTGCTATGGCGCAGATGCCCACCGCTCCGCTGCCGCCGGCTTGCGCGCAGTGCCTCAATTCCTTCCAGGCACCCGGCGCCGGCAAGCCGCAGGCTCCATCGGCTTCCGCCATGACGCGTTCCCTTGATGGCAAGATGCGCGTCGACATGGGGAACATCTCCGTCATCATCCATCCCGGCGCCATGAAGGCGATCGTGCTCGATCACGCGAAAATGGTGGCCCACACGCTTCCCATACCGCAAGGCGCCATGCCGCCGGCACCCGGTATGCCTGGGATGGCCATTCCTAAGCCGCCGGGGCAGACGCCGCCCATGAACGTGCAGGAATTGGGCACCGGCTTCATCCAGGGGATTCAGGCCGTGGGAAAGCGATTCATCATCCAACCGCCCGCGATGCCCAAGCCGCCGTCCGCACCGGGTGCGCCGCAGGTGCCTGGCGCCCCTCAGATGCCCGTGGTGGCGGAGATCTGGACCTGCGCCAAAACCCAGCTTCCCGTGCTGACCAAAATCAGCGGCAGTTTCGGCACGCAGACCTCGGTGTGCAAGACCGCCCAGACCGCCGAGCCGCATCCCGCGACCTTTCAGATTCCGTCGGGCTATAAACAGCTCAGTTGAACGGAGTTGCCACCGTGGCGCACGCTCTTGCGCGCCGCGTCGCGTCTCCGAACTCCTGATGTTACCCCAGCATTTCACTAGGGCCAAGGTTTCCCTGCCGCAACGATCCTCTGTAGGGCAAGTTGGTAACCTGCGGACCGATTGTGGGGCGCCCTCAATACCCATAAGGCAATCGCCTCGCCAAACCACCACCTCCAGCCCGCAGCCGCCACGCGTCCCGCGGTTTCGTTCACCGAGCGGTTTCATCACTTTCGCGGCCTCGAGCTTCTTGGCCTCCTCCCCGGCATTTCCGGGCCGCGAAACTGACGAAACTTTTATCAGTCACAGTATAACTTTTGAAAATTGTTTCCCTTGCTCTGTAATCACTTAGTGGAAACGGCATGCGGCGCCGCCGGGGCGGGATGTTACCGTGGCGGTTGGAGATGGTTTTCTCCGTTTGTTCTGGCATAACGGCCCGGCGGAAGCCCGGTAGCAGCGGGGTCCGGCCGGGCAGATCCTTTCGAATTCCTGGCGGCCTTGGACAAGCCGCCAGGCTTTTTTTTGAGCCTGTCGACGATCGCGCCAGACCGGGAGGTCTGTCCTACGGAAGTTTCGGGGAGATTTTTCCGCTCCGGGCGCCACTGTATCCGTAGGCATGAAGTGGCTATTTCGGTACCGTCTCCGCCACCCGCTGTTTCCCGCGCTAGCGGTCACTTTCGCCGGCCCGAGAATCTCGCGTTGCGCTGTTCTCGCGGGCCGGCTCGATGACTTACATCGGGCGGCGGTTCGCGGCACGCGCGTGTCCCGATCGGTTTGCGTGTTGTGCGGCCTCGACGAACCGCCCTTGCACAGCGCGGATCGCGCCGCGCTGTGGGCATGGTTTCAGGTTCCGATCTACCGCCTGCTCCTCGATCCGGCCGGTCGCCTGGCCGGCTACGAGTGCGAAGCGCTGGACGGATTCCACCTGGATTCCTCGGTTGCCCGAGCCGGGGTGAGGATTCCCAATGCATGCCTGGAAGAGACGCCCTGTCCGTGTGGCCGGCCCGGTCCGCGCCTGGTGGACCGCACCGCCAGCGCGGCGGCCTGAAGGTGGCGGCGGTCGGCGAGTGGTACGCGCCGGCGCGGCCGGCAGGGGACGGCTATGGCTTTCGCCGGGTTGGCGCCCCGGCGCGCGCGAACACCGCTTCGCGGTCGCCTTTCTCCCACAGTCGCTCGGTTTCGGCATCCTGCAAACCGGCCACGCGCCCCACCAGCAGAAAGGGCGGCAGGGCGTAGCGCAGGGTCTTCCAGCGCGCCATTTCGACCAGGTCCGCCAGGGCGCGGTCGCGAATCAGGCCGAGGGTGGCGTCGTCGCTGGAATCGGTGAGAATCAGCAGCGCTTTGGTGGATTCCAGCCGGTCGGAAAGCACGATCGAATGCAGCAGCTCGACCAGCCAGGTGGGCGAAACGCGCAGGTTGCGATCGGGATGCTTCTGCCCGTAAACGCCCACCGCCGCCAGGGCGTGCATGGCGTTCACGCGCACCGAATCGTCCGGGTCTTGCAGAGCGAACTGCAGATCGTTCAGAATCTCTTTCTTGTCCGGTGCGTAGCCGATCACGGTTGCCGCGATGGCCCGATCCTCGCCCGAAGCGTCGCTGCGCAGCACGTCGCGCAGCCACGAAGTGTGCTGGCCGGCGAAATCCAGGAAGCGGTCCTGCAGCTTGCGCACATCCGGGTCGGCCATCAGGGGATGACCGGCGGTCAGGTCTTCAGCCGCTTCGCCGCGGGCCGCCGCCTTAGCGACCGCCAGCAGGTATCCGTGGTAGGTGTCGACGATTTCCTGCGGCAGGTGCGCGTCGCCGTCCGGCAGCGACCGCATGGAAGGATGGGGCGCGCCCTTTTCCTCGATACCGACAAACACCTGCGCCGTGGCACCGTCGCAGCAAACCGCCTCGATTCGAGCCATCACCACGCCCGAGAGCTTTTCGATGGCATCTTCGGCGTTGCCTTTGGAGGCGGGCAACCGGCCGCCGGGAACCAGCCCGGCAGCCGCCAGTACTTTGTCCGGAGAGACTTTACGAAGGCCGTAGAGGTTGATATCGCTGATACGCGGGGCCTGGGCCCAAACCCCGCACGCCAAGAGAGTTGCCGCTAAAACGCACTTCACTAGAGCATAAGACGCTCTGCGGCGGCCACTTGTTGCCGGGCGATTTCTTCACACCTGTGGCCGCTCTACGCCTGCTTTTCCGCCAGTTGCCCGATCACCGGCAGCACAATCTTCTTCCCCTGATAAGCCGACACAATCATGAAGACCCAGAACAGGAAGATCGCCAGGTTGATCACCAACGAAATCAGGTGCAGAAAGCTGAAGCCGAAGCCGAAACCGGTGGCGGCAAGGATGATCCCGCTGACGATCGACCAAGCGACCCAGACGACGACGCTGGCGACCCACAAAAAGATGGACTGAAAGGCATGAAACCGGATCGTCTTGTTCTGGTTGTAGGGAGCCAGCACGAGGAAAACGACCCCGGTAATGACGCCGAGCAGGTAACAAAGCGCGGCAGCCGCGTTCTCGGTCAGACCTGGGGCAGCGGCCGCGGGAGGCGCGTAGCCCGCGGGGGGAACATAGCCCGGCGCCGGGGGGGGCGCATAAGCTCCCGGGGGCGGCGGAGCGGATGGGCCTGGAGGCGGAGGCGCAGCGGCCCCCGCACTGGCGCCACACTTAGCGCAGAACCGGCCTTCCATCGGAGCGCCACAACTCGCACAAAATGCCATGAAATCTCCTTATTGTCAGAACTTTAGCGTGGAAAGCCCCGTGCTGGCAAGGGCTTTCGAGAAAATCCGGTACCGATTTCAATGGCCGGGCCATGCCGCCGCCAGTTGCGCCATCCAACCGCCCAGCCAAACCGCGATCGCGCCTCCAGCATATATCAACGCCGCGCGCCGTAGGAAAATTTCGGCGCGGCGGGGGTGCGCCTTCCCCAACCACTCGATCGCGCCCAAGCCCAGCAGCGCCGTCGCAGCGGCCACCAGACCCGCCACCAGGGCCACTCCGCCGGGGGACAGGCGCCAGGCACGCCACCATTCTCCGTGCAAGGCCAGCACCACCGAGCGGGTCATGCCGCAGGTGGGGCAGGGAAGCCCGGTCTGGCGGCGAAAAGCGCAAACCCAGTCGAGCGGGCGGCCGGCCAGCGCCACTCCATTTTCATCGCCGGAAACCAGGCCGCGCCCGATCAGCAGATCGGCGGCGATTAGCGCTCCCACCACGGTCTTGGCGGACAACACCCGGGCACGGGCCTCGACGGGGCCGGAACCGAGCGCGGGGGGAACGGTCGAGCTCGGATCCGCGGGCATCGGTTACATTCCCGACGGGTTGTTGACCACGTAACAGCTCACGGCCTTATCGTGCAGGGTCTGCCTGCGTTCGTCCCAAAGCGGCCACAGCAGGTCCAGCAGCGGGAGGAACGGAACCAGGCTCAATCCCACCCTGACTAACAGGCGAACAAAGGCCGTGCCCAGCGTTAACAGGTTACCGTAAGAATCGACAACCTTGACTTTGACCACGCCCTGGCCGATGGAAAAGCCGCGTTGGGCGACCAGGTAGACGGTGTTGTAGAAGCCGACCAGAAAAGTGGCGATCGGGAAAAGAAGCAATACCATGCAGCAGATGCCCGCGCCGGCGCCGTGCCCTCCCAGGCTGGCTAGTCCCGCCAGCACGGCCCCGCCCACCAGGTAGAGAACCGCCATGCCCACGCCGACCAGCAGCATGTCGACCAGTGCGCCTCCCACCCGCGTGGCCCAGGTGGCATAGCCGGCGTCGAACACCGTGGGCGGCCGCGCACCGGGCGGCGCCGTTTGCGGCCAGCCAGCCGGCTGTGCCGGCATTGCGACCGGAGTCTGCGGGGAGCCGCAGGATGGACAGAAGGGCGTTCCTTCATTCATGGACGCGCCGCATTTCGCGCAAAAGATCATGTTCACCTCGTCGTCGTTCGGTAGGGCGGCACCTTTCCGCAAATTCGCGCCAGCGAGGTCTTAGCTTATATCGGGTGGGGGTGGAAAGCCAAGAGAAATCAGCGGCCAGGAGATCCCAGAACCACCAGAGGCAGGATCGCGCCGATCGCCGCGCAGGCGATCAGCGCCGCGTTGCCGGCGCCCAGGAAGGAGAACAACAGCCCGGCCAGCGATCCGGCGCCCGCTCCGGCCACCGCCAGCATGATGCGCTTACCCATACTTTTACTTGATTGTAGCGCCGCCAAGGGCTTGCATTCGAGCCGGGGATGGACGCGGATAAATTCTTGAATTTCTTTATCCGTGTTCCTTTCACGACTCCCGCGGTTTACCGCGGGGCATCGGGCTTGGAGGGATCCCCGGTGATGAAAACTTTTTCTCCGGGGCGGACCAGTTTCAGGCGGTCGCGGATTTCGAGCTCCTGCTGGGCCGGGCTATCATCCATGCGCTTGATGCGCTCGCGCATGCGTTCGACCTGCTTGGCGAGGGCGGCGTTGTGCTGCTCCAGCTTTTGAATCTGGTCTTGCTTCTCCATGAGCGCGTGAACGCCCCTGGGGCCGCGGAGGGTCTCCACGGCATATCCGGCGACCACAAAAAACACGACTACGTACGCGATCCTGCCGAATGGTACTTTCATCCCACGACTGCCCGGAAGATAATAGTAACATTGCTGACCCTCGTTGCTCCGCAATATTTTTTCTAAATGACTAATGCAATCGTGGTTCTTTGTGCTTGTCCAAACCAGGAGCAGGCGGGCAGTCTGGCCCGGCGGCTGGTGGAACGGAGGCTGGCGGCGTGCGTGACGGTCCTGGACGCGGCCCGCAGTTATTACCGGTGGCAAGGAGCCATCGAAGCCTCCGAAGAATGTTTGCTGCTGATCAAGACGTCGCGCGAACAATTCGACGCGCTACGCCGGGAAATCGAGTCCGCCCATTCCTATCAGGTACCCGAGGTGCTGGCGTTGCCGGTGGTTGCCGGATCGCCGAATTATCTGGAATGGCTTGCCGCCAGCCTGGAGGCCGGGTCCGGGGAGTCCTGACAATGACCGGCCGCGCACTGGCCCCCGGGCTGGCATTGATTTTCGACATGGACGGCGTGATCGTGGATTCCAACCGGCTCCACCGCGATGCCTGGGAGGAATACAACCGGCGCTACGGGTTGGCCACCACGGAAGAAATGCAGCAACGGATGTACGGCAAGCGGAACGACCAGATTGTGCGCGACTTTTTCGGCGACGGTCTGACCGCCGCGGAGGTGAGCCGTCGCGGCGCGGAGAAGGAAGCGCTGTTCCGGCGGTTGGCCCGCGGTCGAGTGGAGCAGATGCTGGTTCCCGGCATTCGTGAATTTTTGCGGCGCTACCGCGGCATACCAAAGGCTTTGGCCACCAATGCCGAGCCCGAAAACGTCGACTTCATTCTGGCCGAGTCCGGTCTTCGCCCTTACTTTTCCGTGGTGGTAGACGGCAGCCGGGTATCGAAACCCAAACCCGATCCGGAAATCTATCTTCTGGCCGCGTCCCATTTGGGAGCGATTTCCCGCAATTGTATCGTATTCGAGGATTCTTACTCGGGATTAGGCGCCGCGCTGGCGGCGGAGATGAGGGTGGCCGGCATATTAACTACCCATACTAACTTGCCGAATGCCTCCATTTGTGCCGATAATTTCTTAGACGTCGAGTTAGTTACATGGTTGGACGCCCAGGCTGCCGTCGCGTAACTTCGGGGATATTTCTGACGCTCTTGGCGGCGCACAGCGTGCCGGGCGCAGAAACGGACAACCGTGCGCCGGAAGACCTAGTCCTTTCGTTGCGCCAGGTCAATGAACGAAAGCTTCCGGACCTGGGAGCCGAGTACGCGGGGCAGCGCGCGGCCATCCGGGGAACCGTAAACTCGCGCGCGTTTCGCTTCCGTAGCTATACCATTCTCACCATCGAAGATGCCACCGGCGGGGCCGCGCTGCAGGCGTTCGGCGACGACCAGCAGCGCCTGGAAGCGTACCAGCCGGGCGACCAAATCGAAGCCCATGGTGTGGTGTCGATGGTGGATGGCATGGTGGTTCTGGCGCCCGACCGAATCACTCTGCTGGCGCGGCAAGCGCCGCCTCGGGCCACCCTGGTGTCCTCGATACCGGGGGCCGCGTATCTGGGCCGCCTGGTGCGCGTTTCGGGCCGGATTCGTCATACTGCCTCGGTGGCTTCCGGAGATTTCCTGATTTTGGAGCAACCCGGCGGCACACTGAACGTTTTTATGCCCAGCGGCCCGGACGGATCTAGCGGCGGATTTGGCCCGATTCGGCTGGGCGACCAGATCGAAGTCACCGGCGTCGGTTTCGAGTATTGCACGCATCCCCCGTATAACCGCGGTTACCAGGTGATGGTCGCATCGTCTTCGCTGCTGACCGAAAAGGGGAGCGTGAACGGGATATCGCCGGCCTTCGTTCTGGGATTCCTGGCTTTGATGGCGCTGGTGAGTTTGTTCCTGTGGCGGCGGGAGGGTCGCTTGCGGGTTCAGCGGGAGAGGCTCCGCAAGATCTACCAACTGGGCGAGGAGGTTCTGGGCGCGCCATCGGCGGAAGCCATATTCAAACGCATCGAGGACGCGTTGCCCTCGATTCTGCACGTGACCCGGGTGCGTCCTTATTTGTACAACCGGGGATCGAAAACTCTGGACGCGGTTTCAGGCGAAACCGGGGAGGCGGTGACCATTTCGCTTTCCACGCCGCCCAACGGACCGCCCGCCGGAGCGGTTGCTTGTTTTCACTATCGCACGCTGCTGGCCATCCCCGACATCGACCGGAGCCCTTTTCCGGTGTCGGCTCCGGCGGGCGTTGCCACGCCGAAATCGCTGCTGTTCGTTCCCATGCTGGCGCAGAAAGAAGTGGTCGGCGTGTTGGAACTGGATCAAGACGACCGGCCGCGCGATTTCTCGGCGGATGAACAGGCGTTGGCGCAGCACCTGGGCAACCAGATCGCGGTCGCGCTGCGCTTGCTCAGCCGGCGTTCGGTGCAGGAGCAACTTTTCCGGACAGAGAAACTGGCTGCCGTTGGCCGCCTGATTACCGGTATCGTCAACGACCTGGAAACGCCGCTCTCCTCCATCGGCGAACTGGCCGACGCGGCGCTCGAAACCGCTCGCGGCGGAAGTCTCGAACGCGACGTTTCGGCGATTGCCAACGAAGCCCGCAAAGCTTCTTCCATGGTGGCGCGCCTGGTGTCGTTCGCCTCTCAGGATGCGGGGGAGGCCCGCCTGGTGCCCATCTCCAACCTGCTGCGCGGCCTGATCGATTTTCGCGAGGGCGACTGGAAGGCTTCCGGAATCCGGGTACGGGACCTGACTTCGCGCGAGCCGCTGAACGTGCTCGGCTCGCAGGGTCAACTGGAGCAGGTTTTTCTGAACCTGTTGGTGCACGTGGAACAATCCCTGGCCGATGCTCCCGCCAAGGTGCTGACGGTTCGCACCAGCGTGCTGGCGCGGCGTCTTCTGGTGGAGATCGTTTTTTCCGCCGGGCGGGAAACGCGCGATGCCGAGGAGACCGCCTCCGTGTTGGGTGTCACCCGCAGCGTGATTGCGGGGCACGGCGGCGAAGTCCGCCTGATCGAACGGCTGAACGAAGATCCGCGCTTCGAAATCGAGCTGCCGCTCGCCAAGGATCGCGCCCAGACAACCGTTCTGCCGGCCACGCCGCACCCCGATGCGACGCGGCGGCTTACGGCATTGGCGATCGAGCCCGACGAGGGGGCGTTGCGCCATCTTTTGGGGCTGCTGGCGGCGCGCGGCTACCGGGTGGTGCCGGCGCAAGACGCCGATATCGGGCTCGACCTGGCGCAGCGCGTGCGCTTCGATGTGGTCCTGTGCTCGGTGCATGCCAGCGGTCTGAATTGGGTGGAACTGTCGGAGCGTCTGCAGTCGCGTGTCGGCGTTTTCGTGCTGCTTTCGGATCGCTACGATCCGGAACTGGCGGCCGATTTCGAGGGCGAGGGCCGGTTCGTACTTCCCAAACCGGTGCAGGAACCGGAATTGATCCGCTGCCTGCGCGGCATCGAAAAGGCTCCGCCCGCCAAAATCATCCGCTTCAAGAACGGCGTGGCGTGAAAGCTGTCGGCGATCGGCTATCGGCAGCCGGTGCGGCTGAAAGCTGAGCGCTGATAGCTGAAAGCTTCTTCCACACCGTTACAATGAATGTTCGCATGGCGAAGCGCGGGCTGTTCCTCACTTTCGAAGGCATGGACGGATCGGGCAAGACGACCCAGTTGCGGCGTTTGGCGGCACGGCTGCGGGCTTGCGGGCGGACCGTGGTGGAGACGGCCGAGCCGGGCGGCACGCCCATCGGGATTCAGATCCGCCGCGTGCTGCTGGACAGCGCCAATCAGGAGCTGTGCGCCAACGCCGAATTGTTGCTGTATTTTGCGTCGCGGGCGCAGAACGTGGAGCAGTGCATCGTGCCGGCGCTCGGGCGGGGCGAGATCGTGCTGGCCGACCGGTTCACGGATTCCTCGCTGGTGTATCAGGGATACGGCCGCGGCCTGGGCGCGGAAAACGTGCTGGCGCTCGACCGCATCGCCTGCCGCGGATTGAAGCCGGACCTGACCGTGCTGGTGGATATCGACGCGGCCACCAGCCTGGAGCGGGCGCACGCGCGCAACGCCGCGGCGGTTTCGAGCGACCGCATGGATGAGCAGTCGCTCGAGTTTCACCGCACGGTCTACGAGGCGTATCACCGCCTGGCCGTCGAAGAGCCGGGGCGGGTCAAGCTGGTGGATGGCGCCGCGGACATGGATGCTATCGAACGGGCGGTCTGGGAGCTGGTGCGCGCGCATGTTTGAAGGCTTTTACGGAAATGCGCACGTCACCGGCGCGCTGGAACAGATGCTGGCGCACGATCGGCTGGCGCAGACGCTGCTTTTTTCGGGCGCCGAGGGCGTCGGCAAGGCGACCCTCGCCCGCCGCCTGGGCCAGCGGATTTTGCCCGATCCGGCGCGGATCGAGCTGGACGACTTGAGCCTGCCGGACAACCTGGAAATCGTGGCGTCGCGCGAGAAGCTGGCTCCCGAGAAACGCAACGAAGACCCGCTGTTGTTTTCCAGCCATCCGGATTTCGTGACCTTCGCTCCCGACGGCCCGCTGCGCCAGATCTCGATCCAGCAAACGCGGCTGCTCAAGGAGCGTTCCCAGTTCCTGCCCAACAAAGGCAAGCGCCGGGTGTTCCTGATCGATCACGTGGACCGCGCCAACGACCAGGCCGCCAATTCGCTGCTCAAGACGCTGGAGGAACCGCCGGAGCACCTGATTCTGATCCTCACCGCGGAAAACGCCTACGACCTGCTGCCCACCATCCGCTCGCGGGCGGTGCCGTTTCAGTTCGCGCCGCTGAGCGGGGAAGAGATGGAGCGTTTCGTGCGCAGCCGCGGGCTGGACCACCCGGAGCGGCGGGCCGCCCTGGCGGCGGGAAGCCCGGGCGCGGCGGTGACGCTCGACCTGGAAGCTTACGACAAACGCCGCGCGGCCATGCTGGCGCTGCTCAAAGTGGCCGCCGGAGCCGCGCCCTTCGCCACCTGGCTGCCGGTTTCCGAAGCCATCGGGCGGAGCAAGAACGAGAAGCTGGATCTCTATCTGAAAGTACTTTACGATTTAATGCGGGACCTGCTGCTGGTGGAGGAAGGCGGCGCCGCCGTTCGTAACGGCGATATCCGGCGCGAACTGGAAGCGCTGGCGGCCAAAGTCGACTTCACCTGGCTGCGGAAGGCCGTCGAGCGCACCGACGAAATCGCGCGCCTGATCCGCCGCAATATCCAGAAGAGCATCGCTCTGGACGCGATGATCGCGGAACTGCGCGGAGGCTAGCGGCTGGGGCTGTCCGCCAACTGCCGTGATTCGCCGAGCCGAAACAGCAACGGTCCTTTGGGCCGATGACCGGCCGAGCAACAACGTCCACGAGCGTCCGGCCCTGAAGGCTTTGGGTGTGACGTTCGTCCTGGCCACCTCGACGGACGAGGCGCTCGGGAAGGTGAAGCGCCAATCGTTCGGCGCTGGGGCGGGGGTCGCAATAGGCGTCGAATATTATTAGTCTTGAGTCCCCGGATCGTTGTACCCCAGAATCTGTTCCGGGGCCCGGGCGTCGACGACCGGTAGCTCGCCGATTCGGGCGCAGAGGACATCTACCTTAGCTCGGTCGATGCTGACCTGCTCAGCCAAACGACGGGCCTCGGGATTCTTGACGTAAAGCGTCGGTGGTTTCTTCCCCGCCGCTTTTCGGCTGGCCATTATCTCATGGTAGGGCAATCCTAAGGGATGTCAACGGATTGGAGTGACGGAAAGCTGCTGGCAGATCTTTGCCGCCAGGCGATTGTCGATCCCGGCGTGACGCGGGACCGGAGCCTTGGCGCCGCTAGCCGGATTGGAATATATCGTGTGGCGGCCACCTTCCCGCTCCAGCCGGCAGCCCTGCTTCTCGAGGTGACCGATCAGTTCGTGCCTCTTCAAGCGCGGGGCGCCCCAACATGTACGGAAAGCGGAATAAGTTCGATCAGGTCTGCGTCGCCCGCTGCGTCTGGGTCGGGAGAAGGCAAGGGCTTGCCCTCCTCCAGTAGACATTGGGCCAGGTCCTCCATGGCGCTGGCGATCATGAGCCGGGCGTCGGCCAAATCGAAGCCCTGTGTGACGGCTCCGGGAAAGTCCAGAGCCTCCGCGACCACCATTTCGCCGGCCGCACGTGGAAGGTGAAAGGCAATGTGGTAACGGAGCATACGCCCATCATACTGGATTCCCATCAGCTCCGGCCGGTGAGTTTGGCGCCGAGCGCGCCGCCGGCCATGGAGAGGCAGGTAATCATCAGAAACAGGCCTGCCAGGGTGAACACCAAGAAGAAAACTATGCCGGAGCTGCTGGCCAGCAGCTCACTCACCTGGCGGGTGACGGCGGGATCCTGCTGAATCGGCAGATTGTGCAACTGCTGGCGGATGGTGTTGGCCAATTGACCGTTGATGGCGGCGGGAACCTGCTCCAGGGCGAATACCACGGAAGCCAGACCGAAGGTCAGAATGCCGGTGATCCAGCCCAGGCGGACACCGGCGCCGACGTTCATCCGCGCGCCGGTTTTGCGGCGATAGAACCACACCGCGAAGAAGCCGGCGGCCAGCCAGTTGAGAAAGGGCAGGAAAGCGGTGAGAACTGTTGCGCCCACGGCCAGCAGCAGGGCGATGCGCACGGCCACGGGATTGCGGAAATCCACCCTTGGCGGCGTGGCCGCCTGAAACACCGGCGGCGGGAGATGGATTTCGATGCGATCCGTCACCTCCTCGGCGGGAGCAACGCCGGGAATCTCACGCTGGGGTTTGCCGCACTTATGGCAAAACAGGGCATCGGGTGGCAGTTGCGCGCCGCAGGTGCAGAACTCTGGCATGCGAAGTAAGACCTCTACCAGTTTAGCTCTGCGAGGGTTCCGGCTGGGGCAATTGTGTGGGCTCCCGGCGGACGCGATGAACCGTTACAGGCAAAAACAAATGCGCCGCGACGCGGCTTTTATACCGCCGCCAGCCAGGACTGCAAGGCGTCGCGATGCAACACGATTCCCCTGCGCGAATAGCGCAGATATCCCTGCTTGCGGAACTGGTTCATATAGTGGGTCACGATTTCCCGCGATGTGCCCACGTATTGCGACAGCAACTCATGTGTAAGCGGGGCCATCTGGATGGCGCCTTCCGTGTCCCGATTGCCCAAGCGATCGGCGAAACGGATCAGCGAACGCGCCAGCCGGCGGGCGATGTTGTCGCAGGAAAAGCTCTCGATCCGCTGCGTAAAATCGATGGTTCGCTGCACCAGCACCTGCAAAAGCGCCACCGCCAGCCGCGGACGGCGGAGCACGATATCTTCGATCTCCGCGGTAGTCCACATCATGAGCTTGGCGTCCGCCATGGCACTGGCTTGCTCGGCCCGCTGTGGCAGGCTCAGCAGCGCGGATTCGCCAAAGAATTCGTTGGGTTGATAGATATCCACGACGACCTGGCGGCCATCGTCCGCTATCCGAGATACTTTTACCGACCCCTCCATCACGAGATACAGATTACGCGAGGGCTCATCATGGTTGTAGACGGTTTGTCCCTTGCGAAATTCCAACAGTGTGGAACACGGCAGATGAGCGAGCGGATCTTCCAGCGCCCTTACCGGCGCGACTACTGCAGCAGTGGATGCCATACGTTCAACTCCTATCGAAAACTGTTTTCTCTTAACTGAACCCGTGAGCTCCGTTCCCGCAAGAACTCTCCGACACGAGCAATTCCGAGACCAAATCGTTAGAATGCATCACTTCAAGCCAGGTTTGAAGCCTGGCAGGGATACCCATGAATGCCAACAGCCTTGTATTCCATTTTACGCGTTTGAGCCTGGGGGCTCCATAGCCCTTTCTGGCCGAATATTTTGAGGCACTTCCAGGTGGTCGGCAGCCGGCGAAAGCCAGTGGGCCGAAGATCGTATAAAATATACCCAACCCCGCACATAGCATCAAGACGCGTCGTGATGCCAAAAATACTCACACTTTTCGCCACAGCAGTACGCAAACACACAACTCGCGCTCCCTCGGCGCGATGGAGTAGGGTGTTTCACCGATGCCAATGGGCGGTGCGGCCGGTCCGAACAAGCTACGTGCCGCTCGCGGTCTGCTGCGGTCTGGTCCCGGCCTCGGCGCAGATTTTGCCGCCAGCGCAGATTTTGCGGCAAGTCTATTCCGCTCCCGCCGGACTTCGGCCGGCCGCGCGCCACGCCGGTGCGTCGATTCTTCCCGGCGGCCGGGTGGTGGCGCCGTATGGAGACGAATACCCGATCGGGCCGGGCGCTTTCGGCCTGGCTGTCAGCCCTTCGGGCAGAACCGTCGTCACCGCCAACTCGGGCCCGGTCCGCTACTCTCTTACCGTCCTCGAGCGCGGCGCCGGCAATCGCTGGCAGGCCCGCCAGTTGGTGGCCCATCGGCCCGACGCTCTCGAGTCGGACGGCGCCGGCTGGAGCGGCGTATTCATGGGTTTGGCCTTCACCTCCGACCACGCTTTCTTCGCCTCCGAAGGCAACTCAGGCCGCGTCGCCTGGTTCGACGCTTCCGATGAGCGCCGCCGGGTCGTCGATCTCAACCGCCAGGGATATCAGGATAGCTACACCGGCGATCTCGCCATCGACCCGCGGCGCGGAATCCTCTACGCCGCCGACCAGGCGAATTTCCGCGTGGCCATCATCGACATTCGCAGCCGCCAGGCGATTGCCTCGGTGAAGGTGGGCCGCCTTCCCTTCGCGCTCACGCTCTCGGCGGACTGCCGTCACCTGTTTGTCACCAATCTTGGGATTTTCGAATACCATCGACTGGCGGGCGGTCCGGTGCCGTTCCCGCCATTCGGCTTCCCCTCCGCCCAAGCGCTTGCCGCGCTGGGCGATCCCAACGCGGAGGCATCGGATTCCCTTGCCATAGTCGATGTCGCCCAGCCGGCCGCGCCCAAAGTCGAGGCTTTTCTCCATACCGGCCTTCCCGTGGGCGGCGACGTTGTGGGCGGCAGCAGTCCCTCCGGCATCGCCGTGGGCACCGATCGCGTATTTGTCGCCAACGCCGCCAACGATTCCGTTTCGGTGGTCGATCCCGAGACCCGCGCGGTGGAGGCGGAAATTCCCATTCGCATCCCCGGGCTAGAAGCATGGCGCGGCGTTTTGCCTATCGGCATGGCATACCACGAGGGTTCCGGCTGGCTGCTGGTGGCCGAGGCGGGAATCAACGCGGTGGCGGTGATTGACGTTCGCCAGCGCCGCCTGCTCGGCCATATTCCAGCGGCATGGTTTCCCACCCGCGTGGCGATCCTGGGCGACACCGTATTCGTAGCCAACGCCCGCGGCCACGGCGTGGGACCCAACGCGCCGGACTGGGACCCGGGATTGCTGCGCCCAGGCGCGGCCGGCCGCTTCCTTCTCCCCAGCTTTCTCTATCAAGGCACGCTTTCCGTGTTTCGCCTTCCCAGCGCCGAGGAACTGCCCGCTCTGACCCGGACCGCGCTCGAAGCGGCCGGCCTGACGCCGCGGCCGGCGCCGCCACCGCGGCTGCCCCAAGCCGGCTACGTCGTACTGATCGTGAAAGAGAGCCACGCCTACGATGAAATTCTGGGCGACATCCGCGGCGCCGGTAACGGGCCGGCCATGGGCGACGCCGCAGTGGCCGTGTATGGAGAACGCGGCGTAGCCGACGGCCGCCGCCAGCGCCTCAGTATCAAGCAGGCCAATCTCTCCCCTAACGAACACGCCATCGCACGCCAATGGGCCTTCAGCGACAACTTCTACGCGGATGCCGAAGGTAGCGTGGACGGCCACCACTGGCTGGCCGGCGCCTATCCCAACGCCTGGGTGGAAAGCTCCGCCGGCGCCGCTTACGGAGGCCAGAAGGATTTTCGTCTCTCGCCGGCCGCCGGGCGGCTCTCGTTCGCCGGCATGGCTGCCTCCGTCCAGCCCGAGGACGAGCCCGAAGCCGGTACTCTCTGGGACCACCTGGCGCGCCACGGCGTGAGCTTCTTCAACTTTGGGGAAGGGTACGAACTGGCCGGCGTCCGCGAAGGCCCGGATATGCTGCCCACCGGCGACCGCTTCGTCACCGACATGCCCATGCCGGAACCTCTGTATCGCAACACCTCCCGCGATTATCCCGGATTCAATCTGGAAATCTCCGACCAGTACCGGGCCACCCAGTTCATTGGTGAAATCGAGCGCCGCTACGTCAAGCCCAAAGCCGAGCTGCCGCGTTTCCTCTACGTGTACCTGCCCGGCGATTTCACCCCGCACCCGCACCCTTCCGCCACCCATCCTTATACCGCTTCCTACATAGCCGACAACGACTACGCTCTCGGCCGCATTCTCGAATTTCTCTCGCACACTCCCTGGTGGCGCGACATGGTGGTGTTCGTCACCGAGGCCGATGCCCAGGACGGCATCGACCATATCGACGCGCATCGGACTGTTCTGCTCGTCGCCGGCCCGGCTGTCAAGCGCAGCTACGTGTCGCACACCAATTCCAGCTTTCCCGGTTTGCTGAAAACCATTTTCGAGTTGCTGCGCCTGCCGCCGCTCAACCTGTTCGATGCGGTGGCGTCGGATTTGAGCGACTGCTTTAGCGAAAAGGCCGACCCGGCGATG
>JBKQVG010000148.1:0-8430 GCA_052325345.1 Bryobacteraceae bacterium
TGGCGCAGATGGGAAACCGGGCGGTATCGCTGCACATGGGCGACGGCAGCTATGCCCGGCGCTATCGCAATTTTGCCAAGCATTACACCGAGATGACGCAAGCGGCTCCGTACGCCAAATCGTTCGATCTTCGCCTGGATGACCGCATTACAGCAAAGGAATAAGTCGCAGGCATGGGGGCAAAACAACATATCGTCGGGGTGGGAATCGATCCGGGCAGCCGCAGGACGAGGATGGCGGTGCTGGTGGTGGATCGCGGCCGCGTAAGGCTGGTAGGGGCGGGAGAAGCCGAGTCCGCCGGCTGGGCGAAGGGGCGCATCGCCGACCACGCGGCGGTGACCGGGAGCATGCTGGCGGCGCTGCGCGAAGCCGAAGCGACCTCCGGCCTGTCGGTGGAGAACGCCGTGGTGGGATTGGGCGGCCCCACCGTGCGCGGCGCCAACGTCCATGGTGTTCACAACTGGGGCTACGTCAGAGAAGTGGAAGCCGAGGACATCGACCGCGCCGTGGCCCGCTCCCGCCGCCGCCAGTTGCCCGAAGATTGCATGGTGCTGCAGCTCCTGCCCCAGGATTTCGTGGTCGACGATCATCCCGGCCACAGCGACCCTCGCAACATGCTGGCTTCCTGCCTGGAGGCGAACATTCACCTGGTCACCACCTCCATTCAGGAGCATAATGCCTTGGTGGGCGCCGTCAACCAGGCGCACCTGATGGTGGAAGAGAGCATTTTCGAAGGCATGGCGGCCAGCTATGCGGCGGTGGTGCCGGAGGACCGGCGGCAGGGCATCGCCGTGATGGATATCGGCGCCGAATCCACCGAGCTGGTCGTGTACAGCGGCGACGCCATGTGCCAGGCGTCCAGCATCTTGATCGGCGGGGATACCTTCACTGCCGATTTGGCCAAGGCCTTCCGCTTGAGTCCGGTGGAAGCCGAAACCGTGAAGCTCGACTACGGCCGGGCGCGTTACACCGACTGTTCCGACAACATCTGGGTGGAGCTTCCGGCGCCGGAAGGCCGCGGGCCCGCCGAGACCCGCAAACGCAACGTGAACCTGATTCTGGAGTCGCGCGCCGTCGACCTGTTCCAACAGGTGCGGAAAGAATTGATGCGGATTGGCATGGACCAGTCCTTGTTGGGTGGAGTGTTCCTCGCCGGCGGCGGCGCCAAACTGCCGGAAATCGCGGATGTGGCGGAATGCGAATTGGGATGCCAGGCGCGATTCGGCCTGGCTTTGGGCGTGGAAGGCTTGCCCGGCGATATGAAAGATCCCGAGTGGTGTACCGCCACCGGGCTGGCCATGTATTCGGCCAAACTGAAGGACCATACGCGGGGGCAACGGGAAGCCACAGGCTGGTTGGGCCGCATGTTGCGGTAGCGGCGGGCTGACACCGCAATCCGGCCCCGAAGAGGTGATTTATGGCGTTGATGGACACGGACCTGGACAGTTTGAAATACGAAATCGAAGAGGAAGCGCGCAGTGGAACGCAAATCAAGGTGATTGGCGTGGGCGGCGCCGGCTCGAATGCGGTGGCGCGAATGGTGGCCGAAGGCCTGGGCGGCGTCGAATTTTATGCCATGGACACCGATCACCAGGCGCTGGCCGCGTGTTCGGTGCCCAACAAGGTGCAACTGGGCGCCAAAATCACCCGCGGCCTGGGCGCCGGTTCCAAACCCGAAGTCGGCCGCCAGGCGGCGCTCGAGAACACCGATCAGATCGTCGAGTTGCTGCAGGGCGCGGACATGGTATTCGTCACCGCGGGTCTGGGCTATGGCACCGGCACCGGCGCCGCGCCCGTAGTCGCCAACCTCGCCAAGGAACTGGGCGCGCTCACCGTGGCTGTGGTCACCAAACCTTTCGCCTTCGAAGGCGCCATGCGGATGCGCCTGGCCGAGGGTGGCCTGGCCCAGCTCGCCTCCGCGCTGGACGCCGTGATCGCCATTCCCAATGAGCGGCTGCGCGCCCTGGTGCCCAAGGGCGTCAGCTTTTTCGAGGCCTTCAAGGTGGCCGACGACCTGCTGCGGCAGGCGGTGCAGGGCATCAGCGACATCATCAATACCCCCGGCGTCATCAACCGCGATTTCTCCGATATCCGCTCGGTGATGGCCGGCATGGGTTACGCCATGATGGGCACCGCTACCGGGCGGGGCGAAAACGCGGCCGTGGAAGCGGCCCGCGCGGCCATCAGTTGCCCGCTGCTCGAAGGTGTTCAAATCACCGGCTCGCGCGGCATTTTGATCAATGTCACCGGTTCCAGGCAGATGAGCTTTCAGGATGTGGACGACGCCTGCAACCTGATCCGCGAAGCGACTCATTGCGATGCCGTGGAGATCACCTTTGGCGCCATCCTGGACGAAAAGATGGCGGATGAGGTGAAGGTGACGGTCATCGCCACGGGGTTTCAGCCGGACGGCGCCGTCGTCGCGGAGAGCCCCAGGCAAGTGGTCCAAGCCGTCGCCCCGCCGGTGATTGCCGCGCCCGAGCCGGAGCCTCTCCCCATGCCGGTACGGATACCCGAGCCGGTCATGGAACCCGACCCGGTCATGCCGGAACCCGCCCTCCTGTCGGACGCGGACCCGGTCATCGATCTCGACGACCTGGATACCCCGGCGTATTTGCGCCAGGGGCGCTTGCTGAATTAGCCTGATTTTTTTCGTGGAGCGGACTCTCAGTCTGCCACGCCGGGACTCATCCCGGCGCTTGCTCCCCGCGAACGCTGAGATAGCCCTCGTTTGGTTGCGGCTATGCCGCTCTGCGGGGCAGGTTCGTAACCCGCGGACCGATTGTGGGCCGCCGCGGTATACCCGACCACTCGCGTCAAATGCGGCTAACATAACTACTAATGAAGCTGTTCCTCGCTTTCGTCGCGGCCGTGCCGCTGTGCGCGCAATGCACCTATACGGTCAATCCGCCGCAGACTGCCACCGTTTCCTACACCAACGCCAGCGGACAGATTTCCGTAACCGCCTCCGCCACCTATTGCAGTTGGACCTACGCGTCGGATTCCGCCTGGCTTACCTTCAATGGCCAGGCGGGCGGGCAAGCTGCCGCAAGCTTCACGATAAGCTACGCCGTGACAGCCAACACGCAGCCCTCCGCACGCACGGCGAACGTTACCATCGCGGACTCGGTGGCCGGAACGGTCGCGACTATCGCCATCACCCAGCAGGCGTCTCCCTGCTCCCTTTCACTGCCGTCCCCAGCTTACGAAACCGGCGTGGGCGGCGGTTCTTCCAGCTTTGCGGTCCAGAGCAACTGTATCTGGAACTCCTGGAGCAACGCCAACTGGATTACCGTGACTTCAGGTGCGAGCGGGGTCGCGAACGGAACCATCGGCTACTCGGTCGCGGCGAACGCCTGCGTTGCCGGCCGCTCCGGATCTCTCACCGTGGAAGCCGGCTCCAGCACCCAGGTGCCTCTCGGTACCGCATATCCTTACCCGGTGCCGCAGTTTACCGTCAACCAGGATGGGTCGGCGAGTAACCTGACCTTTACCCCGGCCGGCGCGTCCTTCGCGGCCGCCGGAGGCGCCGGAATTCTGACCGTCTCCACGGGCGCCAACTGTTCGTGGAGCGCCTATAGCGACCAGAATTGGATAACCATCTCCAGCACCAACTACGGCAATGGCCCGGGGCCCCTCGGTTACACCGTGAGCGCCAACACGGGTGCGGCGCGAACCGGCTACATCCATATCGGAACCCTGACGTTTTCGGTCACCCAGCAGGCAGCCCCCGCGCCCACCCCGCAGATTGCCGCCGTCGATCACTCGGCCAGTTACGTCTCGGCGCTTGGCGCCTCGGGAGCCGTGGCGCCGGGCGAAATCGTTTCCCTTTTCGGAAGCAGTCTCGGACCCTCCCCCGGCGTGAGTGTGCAGCTCGCCGCGAACGGCGCCGCCGTCACCACCAGCCTGGGAGGCGCCCAGGTGCTGTTCGATGGAAAAGCCGCGCCGCTGATCTATGCCTCGAGCACGCAGGTGAACGCCGTGGTGCCCTTCGAAGTCTCCGGCAAAACCACCATGACGGTGATCTACCAGCAAGGAACCTCCGCCGCCACCATCCTGAACGTCCAGGCCGCCAATCCCGGAATCTATACGCTCGACGGTTCCGGCTCCGGTCCGGGCGCGATTCTGAATCAGGACTCCAGCATCAACGGCGTGGCCCGCCCCGCGGCCCGCGGCTCCGTGGTGCAAATCTACCTGACTGGCGGCGGCGTGACCAATCCGCCCAGCATTGACGCCTCGATTACCCCGTCCACTCCGCCGTTGCCTTATCTGCTGCAGAACACCACCGTGACCATCGGCGGCCTCCCCGCCATTGTCGACTATTGGGGCGGAGCGCCCGGTTACGTCGCCGGCCTGGTGCAAGTCAACGCCACCGTCCCCGCTGGCGTGACCCCCGGCGCGTCCGTCCCCGTGCTGGTAACCGTAGGAAGCTGGACCAGCCAGACGGGCGTAACGATCGCGGTGAATTAGGGTGGGGCATGGCTTTTGGCTTGCCCGTGACGAATTCGGTGATCCATTCCTGACCACGGAGCCATTCGCAGCGCCCCATGCTTACATGTCGCGAGCACTCATTTCAGTTGACCGAAGCCTGGCCGGGCGGTAGGGTAGGAAAAGAGCAGCTCCCGGAGAGGGACGAAGCATGACCATCGAAACAAACCGCCCGGAAATCGAGGCGCTCATACGGCAGCGTCTCGATAGCGGCGCGTTCGAGAGCGTGGAAGACGTGCTCTTCGACGCCCTGGGAATCCAGAGTGACCGCGAGGTATGGCTTCGGGAGAACAAAGATGCCATGAACGCCAAGATCGAGCGTGGCCTGGCTCAGCTCGACCGGGGCGAAGGCATACCGGGAGACCGGCTCCGCGCGCGTCTTGAAGTGGACAGGGCGGCGTGGCTCGCGGATCGCCCCGGTTCGTGAAACCCTACCTGGTCGCGCCGGAAGCGGAAGACGATCTCCGGCAGATTTGGCGTTACCTGCTTGGAGAAGCGGGGCTGGCAATCGCCAACCGGATTCAGGGCGAGCTGGTGGACGCCTTCGAGGGCTTGGCCGATATTCCTGGCAAAGGTCATAAGCGTCCTGACCTGACCAGCCGCGATGTGCTTTTCCTAAGCGTGTATGAGTACATGATCGTGTACCGGCGAGCGACGATAGTGGAGATTGTCGCCGTGCTTTATGGCAAACGCAACGTGAAGCGGCTCCTCAAAGCACGGCTGTGATTGTGAACCACCACACAGAATGTCGTCAGCGAACGTTCCAGACAAAGTTGGCGAAGAAGGCTATCGTCATTGCGGCAGCGTCCTTGGTCAAGGCCACCGGTCCGGGGCCGGCGGATCCGGCGCCGTGGAACGGCCCGCGACTTGGCGAGGCGCGCGGCGGATTGGCCGCGGCAGAGCCGCGCTATTTGACCGTCAGGATGGAAAATACCTCCGTGTGGCCGTCTTCGAAGCTGGCGGCCGAAGCCGCCAGGTACAGTAGCCAGGTCCGGTACCTTTCTTCTCCCACCAGACGGATGCACGATTCCCTTTTTTCCCGCAGCCGTTCCACCCATATTTGGCACGTCCGCGCATAGTCCTTCGCCAAATTACGGACCTTCAGAATCCGGAAGCCCGCTCGTTCTGCCTCGCGCATCACGGCCGGCAGATGCGCCAATTCGCCGCCCGGGAAAACTCTCTTGAGCAGAAACCATGTTTGCGGATCGTCCTTGACGGCTTGGGGTCGTGTAATCCCCGAGTTCAAGAACAAGCCGCCGTCTTCCAGCAGGCTGTAGATCTTTTGAAAATACTTTCCGAGCCGGTGCCGCCCGACGTGCTCGAACATCCCGATCGACGCGATCTTGTCGAACCGTTGACAGATGTCGCGATAGTCCATCTCCCGCACCGTGACGCGCTTTTCCAGTCCCCGCGCGGCGATAGCCGCGACGGCGAAATCGTGCTGGCCGCGGCTCAGGGTACAACCGGTCGCCTGAGCCCCGTAACATTCCGCGGCCTCGATGAGCAGGGCGCCCCAGCCGCAGCCCACGTCCAGGAAGCGCTCGCCCGGGCGCAAATCCAGATCGCGGCAGATCCCATCCAGTTTGGCCTGTTGGGCCCGCTCCAAAGACCAGCCCGGATCTTCGAAGTATCCCTCCGAATAGACCATTCGGGAGTCGAGAAACTTCGCATAAAACTCGTTCGAAACATCGTAGTGGTAGTGAATGTTCTCGGCGGCGCGCTCTTTGCTCTGGAACCAGGTCTCGATGCGGGATGGCCCCCATTGCGCCGCCGCCGACCATAGGCGTTGGAAGAACCTGGAACGGGTGTACTTCCGTTTGAGACGCAGGGCCGCCGCGAGATCGCCGCGCACCTCGAATTCACCGCGAACGTAGGCCTGGGCCACCGAATAGTCGTCACCCTTCAGAATCGACTCGAGTTGCGGCTCGTCCGCAACCAGGAGCGTGAAGGCCGCCACCCCTTCGCCACGGGTTTGCTTCGTTCCCCCCTTATATTCGATGGCGTAGCAGAAGCCCCGTGCCCGCTCTTGCGGGACTGCACTCGCCGGCATAGATTCTCCTGTTCCGCGGCGATTCTCCGATTTACGCGGGGCCGGGCCGCTTCCGCGAGACGATCGCCGGAAGCGGCCACCCGCAAATCACGCCGCTCTGTCTACACTGGCAGCACCCGAATCCGATTGATGTTGGGGCCCGGCAAAGCAGTTATACAGCCAGCCGATCAGCCAGCCCCCAACCGCCCCGTCGACGAGGGCATAGAGAGTGCCCAGCAGCACATCGAGAAACGTGTGCGACCTGTAAAAACCGGGATAGATCGAGCCCATCCCGTGCAGGAAATCGGCCCCGTAGGACGGAGCCGCAAGGTTGATGAGCCCGACCAGAAGCAGGCAACCGCCCCAGAGAAGTCCAGCACTGATCGCCAACGCTTTCGCTGATAACCGCATAGATAGATTCTCCTTTCACAACCGTCAAAAGCGCATCGGCGCCTCGATCCGCGCTTGGCGCGGCGCTTTTGGCGCCGAGCGCCGGAAGCCACGCCCGCGCTCGACGGACGGTCCCATGGTTTTCACTCTTACCGTATCACGGAGGGCCTAAGACCGTAATAAGGAAAGCATTACAATTCTCTTTATGATTCGGCGGGAAAATCCGGGCCTGAGCGCCGCTTCCGGCAGCTTGCCAAACGATTGATATAGGACGAGTTCGGTGACGCGGGGCCCGCCCGGCGCGGAGCCTAAATCAACCGCGCCATCTGCGGGGCGACGGCGGATTGCAGTTGTTGCACGGCCTCCTTGGATTTCTCCAGCAGAAAGACGTGTTCGGCGGCGGCGCCCACGAAGCGCATGCCGCGCTCGGCCCAGAAGCGGGCCATGGCGACGCTGCGCGTCTGGATGCCGGGGATCACCTTGTGGCGGCGGCATTGCTCGATCAGGCGATCGACCGCGCCCACCAGTTTGGGGTTGTCGAATTCGCCGGGAATGCCGAGCGAGATCGAAAGATCCGCCGGGCCGACCATCACGATGTCCAGGCCCGGCACGCTCAGCAGCTCGTCGGCGCGTTCCAGCGCCGTGGTGGTTTCGAACTGCACCACTCCCAGCACGCTGCGGTTGGTGTGTTCGATGACTTCAGGCATGGGGCCCATGGCATAGTCCACCATGGTGGCGTTGACGCCGTACCCGCGCTTGCCGAGCGGTGGGAAACGCATCCAGCTCAGCGCTTCCGCCAGCAGGCGCGGGTCCTCCACGCGCGGCAGGATGATGCCGTCGGCCCCCGCATCGAGCAGCCGCGCCACCAGCGAATAGAGCAATTCGCCGACGCGCACGATGGGCGTGATCCCGGAGGCATGCGAAGCCTTGATCATGTCCGCTACGGTTTCCAGATCGAAGTGCCCGTGCTCCATGTCGATGAAGACGTAGTCGAAGCCGGCGGCGGCAAAAGTTCGGGCGATCTCCGGCGACCGGTACGCCTGCAGGCCGCTTCCGAAAACCGTGCCGCCCTGCGCCAGTTTCTCGCGGGTATGATTCACGCGCATGGGGTTGTGCTCCTTTCGAAGCTTAATGCTAGCAGGCCGAAAGCGCCTGGCGGTAGCTCCGGGCGCGTCAATGGTAAGGCACGCGGCGCAAAACAGCTCGAATCCGAGCGTAGGCATACGCAAGGCCAAGGGCCTGTTGTGGGGCAGCTTGGCAAGCTGCGGCCGATTGTCAATCGGCCAACTGCCGCAACTACACCGAACGGCGGCGGTAGACGACCGCCGCCCAGATTGCCAACCCGCCCCACATAGGGCCGGCTACTCCACTCTTGTGTCGCACTTAACCGGTGATCGGGGTGTGAGACATAGAAGTGGCTGCCGACGCGATTCGTCTGCAAAGAGGCTTGAATCCGAGCGTATGTCTACGCAAGGCCAGGGCGCAGTTGTACTACCGCGCGTCAGATTCCCTTCCCGCCACGG
>JBKQVG010000149.1:0-4100 GCA_052325345.1 Bryobacteraceae bacterium
TTTTGTCGTCTGTCAGGCTGTTGCTGCCTGGCGAGGGCTCGACAGACCACGAAAAACGATGGTCTGTCCCACCCCTCGGTCACCGAATTCCGGCTCAACCTAAATTCCGCGACGTCAGGAGTTCGGACACTCGACGCGGCGCGTTGGAGTGCTTGCGCCACAGTGGTAGAAACCGGACCCATTTCTTGTTTGGTATGCTCTAAGGACTAAAACCGATGTCTCGAAAAACACTCTTCGCCCTTTCCTTTGCGCTGCTCCTTCCGCTGCTGATCGTCGCTCAGCAAGCCGCCGAGCACGTAGATTTGAACGTCATTTACAAAATCAAGACCGCCGAGTTGGGCGGCGGTGGAGGTTTTGGAGGCGGTGGCGGCCGTGGAGCCGGCGGCCGCGGCAACTCGCAAGTCATGAATATCATGTACAACCTGACCGACCGCTACGGGCCGCGTCTGACCAATTCTCCGCAGTTCCGCCGGGCCGGCGATTGGGCGGTGGGCCAGCTCAAGGAGTGGGGTCTGAGCAATGTCCACCTGGAAAAGTGGCCGACCGTGGGCGTTCGCGGGGGAGCCATCCCGAGCTGGGAAATCACCGAATACAACGGCGCCATGGTCGAGCCCACCTACATGCCCCTGATCGGCTATCCGCAGGCGTGGAGCGGAAGCACCGGCGGGATGGTGACCGGCGAGGCGATTCTGGCGCAGATCCAAGCGCCGGCCGATCTCGAGAAGTGGCACGGCAAACTGAAGGGCAAGATCGTGCTGACCGCGGCCGTGCCGGAGCTGCTGTTTCCGACTACGCCGCTGGCGCATCGCTATACCGAGGACGAACTGCTGGCGCTGGTTCCGGAACCGCTGCCCACCGGCGGCAACGCGGGCGGACGGGGCGGACGCGGTGGCCCGTTTGCGGCACTGATGGCGATGACCCCGGAGCAACGCCAGGCGTTCCAGGAGAAGCTGCGTACTTTCTTTGTCGATGAAGGCGTGCTGGCCACGCTGACGGCGACGGCCCGCGGCGAGAGCGGCGCCGTGTTTGCCAGCAACGGCTCGCCCCGCACCGGAGATCCCACCAGGAACACTCCGTCGGTGGCCATCACGGCCGAGAATTACAACCGCATCGCCCGGCTGCTGGAACACCATGTCCCGGTGAAGCTGGCGTTCGACATCAAGACCAAGTTCGACATGAGCGACACGGATTCATTCAACGTGATCGGCGAAATTCCGGGCTCGGCCAAGCCCAATGAACTGGTCATGGTCGGCGGCCACTTCGATTCCTGGCACATGGGCACGGGAGCCACCGACAACGGCGCCGGCGCCGCCGTGGCCATGGAAGTAATGCGCATTCTGAAGTCCATCAACGTGAAAATGGACCGCACCGTGCGCATGGCGCTGTGGGGCGGAGAGGAGCAAGGCCTGCTGGGCTCGGCCGCGTACGTCAAGGAGCACTTTGCCGATCCCGCCGTGATGAAGCCCACCGCCGAGCACGACGGCTTCGCCGGTTACTTCAACGTCGATAACGGCACCGGGCGGATTCGCGGCATCTACCTGCAAGAGAACGACATGGCGCGGCCCATCTTCGAACAGTGGTTTGCGGCGCTGAAGGACTTGACTCCCGGCGTGATTACCATTCGCAACACCGGCGGCACCGACCACCAGTCCTTCGACCGCGTCGGTCTGCCGGGCTTCCAGTTCATTCAGGACCCGATGGACTACGAAACGCGCACCCACCATTCCAACATGGACGTGTACGACCGTATCCAACAGCCCGACATGGAGCAGATGGCGATCGTCGAAGCGGTGTTCGTGTACAATGCCGCCACGCGGCCGGACAAACTGCCGCGCAAGGATCTGCCCGCGCCCACGCCCGCCGGAGGGCGCGGCGGCCGGGGGAGTGGCGCGGGATATTAATACGGCGCGCATGCGCGCGCAGCTTGAGCGCGACAACTGTGCCTTCGAGCGCGTCGAGCGGCTGCCCCCGAATATCGGGTATCTGAAGTTCAACGGCTTCGCCGATCGCCAGGTGTGCGGCCCAACCGCTACGGCTGCCATGAACTTCCTCGGCCACGTGGACGCGCTCATCGTCGATCTCCGCGACAATGGCGGCGGCGACCCGCGCATGGTTGCCTACGTCTCCAGTTATCTGTTCGACAAGGCCACGCACCTGAACGATCTGTATAATCGCAAGGAAGACTCCACCACCCAGTTCTGGACGCTGCCGTATGTTTCCGGCCCGACGCTCGCCGGCAAGCCGTCTACGTGCTGACCTCGCACCGGACGTTTTCGGGCGCCGAGGAGTTCAGCTATAACCTCAAGATGGCGGCGGATGAAATTAAGGCCGCTCAGGCGAAGAAGCAGTAGCGGCCCGGCGCAGCTCGTTCAGCCCTTGTAGACCTTCCAGAAAACTTCGCGGAACTTCGCCATATCCGCATCCGTGCCGATGCTGACGCGAAGCATGTTGTCGAGCGGTGGGAAGGGGCGTCCGGGCGCCACGCCCATCTTCGGCATGGTGGCGATGAATTCGCGCGCGTTGCGGCCCACGTCGATCATAACGAAGTTGGCATTCGGCTCGATGAACTTCACGTCCCGTTCGCGCAACCATGCGGTCAGCTCGCGGCGAGTCTTGACGAGCGCGGCCTTGCGCGCGGGCAAAATGTTGTCGCGGTCGGCCAGAGCGGCCACCACGGCGCGCGCGCTCACAATGGAGATCACGTTGAGCGCCAGGTGCGCCAGCCTTTCGGCGAGGTCGGGCCGGGCGGCGGCGAAGCCAACCCGCAGACCGGCCATGCCATAAATTTTGGAAAACGTGCGCGCCACGATGACGTTCTTGCCTTGCCGCACGTAAGGCAGGGCGCTCTTCACGTCGGGCCGCTCCACGAAGTGGATGTAGGCTTCGTCCACCAGCAGGGTGGTATTGGCGGGCAGGTTGTCGACCAGCCAATCGACATCCTGCGCGCTGGTGACGGTGGAAGTGGGGTTGTTGGGATTGCAGAGGTAGATGAGCCCGCCGCGCGCTTTATCGGCCTCTTCGGCCATCTTGTGGACGTCGGAAGTGTAGTCGTCGCGCAGCTTGGTCAAAATCACCGGATGGCCCAGGTTGCGGGCGACGTCGCGAGGCCCTTCGTAGGCCGGGTTCACGCTGATTAGCGGCCGCGTGGGGGAAGTGAAAAGATCGACCGCGGTGTGCAGCACTTCGCTCGATCCCGAACCCGCCACGATCTGCTCCGGTGTCAGCCCTTCGGCCTTGGCCATGACGGCATAGATGTCCCCGAATTCGTTGTAGTGGTAACGCCCGCTCGATGCCATCACGGCGCGCATGGCGTCCAGCGAGCACGGCGGTGGACCGGCCGGGTTTTCGTTGGCGTTGAGCCATACCATGTCCTTGGCGAGGCCTACGCCTTTGACAACGGCGCGTTGCGCATAGGCCGCCTCCGGAAGCACGCGGGCCAAGCCCGCGGCGGCGCTCATCTGTGCGAAAAATCCCCTGCGAGTAGACATGACGATTCAGCCTCCGGCTCTGGCCATGATAGCGCTAATCCGGCGGGGAGTCTCGCCCGGAATTCCCAAAGCCAACATTGCGATGATCCCGTTCGTGTTTTCCGCCGCGGCCGGCGCGTTGTTCGGTCTCGTGCCGGCCCGCAAAGCCGCGCGGCTCGATCCCATTGAAGCCCTCCGGCATGAGTAGCCAGGCATTCCGGCCCCCGCGTCCGCGCGGGGGTGGTTCCATTCGCTCTTCCAGCAATGCCGTGCGCAGGCGATCGCGTGGAAGACTTCTCTTGGCCCGAACGGCTGCGCCGGAGGACCGTGATTACGTGGGCCTTTCGTCTTCAGCGGAGCCTAACCGGGAGACACCCCGATAAGTTGCAGGGCGAACGCCCTCGTTCCCGGCCAATAGGCGTTAGAACAAGGCGCCAAACGTCACGGCCGATATTGGCGGCCGCAGGTGGCGCGGCCACTCTTGGCTGCAACGCCGAGACGAATCTCCGAACTCCTGATGTCGCGCCGGGCATTCCGCGTGGCCAGGGGAAATGACCCGACCCAGAGGTGGGACAGACGATCGTCGTTTGTCGTCTGTCAGGCTGTTACGCCTTGGCGAGGGCCCGACAGACC
>JBKQVG010000150.1:0-43556 GCA_052325345.1 Bryobacteraceae bacterium
CGGGAATCGCCAACAGCAGGGCGCAAAACACGCCGCCCACGGTCAGCATTGCAGATCTTTTCATGACTTACCTCCATGTTACTAAGTAGATTCTTGCGACATAGGGCAGGCCCGGAGGCCTGCCCTACTAATCAGGAAGCAGCCCGTACTCCGAGGCTGTGCCCCAGGTTCCGGTACTCCTTCGAAATGTTGGCGTAAGCGACCGCCTTGTCGACCGAGCGCGTCAGGTCCTTACTGTCGGCGTAGAGGTTGTTCGCATAATCCCGATACGCCATAAGCCATAACGTGTTCTGGTGGGAATTGCCAAAGGTGATCGCATATTGCGTGTTATCGGCCATGAGCAGGACGTCCGCCTTAATCCGGTCGATCTCCTTCTGCTGCCAGGGCTTTACCACCCTCCGGATGACGCCCAAACGGCAAACCTTCGCGCCCATGTCGTTCACTTCCGTCCTGATCGTATTGACCCGGTCCCCTTGGGTTTGCCAATCGAGTTCCTGGTCTTCAGCGGAGGCTTGCAGCTTGTCGGCCTGGTTCAAGACCTGTTGGGCATCGGTTTGAATCGCTTGAAAGATCCTGTTGGCCTCGGCCGGGAAGTTCCAGGTGTAAGACGCCGGCGTCACCGCCTGACACGCGCATTTTTTCAGCACGGCCGCCGTGCCGGGAACGGCAAAACTAAGCATGGCCGCACAAACACATCCAATCACACCACTCGATATGAGTCTCATCGTTCAGCTCCCTTTTCTTCCTCCGACTCTATTAGAGACGCGAATGCGGCGGAGATGTAATCCCGTCGAGGCAGTATTGCCGCTGGAAATGGTGCCCAGCAGCACCAATGGCCACGCCGCCGGCCTGAGACGCATATCTTTTCGAGGCCCATCCTCGTCCAAATAAATGAAGCGAGGATATATGGGATTTTCACTGAAAGCAGTCACATTGAGTTCGGCGGTCTTGTGGGGTGCGGCGATGTTGATCGTGGGCTTGATTCACATGGCAGCCCCGGCTTACGGCGGAGACTTCCTGCGCACGATGAGCTCGGTATATCCGGGCGCCGACACAGCGCCCACGCTGGCGCGTGTCTTGCTCGGCACGGTCTACGGGTTTGTGGACGGCGCCGTCGCCGGCTGGCTCTTTGGCTTGCTGTACAGCGCTTTCTCTCACCACGCCGCGGCTCACTCAAAATAGGATGCAGCGGCGGTAAGAGAATCGGTTAGCGGGCCGAAGGCCGCTCCCTATGGTCGCGGCTCGGTCCAGAAGAGCTCGGCGTCGGAACGGCGCACGTAATTGGCATCCAGGGCCGCCGGGTCGGAAGCCATGCCGGCCTCCAGGCGAGCCAGCGCGATCAGGGCAATTGCGGCAGCCTGAGCGCGGGGAGCGATGGTGAGGGCCGCTCCCGGCGGCAGCGGCGCCTCCTGGCCTTCGATGCGGATGAACTCGACGCCGATGGGAAGCGCCGGCAGCCAGGTAGTGAGCGCGGCCACAATTTCTTCGGCGGCCAGCCGGCCGGAGGCATCGTAGACGGCGCCGTAGATCTGGCCCCTGCGCGCATCGAGCACCGGAGCGCGCAGTGGCGCGTGGCCGAAAGTGGCGAGCGCCTGCAAGCTGGAGACTCCCACGGCGGGTTTCGACAATGCCTCCGCCAGGCCTTTCACGCACGCCAGTCCGATGCGCACGCCGGTGAAAGATCCGGGCCCGGAAGCGGCCGCGAAGCAATCGATGGAACCTACCGGTACGCCATGGCGGGACAAGAGCGCGTCGATGGCATCGTGGATGATGTGGGCGAAGCCGGAAGGAGAAACGAGGCTGATCTCTTCCAGTATCCGGCTGCCGCGCGCCAAGGCCAGGCTGGCATCGTCGCGGGTGGTGTCGAGAGCGAGTATCAGGGACATCGGAAAGCTTTCGTCAATCAGCGGTCGGCTTTCGGCTCTCCACTCATCGATTCAACCCGAATCCCTTGGGCGACATATAGACCGTGCCGTAGCCGTTGATGCCGTACACACGGAGCAGCAGGATAGCCGGGTATTCGAGGGCCAAGCCCGCCGGCGGATAAAAGGTGCCCTGCCGGGTGGTTCCCAGGACGCGGTAGCCCTGGCGCCCTTCCGTCACTTCGCACGTCCACAGCCAGAGCATGTTGCGCGTACCCCGGCTCGCGGCCTTTAGCTTGGCGGAGAAGTAGGCGGGCTTGCCGGGGGTGAGATCGCCCGAAGGCGCGTCGATTTCGAACGGCACCTTCTCCGGGTTGACCTGAATTTCCTGGATGGGCACATCGCGGGATTCGAACTTGTAAGAGCGGTTCATGCTCTCCAAGGTGCCTTCGCGCACCAGGTGCAGCACCCAATCGTGAAATCGGTCGGGCGGCTCGCCGACGAAGTGCTCGCCGCTGTATTTGCGTTTCTGAGTACTGCCATCGGCGGGGTCCATCCAGACGACTTCGTAGGAGTGATGGGCGACGGTGAGTTCCACCGGTCCGGGCTTGTCCACATAGACGATGTATTCGACGCCGGGCAGCGCCAGCGCGCGGCCGCCATCGAGATCGAAGTACGGCTCCAGGTCCCAGTGCCGGGTGGCGAGCATGAAATCGAACCAGACGGTCATCGACCTGGCGCCGGGCGAACCGGCAGAGTCCGGCCCGGCGCCGGCGTTCTGATACACCGGATACTGGCCGTTCATGGCGGCGTTCCAGAGGCGATGGCGGAGTTCGGCGGCGTCCACGCCGGCGGGAGCGGAGCGCCCGGCCCCGCTGGTTTCGCGGCCCAGGCGGGCCACGGCGGGTTGCTGGTAAAGTTGGTGCTCGATAGCGCCGATGGAAGGGTCGGCGGTGCCGTAGCTGAGGAAATTCATCCAGCCGCCATCGAGCAGCGGACCGGAGGTGATCTCGGCTCCGGTGGTAAGGGGGTGGTGATAGCTGTCGAGCAGCTTCAGGGTGTTGCCGGTGTCGTCCAGGACGGCGCGGGACCCGATGTCGTTCTCGAAAGAAGCCGCCAGCTCCCAGGTGACGTTCATGGCGCTGTAGCGGCCGGCAAGGTACCGCAGAAAGCGATGACGCGCGTCGGCGGTTGGCAGCGCGCGGGCCAGCGCGCCGGCGCTCGATGCCAGCACCAGGTCGACGATGCCGCCCTTTTGATTCCAGTAGCGCACGCGCGCGTCCAGGCGGGCGAAATGGCGAAGGTCGGGAACGCCGGCGGGGGATAGGGTCGCGTCCGGGCCGTCGCCCAGCACGAGGCCGCGCAGGTGATTAAATTTCTGTGCCAGGCGGGCGTCGGCCACGCTCTGGAATTCTTCGTCGCTCCAGAAAGCGAAGCGCGGCTCGGTCGCGCCCATCCAAAGGTGCGGCTGGTTGCGGGCGGTATAGGCCCAGTGATGGACATTGGCCGGCGCGACGAAGCCCGCGGCATCGGAGGCGACGGCCGTGAAAGCGCCGGTCTGTCCGTTCCAGGCGGGGATATTGCTGGTCAGGCGATATTCCCAGCGTCCGGCTTCGGTGGGGGCAAAGCGCAGGACCATGCGGCGTCCGCCGTCCCAGAAGGCCGGAATACCGTAGGTGCGCATATTGGGAGAACGCAGTTCGGCGGCGAGGTCTACGGATGCATACGGATCGGGATGCGCGGCGGCATCGGAGCCGCTCAGCTCCAGAACCAGGTCGCACGTCGAATAGGCCGGGGTATTATCGCAGGATGACGCGGACGCGGAAGATGTCGCAGTTTGCGCACTGAGGGTCAGCGGCGCAACCAATAGGAGTATCGCCCATCCCAGGCGCATAGAATTCCAGTTTGGCACAGCGGCAGGATCGCCATAAAAAAACCGGCGGCCGCTCGGAGGATAACAGCCGCCGGTGGGCCCACGGAGCATCGCTGTCCCCGGGAGGCCAATCGTCGGAAATGCTCTCTAGAATTAAGACGACGTTACAGGTACTAAGGTTGCGGCCCTAGGCGAAAAACCACTCCCGTAGGGCCGTGAAAGAATATAGCCACAGATGGACACAGATGAAGAAACCAAAGGATTTATAGGTGTTTATCGGTGTTCATCGGTGGCTATAATTTGAATTTTCATGGCCGCGGCCGATCACTCGATCAGGCTCCCATCTCTTTACGGATGGCAGCCGCGATCGATTCCGTAAACTGTTCCACGCGTTCGGGATCCGGGCCTTCCACCATCACTCGGGCGAGGGGCTCGGTCCCTGAGAAACGGACCAGCACCCGGCCCGCGCCGGCAAATGCGGCTTCCGCCGCGCGGATTTCCCTCGCCACGGCGGGAAGCTCGGTCAATTCCTTCTTTTCCCTGACCCTTACGTTGACCAGTTTCTGCGGATAGATTTCGAGATCCGCCGTCATCAATTCCAAGTCGTACTGAAACGATTGGGATATTTCCAATACTTTCAGCGCCGTGAGGAGGCCGTCGCCGGTGGTGGCGTGTTCGCGAAAGATCACATGGCCGGATTGCTCGCCGCCCAGAACTGCCCCGGTACGGACCATTTCCTCGAGGACGTATTTATCGCCGACCGGAGTACGAAGCATGCGGATGCCACCGGCTGCCAGAGCCTGCTCCAGGCCAAGGTTGGACATCACGGTAGCCACCACCAGGTCGCCGGGCAGCTTTCCCCGCGCGCGCAAGGCGCGGGCGGCAGCCAGCAGCATGGCGTCGCCGTTCAGGATCTTGCCGCGGGAGGAGACGAAGATGGCGCGGTCGGCATCGCCGTCGAACGCCACGCCGCAATCGGCCCGAGCCTCGATAACGACGTGACGCAGCGGTTCGACGTGGGTGGCGCCGCAATTCAGGTTGATATTCTGGCCGTTGGGCTCGGCGGCGAAAGCCGTAACGCGGGCGCCCAGGCGGGTGAAAAGCTCCGGACCCAGCCGGTACGCGGCGCCGTTGCCGCAATCGAGCGCCACGTGGAGGCCGTCAAAGCGCACCGCCACGGTGGATTCGAGAGAGGCGAGGTAATCGCGGTCGAGTGCGGGGTCAGCTTCGAGAGCCAAGGGCCGGGGAGCAGCCACGATTTCGCGCAACCGGAAAATCGCCTGCTCCATGCGATGTTCTTCGGCATCGGGCAGTTTGAAACCGCTGTGGTCGAAGACCTTGATCCCGTTATCGCGGTAAGGGTTGTGCGACGCGGAGATCATCACACCCGCGGCGAACGGTCCGGTGCGTGTCAGGTAAGCGATGGCGGGCGTGGTAATCACGCCGGCAAAACGTACGCGCGCTCCACCGGCGGCCAGCCCCGCGGCTACCAACCCGGCAAGCCACGTGCCCGACTCCCGCGTATCGACGCCGATGACGACCTCCGGGGCGGGGTGGGCAGACGCCGCCTCCTGGCCCAGAGATACGCCGAGTGCGTAAACCGTAGCCGGGTCGAGAGGCGCTTCGCCGGCGACGCCGCGGATCCCGTCGGTGCCGAAGAGTTCCTTTGCCAAACCGATCTCCTCCACAATCGCAGTCCGCTTTCGGCCATCGGCTTTCAGCGGATTTGCTTCGCTCACAAGCGTAACAGCTTTCTTCCCATGGCTAAGACCATCGAATCGTGGCATCGTTCCGCGGCTCTCAGTCACGCCGGCAGGCTTACCCTGTCCCCGCGGCGCGGCTTGAACACCCACTTGTGAGGCGGTGGGGTGAGTTCGCTTTAGCGCAGTTTTCGAATACGGAGCGTGCCTGAGTGCCGGCGGCGCCGAAGAGCCCTCTCCGTGGTGAGATCTGGTTTATTCAACTTCCGGGAAGCAAGAGGGCGTCTGCGCCAACTCAGCGACAAGCGGATCTGCGAACTCGCCCGGAAGGTCAGTGTCGCGATCGGCTGCTGACGCGGCCCGCTTACAGCCGATTAATCAAACTGGCCACGTAGCCGGCGCCAAAACCGTTGTCGATGTTTACAACGGTTACATTACTGGCACAACTATTTAACATTCCTAGCAAAGCGGCCAGCCCGTGAAAGCTGGCGCCGTAACCTACGCTGGTGGGCACGGCGATCACAGGACAGGAAACCAGGCCGCCGATGGCGCTCGGCAGGGCGCCCTCCATGCCGGCGCAGACCACGATCACGCGCGCGGCCGTCAGGCGCTCGCGGTTGTACATGAGGCGATGGATGCCGGCGACGCCGATATCGTTGATGGTGTCGACCGTGTTTCCCATCGCCTCGGCGGTGATCCGGGCTTCTTCGGCGACGGGCATGTCGCTGGTGCCCGCGCAGACTACGGCGATGGTGCCCTTGCCGGCCACGGTACGATCCCGCCAGAAGCGAATGGCGCCGGACAGCGGGAAATACTCGCCTCCAGGTACTTTCTCCTCAACCACTTGAGCACAGGCAGGGCTGGCACGCGTAATCAGCACATTGGGGGCGTGCGCGAGCAGCGAAGCGGCGATGGCGACGACCTGTTCCGGGGTTTTGCCTTGGGCGAAGACCACTTCCGGCATGCCGTGGCGCAGCAGGCGGTGGTGGTCCACTTTGGCGAACCCCAGGTCTTCGAAGGGCAGATGGCGCATGCGGGTGAGGGCGGCGTCGACATCGAGCGTGTGTCCCCGCACCTCTTCGAGGAGGGTTCGAAGTTGATCCTGATCCATGCGGCCAGCATAACAAAGCGGCTGCGAGAGCTGCAGATAGCCCGATATCCACAACCCTGTGGACGAGGCATTTGCGAGCGGTACCAGTGGACCCTACTCGGGCCTTAGAGCTTTTAGCCTATTGTGTCGCGCCGCGTGCTCGGTCAACATGAAGAGTGACGGCTTATGGACCTTCAAGGCAAACAGACATCAGATCAAGAGCCGCGTACGGATATCGGAGGAACAGAGGAACGGCGGGGGAATAGCCGGTTTCCGCTCCGCGAGGAAGTGAAGTACAGAATGCTTCACTCGAGAGCCAAGCCTATTTCCGGCGCGGGCAAGACGTTGAATATCGGCAGTCGCGGCATCCTGTTCACTACCGAGCAGCAGCTTCCGGTAGGATTTACCGTGGAGCTTTCCGTAGACTGGCCCGCCATGCTGGATGGCACCTGCGCGCTGAAGTTTGTGGCGGTGGGGCGCGTGATTCGCTCGGAGCAGCATCGTGCGGTAGTGCGAATCGACCGGTATCAGTTCAAGACCCGTGGCGGCGCGGCCGCACGGGCAGCCGGAGGGTAAACTCCGGTCCATGTTTTCACCGGAAGTCCTCCCGCGCCGAGCGGAACTTATCGGGTTTGTGCCCTCGGCGTCCAAGCTTCGCGGTGCACGGTGGCGGGTGAGAAAGCCGGCAGGCAGATGGCGATATACTCGGCGCCATCCGCTTCCGGCGTGCTATAGCGGACGCTTTCACCGCGTGCGGCGATAACCGCCTGCCCAGCGCGCACTTCAAGCGAACCGTGCGCGTGCTCCACGCGCAGCATCCCGCGTAATACCAGGGTAAATTCGTCGAACTCCGGCGTCTGCCCGGGTTCCCGCCAGCCGCCTGGACTGCGCATGTGGGCCACGCTCAAAGCGTCAGTCCGCGAATTGACCCGGCCGACATATTCATCGATGAGCTTGGGCTTGTCACCGGCCGCCGGGACGCGGGTGGGCTTCTCGATCAGAATGGGCACGTTCTATTTTCCTTTGAAAAGCAGCCGTCGGCAATCGCCCATTCTCCCCGAAAACGGTTAAGCAACCTTGCCGGCTGCTGAAAGCCCCAGGCGTGCGATCATAGGGCATGGCCCGGCGGTTGGATAAAGACGTTCGCAGCCACCCAAAGCGGACTTGCCGACAGCGGCAGGCCACCGGTATACTGTCATTTTCGCTAGTGCCCGTTATGATGGCGAAGGACGAATTCGACCCCCTGGCCCCGCAGCGCGAGGCGGCTTTCTTCTACTGGTTGTTTCTGCGCGGCCACGACGTGGAGGATTTGCGGCAGGATATCGACGTGCCTCGAGCAATGATCGATAAGTGGTTGAAAGCCAGGGACTTCGAGGCCAGCTTCCGAACCAGCCTGCAGCGCATCTACGCCTACCGCAAGCAGGTGCTGGCGATCTTCGACGGGCTGGTGCTGAACGAGCAGAACCGCGCCCGGTTACAGTAGCGTTTCACTCCCCGCTCTGCTGCAGAAGCTTGGCCACCAGCCCGGTCCATCCCGTTTGGTGGCTGGCGCCCAGACCGGCTCCCGTATCCCCGTGGTAGTACTCGAAAAACAACACCAGGTCGCGCCAGTGCGGGTCGTTTTCGAGCAGCGCATGGGAACCGCAGACGGCGCGATGGCCGTTTTCGTCGCGTAGAAAGATGCGCGAGAGACGCCGGGAAATCTCCGCCGCCACTTCCCAAAGGGTCAACATGTGGCCGGAGCCGGTGGGACATTCCACCTTGTACTCGTCGCCCAGGTAATGGTGGAAACGCTGCAGCGATTCGACGATCAGATAATTGAGCGGGAACCAAACCGGGCCGCGCCAGTTGGAATTGCCGCCGAATAATCCGCTGCGGGATTCTCCCGGCTCGTAATCCACCGAATGCACCTTGCCGTCGCTGTGCAGGATGTAAGGATGGTCGCGGTGGGCGCGCGACAGGCTGCGAATGCCGTACGGCGATAGAAACTCGTTTTCATCCAACATGCGGCTGAGGATGCGCCGCAACTGCTGGGGATCGACGATGGCCAGCAGCGTCCGTTGGCCCTTTCCCGGCACCTCCATGGAGGCTACGTTATGGGTCAGGTCCGGCCGGTGATGGATGAACCACTGCATGCGGCGCTCGAAGCCGGGAAGCTGTTCCATCACGCGCGGCTCGATGGTTTCCACCGCAAACAGCGGGATCAGCCCGACCACCGACCGCACTTTCAGCGGCTGGCGCCCGCCATCCGGCGAGCGGAGAAAATCGTAGAAGAAACCATCCTCTTCGTCCCACAGGCTCACGCCATCGTCGCCGAGGTGCGTCATGGCGTTGGCGATGAAGAGAAAATGTTCCCAGAACTTGCTGGCGACGTCTTCATAGGCGGAATCGTCGCGCGCCAGTTCGAGCGCGATGGCCATCAGGTTCAGGCTGTACATGGCCATCCAGCCGGTGCCATCGGCCTGTTCGATGATGCCGCCGCCGGCGAGCGGCTCGCTGCGATTGAAGACCCCGATATTGTCCAGGCCGAGAAAACCGCCCTGGAAGACGCTGCGGCCTTCGGCGTCCTTGCGGTTCACCCACCAGGTGAAGTTGAGCAGCAGCTTGTGGAAGATGCGCTCGAGGAAGGCGCGATCGCCGCGCCCGCGCCGCTTGCGTTCGATCTGGTAGACGCGCATCGCGGCCCAGGCATGCACCGGCGGATTCACATCGGAGAAGTTCCATTCGTAAGCCGGCAATTGCCCGTTGGGCTGCATGTACCATTCGCGAAGCATCAGCACCAACTGATCCTTGGCGAAACCCGAATCGATCAGCGCGAGCGGCAGGGTATGAAAGGCCAGGTCCCAGGCGGCGTACCACGGATACTCCCACTTGTCCGGCATGGAGACGACGTCGCTATTGTAAAGGTGCGTCCATTCGTGATTCCGGCCGCGCCTGCGTTCGGCCGGAGGCGGGGGGAAAGAAGGATCTCCGTTCAGCCAGTCGCGCACCACGTAGCGGTAATACTGCTTGGACCACAGCAGGCCGGCGAAGGCCTGGCGCATCACGGAGCGGGCGTCGGCGGACAGGTCGCGGGGGGTGACCGTGTCGTAGAACTGGTCGGCCTCGCGGATTCGATCGGCGAAGATGCTGGAGAATTCGGCGCCGAAGGGATCGGCGGCGGGGGCGTCGGCGAAGCGCAGCGCCACGGTCTTCGATTCACCGGGGCCGAGCGTAAGATGGTGATGGGCAGCGGCCTTGGTGCCGCGCGGCTCGGGATTCACCGTGCCGGCGGCCGCTTCGATCACGCGGCGGGCGATGCCATCCTTGACGAAAGGCGCGCTGTTGGGAGTTCCCCAAATCGCCTGGTTGTCGGTTTCGTTCTCGGTGAACAGCCATTCGGGGGAGCCATCCGCGTCGAGCCAGCGCTTGCCATAGTAGGGCTCGGTTAGTTCGACGACGCCTGACGCCGACAGGCGAAGCGAAGGCTTGGCTGGCGAAAGCTTATCTGGCGGCCGTCCCCAGCTCCACGTATTGCGGAACCAGACGGTGGGCAGCAGGTCGAGAGCGGCCGGTTCCGGCCCGCGATTGGTGGCCGTCACGCGGATGAGGATGTCGTCCGGGCCGGCCTTGGCGTATTCCACCAGCACATCGAAATAGCGGCTTTCCGCGAACACCCCGGTGTCGATGAGTTCATACTCCGGGTCGTCGCGGGTGCGGCGCCGGTTCTCTTCGCGCAATTGCTTGTAGGGGAAGGCGGCCTGCGGATACTTGTACAGATACTTCATGTAGGAGTGGGTGGGAGTATTGTCGAGATAGAAGTAATACTCCTTCACGTCCTCGCCATGATTGCCCTCTTCACCGCTGAGGCCGAACAACCGGTCTTTGAGGATTTCGTCGCGGCCGTTCCAGAGAGCCACGGCGAAGCAGATCCGCTGGTGGCGGTCGGAGATGCCGGCCAGTCCGTCTTCGTTCCAACGGTAAACGCGGCGGGCGGCGTGATCGAAGGGGAAGTAGGCCCAGGCGTCGCCATCGGCGCTGTAGTCTTCGCGAACCGTACCCCAGCCGCGTTCGCTCAGGAACGGGCCCCAGCGGTTCCAGTGACCTCGCCGCAGACGCGATTCCTCGAGGCGCGCCTGTTCCGCCACGGGCGCGCGATTGGGCATCAGGCCACCAGCAGGCGATGGTCGGGGCAAGCCAGTGGAATCTTGGATTCAATCCGATCGATCAAGCCGGGACCATATTTGGCAAGGAAAGGGAGGATGGAGTAGAGGCGTTCCTGGAGGCGCCGTTCGGGATAGACGAGATTGTATAGAGAACGCGCCTCGCGGATTGCCTGCAGATCGCGGCGTAGAATTTCACGCGCCGTTTTGCGCCGGATTTTGTCCAGTTGGTGATGAATTTTGCGGTTGCTGGTATCGAGAGCCTTGGCCAGGGTGGGGTCGAAAGCCAGCAAGCCGGTGCGCAACCGCGCCAGCGCCGTATCCACGTTCTCGGCGGTTGCGGCGAGGGCGGTGTTGAGCTTATCGGGCAACAGGCGGGCGGCAATCTGTTCGCGCAGCGGCTCTTCGCCGTGAAAGAAACTGCCGAGGGAAAGGCCGTAACGCTCCAGGCGCGATTCGCTGGCGGCGTCCAGGATGGTGAAGCCGGCGCGCGGCACGACCACCGGCATACGGCCCAGCACGACGCGGTAAATGACCTCCGATTGCGCCAGGTAGGCGATTTCCGCCGGTCCCCCGATGTACGCCACCGTAGGCAGCACGGAATCCTGCACCACCGGACGCAACAGGGCGTTGGGCGAGAGAGATTCGGCGCGGGCGGCCAGTTCTTGCGGGGTCAGGCGCCGTGCGCCCAACAAATAGTCGCCGCCGCCGTTGCGGCGCAAGGTGAAGCGCTTGCCGTCCTCCAACAGGAAGAAAAGCGAGGTGCGCGGTTCAACATGCACCTGGGCGTGGTAGCCGGCTTGCGCCAGCGCCCGATTGCGTTCGAGGACGTTATGGGTGAGCTCGCCGGCCGCCGCCACGGCTCGCCGCATGGCGGGCGCGGCCAGGGCGCGGAATTCCGGCGACATGGGGTTGATGCGCGGGATATCGTAGCGCGCCAGCAGGCGGCCCAGCAGGTGGCTGAAAGACTGTCCCATGGTGCAGCCCGGGCGATACGCTTCGGCGACCAGGCCGACCACTTCCTCGGCATGCGGCAGGCCCGCCAGAGCCTGGCTCAGTTCGGCCAGCGGCACGGTATTCAAAACCACTTCCCCGACCGGTTGACCGGCCGCCTGAGCGGCCACCTCCAAGCGCAACGGGCTCTGCTCGCGATCGAACACCCAGGCGTGGTTCACCTCGGCGAAATCGTGGTCCTCGGTGGCCAGCCAGAACACCGGCACGGCCGGAATTCCATTCTCAGTAAGCCATTCCGCCAGGCGTGCGGCGTGCAAGGCCTTGTAGATGGTGTACGCCGGCCCGCAAAACAGCCCTACCTGCTGGCCGGTGACCACGGCCACGGTACCCGGTTGCGCGAGCCGGTCCAACGCCTTGCTGCCGGGGTTGAAGCGCGCCATGGCCTTGACCAGCGCGGCGCGGCGCTCCGGCGCAAGATCGATGGATGCCGCCGCCGCGCGGTATGCGTCCAGATCGCGAAAGGGATGGGTGTAATAGGGAACCGTGCGTTCGGGATGATAGAGGACGTCCGCGAACAGGCGCGTGGTGTGGGGCAATTCGGCCTGGCGGACACACGTAGACGACATGGCAATCGATCAGCTTAGCAGATGATGGTTTGGGACCAGAAGTTGCAAACGATATGGCAGCGGCAAAAAACCGCTCGCTTTGGCCGCGGCTCGGTCGGGCGCCACCTTACCCTCCGGGCAGCATCTTGGAAATATCGTTGTAGATCACGAATGCCACAGTCACCATGATGAAGACGAAACCCACCTTGAAAACGGCTTCCTTAACGTTCAGGCTCATGTCGCGCTGCAAAATGATTTCGATCAGCAGCATGAGAATCGAACCGCCGTCCAGGACGGGGATGGGCAGCAGATTGAAAATGGCCAGGTTGAGGCTGACCAACGACATGAGCATGAAGAACTCGGTGGGACCCTCGCGCGCCGCTTCGCCGGAAAGCTGGCCCAGTCCGATCGGTCCGGTAATCGTCTTGGTGGACATCCGGCGCTCCGCCATGCCTTTGAGGAACTGGACGATGATGAAAGCGTTCTTGCCATTCTGCTCAACCGATTCCCGGACCGCCGCGGGAAAGGAAAGGCGGGTGGTGATCAGGTGCAGTTTCGGAATGGGCTGAACGCCGATCATCCACCGGGCGGGGCCGTCCAGGGTGGCATATACGGGCTGCACCTTGAACGTTTCGAGCCGCCCTTTGCGCTCCACCTGGATTTCGATGGGCTTGCCGCCGCTGGCGGCAATGGTTTCCCGAAATTTGACTTGGGAATGAATCGCCATGCCGTTCACGGAGACGACCACATCGCCCTTCTTGAGGCCGGCTTTTTCGGATGGGTAGCCGGGCTCGATACCGCCCAACTCGACCTGCCCCTGCTCGTCCCACCCGGCGTAACCCATGCCGGTGACCTGGCTCAAAGTGGGAGTCACGGTAAAGTCGATGCGCTTCCCCTTTCGCTGCACGATGAGATGCATCGGCCGGTAGGCGCTCTCCACTTCCTTCAGGCCGATATCCTCCCAGTTGGGATTCTTCTTGCCATCCAGCGCAACGATGCGGTCGCCATCCTCCAAGCCGGCTTTGGCCGCCGGCGAACCGGGCGCCACGTGACCGATCACGGCCTGCAGGTCGGTTTCGGCCACACGTTGATACTTCACCATGTACAGGCCGGCCAACAATCCCACCGCGAGCACGAAGTTCATGAAAGGGCCGGCGAAGTAAATAATCAGCCGTTGCCAACGCGGCCGGTTCATGAGATGGCGCGGGTCGTCGGATTGCTCCTCGGAGAATTGCTCGCCCGCCATCTTGACGTAGCCGCCGAGCAGAATCAGGGAAAAGCGGCAGTCGGTCTCGCCCCGGCGGAATCCAAAAAGCCGCGGGCCGAAGCCGAAGCTGAACACTTCCACTTTGACGTTAAAATAGCGGGCCGCCCAATAGTGGCCCGCCTCGTGGATCATAATCATGACCCCGATCAGGACCAGCAGCCAGAGAATGTCTTCACCCCAAACGAACATAATGCCTCACGCCGTCACCGCGCCCGCCGCGCGCGCCACTACCATCTCCCGCGCCAGCACTCGCGACTCGGCGTCTATCTCCAGAATATCCCGGATCGACCGCGGGGAACGCGGCGCCATGCGCGCCAGCGTCTCCTCGACTACCGCATGGATTCCCGTGAATGGAATTTGGCCATCCAGAAAAGCCTGTACGGCTATCTCGTCGGCCGCATTCAGCGTGCAGGTGGCGGAACCGCCGGCTTGCTGGCATCGATAGGCCAGTTTCAGCAGCGGGAATTTGCCGAAATCGGGCGGGAGGAACTCCCACTGGCGGGCCTGTGCCCAATCGATCTTCGGCACGGGAGCCTGGTCCCGCTCCGGGTAGCTGAGCGCGTACTGGATGGGCATGCGCATATCCGTGGCCGAAATCTGGGCCAGCACGCTGCCGTCGTTGAATTCGATCATGGCGTGGACGCTCGATTGGGGATGCACCACCACGTCCACCTGGGAGGGAGCGAAATCGAACAGCCAGCAGGCCTCGATCACCTCGAAGCCTTTGTTCATGAGAGTGGCGCAATCGATGGTGATCCGGTTTCCCATCCGCCAGGTCGGATGCCGCAGCGCCTGGGCCGGCGTGACCGATCCCAGCTCCTCGCGCGGCGTGTTACGGAACGGACCGCCGGACGCGGTCAGAATCAGCCGGGAAACGGCTTGCCGGTTGCCGGCCCGCAAACACTGGTGGGCGCCGTTGTGCTCGCTATCCACCGGCACCAATTCAGCGCCGTGCTCGCGCACCGCCTCCATGACCAGTTCTCCGGCTGAGACCAGCACTTCCTTATTGGCGAGTCCGACCCGCTTTCCCTTACAAATCGCCTCATAGGTGGCATTCAAGCCGGTTACGCCCACGATTGCCGAAATCACCGTGTCCACTTCGCCGGCCGTGGCAACCGCGATGCGATCGGCGTCGCCCCAGCCCAGTTTCGGCCATTCCGCGCGTGGCAAACCGGTTGTCTCCAGCTTGGCTATGAGACGGTCCAGGTCGCCAGCAGTTGCAACCACCGCGACCTTTGGCCGAAACTCCACAATTTGGGATGTGAGTTCACCCACATTTTGACCGGCCACCAACGCGTGGACGGCATACTTCTGAGGATTTCGCCGGACGACGTCCAGAGTGTTGGTTCCGATTGAGCCGGTTGAGCCGAGGACGGTGATCGTCTTCATCGCTGGGTCCGAAATTGTGCTGCAGGCGCTTTCGCCATCATATCACGCAGCTTTCCCGGGACCGCTCCAATGGCTCGGATAGGATGCTTAACCGTTTTGGGGATTCCCCAGTATTTAACCCGACAACCGCTCCCTGGCAGTCGCGGCTCCGTTACAGGCGCCGCGTGTTTGCATGTAGTTACAGAGCCACGACCACCAGGGAGCGGTTGTCGATTCGCGCATTCTCCCCAAAACGGTTAAGCACCCGCTCGGATATCCTTGAAACGGCATAAGCCGCGAACCGAGGTCACAAAAGTTTCCGCCGAACCGTAATTTCTGTTTTTGGAAGAACCTCTAACCCTTTCGGGCGCCGGGGAGGATTGCTTCAGGGGTCTTTTTTTAGAGGTTAGTCTCGCTTTGGTGGGAGTTGCCTCCCCGGCTTACTTCTAATAATAGTAGATTCCGATTTTGGAAGCAAGAGAAATCTGATTTTTTATTTTGGCTTCACTTCGACTCCGCACAATTGCTCTAACACATTGATAGTAGAGCAGAAATCGTCATCCCCGTGGCCTTCGGCGATGGCAAGCTGAAAAAGTTGCTGAGTTAAAGAGGTTAATGGCAGGGGAACACCCAGTTCTTTGCCGGAATCGAGCATGAGTCCGACGTCTTTATGCATCCACTTGGTGGAAAAATTGGTGCTGAAGTCGCGGCGGAGGATGCACGGGCCCTTATAGCTGGCGAGACCGCTCCTGGCGCCGGTGTTCTCGAGGATCTCCAGCATGAGCTCGGGATCGACACCGCCCTTGGCCGCCAGCACCATACCTTCATTAAAAGCCAGCATGAGGTTGGCGAGGATCAGATTCTGAGTCAGCTTGGCTTGAAGACCAAGTCCGGGGCCGCCACAGTAAAAGAGCCGTTTTCCCATCGGCTCAAAATAGGGTCGGACCCTCTCAAAAGCGGCCCGATCACCGCCAATCATGAAGACGAGGTTTCCGCTTTCAGCGCCAGGCAGGGAACCGGTACATGGAGCGTCGAGAAATTCAACACTTTTGGCTCTAAGGGCGTCACCGATTTTTCGGCTCGCGCTGGGGCTGATGGTGGAAGCGTCAGCCACTACCGTGCCCGGCCGGGCGCCTTCGATCATGCCGCCAGTCCCCAGAATTACCTGCCGCGACATATCGGTCTGGCCGACACATAAGAAGATGCAATCCGCCATTTCGGCAACTTCCCACGGCGCCGCACAGAAACGGCCATTTTCCTGGGCAGCCAGCTTGCGCGCTTTTTCCGCGGTATTCGACCATAAGGCCACCTCGTGCCCGGCCCGGAGCAAGTTCCGAGCCATCGGATAACCCATCAATCCCAATCCCAAGAAACCGAGTTTGGCCATGGCCCTTATGATTTCACAGGAGGCGGGAGCGATGCACGGCAGTGCAGGGATCTTTTGCGGCGGCGCGCGCGTACTTGTTTTCAACGGGAAGGGTCCCGAGAAAGGTGCAAACATGAAACTCACCGTGGCAGGTCTCCTTGCCGCCCTGACCATCGCCCCCATCGCGATGGGGCAGAAACTGGAACTCAAGCTCGACGCCGTGGCGGCGAAAGCGTCCGCCAAGAACGAGGTCGATCTGGATGGGGCAGTGCTCAAGATGGCTTTGGGGAAGGTCGCGCAAATCGCCGGCGACGATGCCAGCAAGAATGCCAAGCTCACAACGCTTCAGAAGGCCCTGGCTGGACTCGAAGCCGTGCATGTGCGCAACTATGAATTCGCGGCGCCGGGCGCATACTCCGATAAAGACCTGGAACCCCTGCGGCAGCAATTGGGCAAGGATTCGGGTTGGTCGCGGATTGTCAACGTTCAGGAGAAAAACGAATCCACCGAAGTGTTCACCCTGACCCACGGGGATGAGGTCGATGGCTGCCTGATCGTGTCCGCGGAGCCCAAGGAGCTGACCGTGGTTCACATCGCCGGCGCGATTACGACGGCGGACATGAAGGAACTGGTGAATTCGAACGTCAAGTACGATCTCAGTTCCCTGCTGGGGCAGGGCGCGAAATAACAGGGTTGCGCGCGGCCGGCGGCGGGAGGGTTCCGCCGATTGATCCCGCTTACGCGAAAAAACCCATCCAGGTCGCGATCGCCAAAGCGTGCGTGACCATGCCGGCTCGAATGTTGCCCGCCTGATTGCGCGCCCTGCCGCAGAACCAGCCCAGGGCGGTGGCGATTAGCGCCCAGCGCCAGTTCGGGAAGCCGCGAAACCAGAGGTGCACCGCGCCGAAGGCCAGCGAAGCCAGCGCCAGGGCGGCGGAGCGGCTCCAGGTCCACTCCTCCAGCCACTGCTGCAGGACCCCTCGGAACAGGAATTCTTCGGAAAGCGCCACGGTCCACAGCATACCGAGGAAGATGCCGGGGACCAGCCATAGCGGCGCGGGGCTGCCCGGCCGCACGGCATGCAACCCCAGCGCCAGCGCGGCGCCGATTGGAAGGAAATACAGATAGTTCACCAGCCCGGTGCGCCAATCGCGCGGACTGGGCCAGAAGCCATAGCCGGTTTCGTGAATCCGCCGTTCCAGCGTCAGCACCAACACACCCACGTGGATCAGAGTCAGATGCCCCAAGACCGAGAGGTGGATCTTGAACACGACGGGATAAATCGCGTCGAAATACTTGAACATGTAGACCGACGCCGCCAGCAGAAGAAAGCCGATATCGGTGAGCGCGCAAACCGGCAGGACCTGGTACCAGAGCCCCAAGGCCAGCGCCAGCGCCGCCAACTGCGCCAGCGCGGTCCAGTGAAATTCGATGGCGGGCGCGCAGGCCAGGTACGGAAGCGTGGCCGACATCGCCAGAAAGGCCGGCAAGACCGGGCCGCTCAGCCGCTCCCGCACGGAGGCGAAGCCGGCAACCAGATAGAATGGATATTCGACAAGGAAGGCGGCTAGGATTGGCAACGCCGCCCAGTTCGGAATGCCCTTCAACCGCGCGTATCCCAACCCCGCCACGCCCAGCGCAATCCAACCGATCCATAGCGCCGCCCGGAAACCGCCGAGCGTTCTGGCCATCGCGCTCATTGTAGCATTCGGTCTTTGGGGCGGCCGCGCGCCCGCCCAGGAGCCCGAGCCGCCGCCCAACCTGGTGAAACTGGTGGCGCATCGCGAAAGCGAAACCGAAGCCGAGCGCAACCAATATCTCTACCGCCAGACCGTCTCTCTGGACGAATTGGACGATCGCGGCGCCGTCCGCGGCCGCTATCGCGAAGTGCGCGACGTTATTTTTTCGCCCGAGCACGCGCGCACCGAGGAACTCGTCGGCAAGCCCGAAAACACCCTGGTACGCGTGGTGCTGACGCCGGAAGACTTTGAGGATATCCGCGAGATCCAGCCCGTCGTCTTGACCGAGGACCGGCTATGGAATTACGAAACCACTTTTCGCGGCGACGAAACCGTCGATGGCATCGATTGCTGGGTGCTCGAGGTCAGGCCGCGCGGCATCCTCGCCGGGCAGCGGCTTTTCGACGGCATGATCTGGGTCGAGAAGAAAGACCTCAACATCGTCCGGCTCGAGGGCCGGGCAGTGCCGCAAATCCGCACCATGAAGTCGGAGAACCTCTTCCCCCGCTTCACCACCGTCCGCCACCCGGTGGATGGGAAGCACTGGTTTCCGGCATATACGCTGGCCGACGATACCTTGCAGTTTCGCACCGGTCCGCAGCGCGAGCGCCTGCGGATCAGCTATAGCAACTACAAAAGATTCACGGCGGAATCCACTTTCACACCGAAGTAAGAGGGACGGGCCAAAGGCAGGCAGGAGGCCCGCGCCACGAAAATCTGTCGGATCCGAGGGCCAATACAAGACCGTCCGCTACGGCCGGAACCAGCCTGGACCGACTCGCAGATGGCGGCTTAGGGAGTCGGGCACGGTGAGGAATAGGAGCAGGCCGATGGCTGCGTGGGCGATTCCGAGGACGTACAGATTGCGCGATTGCCGGTAAAGGAGCGTGGCGTACCAGCCCAAGGGGAGCGTTATGGCCATGAGGAATGGGTTGGGCGCGTGGGCAGCGGAAAAGAGCAGCGCGGTGACCGAAGAGGAGGCGCTCCTCGAAAACGCGGCTAGCGCCGGAGCCGGGTGCGCATGGCCAGCCGATACTCGCGGCGCTCGCCGGCTTCCTTGAAACGACGGATTTCGTCCTCCGTCTCCGGGATCACGGGCGGAACCGGAGTGGCCTTGCCTTCGGAATCGAGCGCGACGAAAGTGAGATACGCGGAACAGGTGTGGACCAGCAAGCCGGTCATCAGGTTCTCCGTCACGACCTTGACGCCGACCTCCATGGAAGTACGAAAAACACGATTCACGGAGGAGTGAAGAATCACGAGTTCGCCTACGTGGACGGGGTGCAGGAAGTGAAAACTGTCGACCGAGGCGGTGACGATGGGACGCCGCGCGTGGCGCATGCCCGCCATGGCCGCCGCCAGGTCCACCAGGTGCATGACCTTGCCGCCGAGCACGGCGCCCAAGCCGTTGGCGTCGTTGGGTAGCGCCAACTCGGAGTATTCGGAGGCGGATTCCCTTACGCGTTTGGCGTCCATGATTGGCTTTCCACTTTCCGGCGCAGGTAGCTCCGCGCGTAAGCCGCGGCCTGGCGCGGCGTCCATTGGCCAAGGGGAGCGGGCGAAAACGCGTCCCGGTCGATCGAATACTCCAGGACACCGTGGGCATGCGGCTGGTGGTCCCGCTCCAGAACGTAGTAGAGTCGAAGGGTGGTTCCGTTGTCCGCCAGGAGAGTGAAGCGGGCGGCGTCCGGGCCGTCCGTCACAGGAAACCGGTCGCAGGCGCCGCGCGCGTAACCGAGATTGCAGAGCATGCGGAGGTTGGCTGGGTCGGGCTCGAGCGCCCGGTCCGGCTGGGCACGGCACCAGCCGGCCCACTCATCGCCCAGCGGCAGGGTAGCATTATCCGCATACGCTCCGTGGGCACGCGGGACCACCGGATCGAAATAGGGACACGACATTTTGGAGGTATGGTAACACAAGCATGGCAAGCAGCCGGATCGACATACTCAACAGCATGCTGGCGCAAAATCCCAACGATAGTTTTGCGCGCTACGGCCTGGCGATGGAATACCGAAATCGCGGCGACCTGGGGCGCGCGGCAGAGGAATTCCGCGCCCTGACGGCGGCCGATCCGGACTATTCCGCCGCCTATTTTCATGGCGGTCAGACGCTGGAGCGGCTGGGCCGGATTGAGGAAGCACGCCAGTGGTATCGGCGCGGCGTCGAGGTGACCACCCGCCAGGGCGAGCGGCATGCACTGGGCGAGTTGCAGGCGGCGCTCGATCTGCTGGAATAAGCGGAAGGGGCGGCAGCGTGTGCGACGGAGGAGTAGAGATCAAGCCACCCGCCGCTGCTTTCGGTAGCCGGCTTCGATCGCGCCCGAGCCAAGCCGGCGAGCTTTCAGCCTTCAGCGATCGGGGGGTCAACCCGCGGGCTTGAGCCAGACGGCGAAGGGATGCGTCTTCCGGGTCAGTTCCCTGCCCTGCTGGTAGCCGGCACTTTCGCTCGCGGCCAGAGCTTTCAGGGTAGCGGGCGGCGGCGTGAGCGCGCGCTTCTCCGCTTCCGATCCGTACCACTTCCCCAGGTTGGCGAACGGCAGCAGCAAGGCCGAAAGGCGCTTTCCGCCGGCCAGCGTCACTTCGGTGGAATACGCGGGGCCGAGCGCGCCGGCGGGAGTTTCGGCGGGACGCAAGTTGCGCGAGACCGCGGCGAACGGGTCGGCCTCGGTGGGTGTGGAACCGTCCTTGCGGTAATCCAATACTTGCGGCATGGAAGACACGCCGGCCGTCAGGCCCTCGGGCAGAGTCCACACGGTATCGAGCGCATACACCAGCGGCCCACGCGTCAGCGCAATCAATCCGCGGTTCGAATAGGCGCCCTCCACCCATCGGGTTTCCATGGGCAGGGTCAATTCGACACGGTCGCCACGCTTCCATTCCCTGCGGATTGCCGGGGTCGAGCCTGGCACGACGGGCTGGGGCGCGCCGTTCACCTTCACCGAAGGGTTGGAGCACCAACCGGGCAGGCGCAAGCGCAGGGCGAAGTTCATCGGCAATTCCAGATCGACAATTTCGACGGCCACGCTCGGACCGCTGGGATAGTCGCCGGAAACTTTCAGGCGGACGGGCTTTCCGGCGATGCGGAACGAAGCCTGGGAGGGCACGTACTGGTTGACGAAAATCGAGTCGCCGCCCGCGCCGTAGAAGAACGCCGGCAGCATGGCGAAGATTCGGGGGCCGCTCGAGCTGCAGCAGTTCGGGCCGGTGAAATATCCCGCCGGCTTCCAGCCGTTCAAGGGACAGAAGTAACGATAGCCGTCGCTCTCCCAGGTTTGGGCGGCCGGCAGGTGATTCCAGATGACCGACTCCATGGCGTCGGCATGGGCGGGATCCCCGGTCAGTTCCAACAGGCTCTGATTCAACAGCAGCCACGACATGCTGGCGCAGGTTTCCACCGTCTGGCCGGTGTTGAAGAGCCGGTGAGGCTCGCGATAGCTTTCGCCCACGCTGACCCCGCCGGTAATGTAGCGCTGTTCGGCCATGATGGCGCGCCAGGCCGCGAGCACGACGCGCAAAAGCTCGGGATCGCCTCCCACCTGGTATAGCCGCAGGAAGCCCAGCATGTTCATGTGCAGGGTGTGGGCATGGACTTTGGTCTGCACCTGGTTGAGCTTCATGACGCCGCCGGCAACTTTGCCCAGGTTGGTGTAGGTGCCCATCACGGTCCAGCGGTCGATGCTGCCAAACACCCAGCGGCACCAGTCGAGGTAGCGGCTTTCCCCGGTGGCCTGATACAGCCGCATCATGGGATCGAGCAGGAGCGTGCCTTCCATGCCGTAGTGCACTTCGTGGCCGGCGATGGTGATGGGCCTGGGCAGGGGCCAGAATTCGGCCACGCCGGGCTTCACCTTGGCGAGGAAGAAATCGCCCAGGCGCATGGCCGCGCGCCGCGCCGGAGCGCTTCGCCATTGGCCGGCGGCGGTGAGCAGGGCGTGCAACGTGTAATAGAGCTCGTAGGCATCCATGCCGCGCATGGGATGGCGCTGGGTGCGTATGGCGGGATCGGTGATGCCCAGGTATCCATCTTCGTCCTGCGCCGCGACGAGCCTCGCCAGCGCGGCGCGGGCTTTGGCGTCGAGGGCTTCATTTGCGCCGGACGCATTGGCATAAATAGCGGCTTCCAACCACTTGCCGGGCTGCTCGCCAATCCAAAACCATTCCTGGTATTTCTTGTTCTCCACCAATTCCAGGAACTGTTCCACGTTGAACGCCGCCAGATACGACTGGTTGGCCGCCAGCCGGCGGCCCAGGAAGCCTTCGACGTGGGACACGTCCGCCGGCGATATGGCGAGTTGCCGCGACCGCACCGAGTCGGCCGCGCCATCCGCGGCGGCTTCCGTACCCGCTTCGGCGCACCAGGCCAATCCCGGCAAGGACGCTCCCGCGGTGACGGCGAAGCCTCTTCGGGTCATTTTTTGCGCCATTGGCGATTGGCCTCCAGTTCAAAAGGGTCCGCCAGCCATTATGCGCGTGCGCGCGGGCGTCGTCAATTAGTTGCCGTTAATGGCTTCTGTACTTCGGAAAATCAAATTAATTCTCAACCCGAAAGCGGCGGGTCTGTGCGAAGCGCACGATCGAGAATTTGTTCGCGTGGGAGAAATGCTGGCCGCTTGGGCGTGGGGCGCACCGCCGCGTTCACAGGCAAGGCGATGTGGTGGATCCGGCAGCACAATGAAAATAATCTAATTGTTTTGAAAATTTATATTGACAATTCTCTTTTGGTTGGTTCAAGCTGTGGTCGAGAGATTCGGGCGATCCCGAGTCCGGGGCAATCCTGTCACGGAGGTTCCGGGTGAGAACTACATCGGCGGGCGCCACGGAGTGTCGCGGCCGCTTGCTAGATTGGTAGCATCGATTATGGAAAAAGGAGTGGTAACTCCCCGCAGGAGACGGCCCAAGAACGGACCCAGCGACAAGCGGACGCCACCCGCCGATCCGTATCTTTCCAAAGCGATCGGCCGCGCCCTGGACGTGCTGGAGCGCTTCACCGACGAGCGGACGACTCTCAGCCTGAAAGAGATCAGCAATGGCATGGATCTGCCGGAATCGTCCCTGTTCCGGATTCTTCTGACCCTGGAATCGCGCGGATATTTGCACCAGAATGCCGACGGCTCCTATCGGCTGACTCCCCGGCTGCTGTACGGGAAGATGCACGAGCACGCCGAACAGATTCGCCAGGCGGCGCATCCGTATCTGCACTCGCTCGCCACCCGCTTCGATGAAACCGCCAGTATCTCTTACCTGTTCGACCACTGTATCCAGGTGCTCGACACGGTGGAAGCGCTGCACCAGATGCGGTTCACCAATCGGCCAGGGCGGGTGCTGCCGCCGCATTGCAGTTCCATGGGGAAATCGATCACCGCGTTTCAGAGCCAGGAGCGGATCGACCGCATCATGGAAGGCTACGGGCTCATCCGCAGGACTCCGCGGACCATCGCCGACCGTGCCACCCTGTTCCAGGAGTTCGAAATCATTCGCCAACGCGGCTACGCCGTCGATCGGGAGGAAGCCACCGAGGGTGGGTTCTGCATCGGCGCTCCCATTGTGATCCCCGGCCGGCCGGTGATATCGGCGGTGAGCTTGTCGATGCCGGTGGTCCGCGTCAATCCGGAACTAGAGCCAATCATGGCCGCGGCGGTGGTCAAAACGGCGAAGGCAATCGCCGTGGCTCTAGGGCGCTGAGCGGCGCGCAGGCTGACCTTTGCACCTGATGGAAATAAGCTAATATAATTTCAAGTTTTCGTTGACAATTGCCTAATGTTGAGACAATCTGGATTCTGATGAGATCCCGAGGCGATCTCGCTCTGTAAAGGAGGTTCCCAGTGAGAACTGAAGTTTCACCCGGCTTCCGGTATCTGGCGGTCGCAATTCTGACCTGCGCCGCCGCTTTTGCCCAAGTCAACACCGCCACTGTCTACGGAGATGTAACCGATCCGTCCGGCGCCGCTGTAGGCAACGCCAATGCTGCCCTGGAGAACACGGCAACGGGAGCGAAGATTACCACCACTACGAATTCCGTCGGCGAATTCAGCTTTCCGGTGGTTCCTGTGGGCACCTACCAATTGACTGTCGCCGCTCCCGGTTTTCACACCGAAGTGCGGCAAGGGCTGGTATTTTCCGCCGGACAAAACCTCAGGTTGAAGGTTGCACTCGAACTGGGCGCGCAAACCGAGTCGGTGACCGTTACCGCGGAGGCGCCGCTGGTCAACGCCGTAAACGCGGAGCAGCAGACGACGGTTGGCGCCCAGGCGGTGAAGGAACTGCCCACGTCGCGCATGGACTGGACCCAGGTCTTGAACATCAACACGGGCGCGGCTCCGAACGGATCCGGCGAAGTCACCATGAACGGGCTCGCCCCGTCGGCATTCACGATCACCGTGGATGGAACCAACGCCACCGCGGATCCGGAATATAACGCCCTGAGCATGCCGTCGAATTTCAACACCATCAAGGTGATCAGCCCGGACGCGATTCAGGAGATCTCGGTCACCAAGGGGATTGCGCCCGCTGAGATCGCGGGAACCATGTCGGGCAACGTGAACATCATCACCAAGGGCGGCACGAACCAGTTTCACGGCAGCCTGTTTGAAAACAACCAGGTCGCGGCCTACAACGCGCGGAACTCCCTGCTCGCGGCGAAAACCGGCGATACCTTTAACCAATACGGCGGTTCCTTCGGCGGCCCCGTGATTCACGACAAGTTGTTTTTCTACGGCACGTACGAGGGACTCCATGAGCACGCCTACCAGGTAGTTTCCGGCTCGGTTCCGACGCCGCTGTTTCTCTCCCAGGCGCTGGCGGCCAACCCCGGCTACAACGCGACCCTGCAATACTATCCGGCGGCGAATCAGCCTTACGCGGCAACCGCTCTGGTGGCTACGTTTCTCGGCCCAGGCTCGACGGCATCCTCGGATAATCACGCCGTAGTGCGCGTGGATTATTCGGCCGGCCAGAACCAGGTGACCATGCGTTACACCCATGCGCAGCCTGGCGAAACCATTCCCCGCGCCATCCCGATCGACACCCGGATCTTCTCTACGGACGCCGACGATGGCACGGCCACTTACACCCATACCTGGGGAAGCGCCGTGGCGGTGACGAGGTTCGGCTACAACAACCTGTCGCTGTTGCGCCTGGACGCCTTCCACAATGTGACCAATTACAACGTGCTTGGGGGTGTCGGACTGACCGGCGGCGCGGGTGAATCGTTCGGCCTCGACGGTCACACGATGAGTATCGAGCAGACGCTGGCGTTGAATAAAGGCCGGCACTCGATCAAGTTCGGCTTCATCTATCAACGCGCGGTGGACGGCCGCAACGATCACGACATTCCCACCGTGACTTACGCGAACTTTGCCGGACTCCTGGCCGGAACACCCAGCCAGGTTACCATCAACTTCGGCGTCAACCCGTTCTCGCTTCACAACCCGGAGGTCGGCGGCTTCATCCAGGATGACTTCAAGGTAAGCCACCGGCTGACGGTGAACCTGGGCGTGCGATACGACGTTTATCCCGTCCAGACCGAAGCCAGCGGCAAAATGTTCAACCGCTCCCAATACGGCTTTGGGCCTCTGCTGCCGCCGAGCCAGACTTACAACCAAGACTTGAATAACATCGCTCCGCGAATCGGTTTCGCGTATATGCTCGACCAGAGCGGCAAGACGGTGCTGCGCGGTGGCTTCGGGGAATTTAGCAGCCCGCATTCGATCTTTGCCGCGGGCATCAATATCGAGCAGGATTCCGCGGCGATCCCCTCGCGCGCGATTCTGAGTGGCCCGCAAGCGGCCGGACTGGGTATCAATTTCCCGATCATCACCAGCTCGGTGGAAAGCCTGATCCAGGGCGGAGCTTTGGCATTGCCCTGGTCCGCAAACGCCATCGACCCCAATTATCCCGATCCCTTCAGTCTGCAGTACACGCTGGCAGTGGAGCGCCAGTTATCGAAGACCACGGTGTTGTCGGTCAGTTATGTAGGCAACAAGGGTAAGGATCTGAACATGGTTCGTTTTCAGAACTATCCGGACCGGCTTACGAACATTGTGCCGAATCCCAATTTCGGAACGTTCCGCTACTTCGATGCGGCGAACACCAGCAATTACAACAGCCTTCAGGCGGCTTTCAAGAAACGCTACAGCTCCGGACTAAGTCTCGATCTGGACTACACCTGGTCTCGGAGCATGGGCTACGGCAGCTCCGACGTGGGGCTGGAAACGCCGCCGCAAGATAACTACAATCTGGCCAACGACTATGGTCCCACGCCTTTCGATGTGAGGCAGGTGTTTGTGGCGGCGGCGGTTTACGATCTGCCGTTCGCGCGCTGGATTTCGGCGTCGAAGTATAAGAATATCGTCGGCGGCTGGCAAATCAGCGGTATTTTTTCGGCCCAAACCGGAACTCCTTTGAACCTGACGCAGAGTTCCAACTATTCCTCCAGCCGGCCCGACTATATCGGCGGCCCGGCGGTTCTCGGCGGCGTATCGAATACCCTGGTCTACCTGAACAAGGCGGCGTTCGCGCAGGTGCCGGCTCCGCAAGGCAACCCGCTGCACGATGGCAGCATCGGCCGCAATGCGATTTATAGCCCAGGCTCCTGGACTCCCAACATTACGCTGGCCAAGAACTTCATGCTGCGCGAGAGAATTCGGTTGCAACTGCGCGCCGATACCTTCAATACCTTCAATCACCGGAACCCTGGCGGAATCACAACCGAAATCACTTCGAGTTCTTTCGGGAAGGTTACGGCAATGACGTTCCGCACGATGCAGCTTGGGGCGCGCGTCACCTTCTAGGCGGAACGCGAGTGAAATGAATCCGGTGAGTATCGGGTTGGTGGGTTGGGTCCGCAAAGGCCCCCGCGGCCTGTGGCCCCGGCTGATCGTCGCTAGCTGCCTGGCAAGCCTGGCAATCGCCCCGGCCGCCGATCGAAAGGCGGCCTTCGACCCCAACGCGAAAGAATTTACCAATTCCATCGGCATTCGCCTGGTTCGCATTCCCGCCGGCCAATTCCGCATGGGCAGCCAACCCGGCGCCGAAAGCGACTACGACGAGCAACCGGCTCACCTGGTCGCCATTTCGCACGACTTCTTTCTGGCTGAAACCGAAATCACCGTCCGGCAGTTCCAGGAGTTTCGCATGGACTATCAGGACACTGGCCGGTTTTCGCCTTTTGTGACCGGGGTAAGCTGGGACGACGCAGCGGCATTTTGCGGCTGGCTCGCCAAGAAGGAACACCTTCCGTACCGCCTCCCGACGGAGGCCGAATGGGAGTACGCGGCTCGGGCAAAGTCCGCTGGAGCGTTTGCCGCCGGCGAGACGCCTTTGCCTGCGGGCCGCGCCAACGCCTTCGGGGTGGAGAATATGGAATCCGAGGCTCCGGAATGGGTCCGGGACTGGTATGGCCCTTATGGAGACGAACCGGAAACCGATCCGGTCGGACCGGCCGATGGAATCGCGCGCGTGGTGCGGGGCGGCGGCATTATGGGGCCCTACTCAAGAGGGCCCTCGGGCTTCGAGCCCCGCTACCGGAGGGATGCCAACCGCGCCGGCATGATTCCCGCTTGGGAAGGGCAGCACCCGATCGGCTTCCGCATCGTTCTGGCCCCCCTGCCCGCGACTGCCCCGCGCAAGTCCGAACCGCGCCTCTGGCAACAGTTCGTGAAACAGACCGGTGTGCCGGTGAAGGCGGGGCCCGACCCGGCCAAGCCGTGGTTCCGGCAGCGAAACCTGCTGCCGGCGCCGCCCGAAGACATGGAGCCGGACGCCATTGCCGCCGCCGGCATCGAAGCTGGGATCCTCGGACATAACCACTCCGGCGGCGTTGCCGTGATGCCGAACGGCGATATGCTGGCGATCGACTTCTCGGCGGAATCCACGTCCACCGAGTATCTGCCCAACACCACGTTCGTCGCTTTCCGGCGGCGATTCGGCAGCGAACAATGGGATATGCCGGAGATCTTCTACGATTTCGCCGACGTGAACGAACAATCCGCCCTGCTGTGGAACGACAACGGCACGATCCGCTTTTTCGGCGGGGGCGTCGGACTCACCGGCGTGCCGTTTCGCATGCAGGTTTCCACCGATAGTGGCGCCCACTGGACGCCACCCGCATTTCCGCTGCTGCGCGGGCCGGCGGGCGGGTTTTCGCCTCAGCCCATCACCAGCGCCTTTCGCGGCGCCGATCGCCGCATGTACGTCGCCACGGACGCGGTCGCCGGCGAATCCATGCTCTGGGCCAGCGACGACGACGGCCGCACCTGGGTGGACACGGGAGGGCGCACGGGCGGCCGTCACACGGCGTTTGTGGTTCTCAAAGACGGCGGCATTCTGGGGATGGGCGGCAAGAACACCGATATCGATGGATTCATGCCGAAATCGGTTTCGCGCGATGGGGGGCGAACCTGGCAAATCGGTAAGACCCAATTTCCCGCTCTCGGCAGCAACCAGCGCCCCACGATCGTCCGGCTCGCCAGCGGCCGCCTGTTTTTCGCTTCCGACTGGCAGTCGCGGACGGGCGAACAGCCGGCCGGCATTACCTCCCATGGCGCTTTCGTGGCGCTCTCCGGCGACGAAGGCTCCACCTGGCGCATCAGGACGATCCCCGGCGCCCTGCCGCACGAGGCTCATGTACTTCCGAAACGCGCCGGCTGGGCCAAAGACACCCACGGTTATGCGACCCTGGGATATACGGTAGCGGCGCAAGGGCCGGACGGATTGATTCACCTGGTGACCAGCATGAACCACCCCGCGCAAGAGTTCGAAATGAACGAGGCCTGGATTCTCTCCGGCAATGGCCCGGCCGCGAATACGGAAGTGAAAGACCACCGCGACGCAGCCGCGTCCCAGAAGCGGTCCGGACGGAACGAAGCCGAATGGTCCGGATACCGGGATGCCTCAGGCCGGTACCTGCTGGACGGTCCGGAAACCTGGTTCTACCCCAGCGGCGCAAAGCGGTACCAGGTCACTTGGCAAAACGGCTTGAAGATCGGGGCGGAAACCTATTGGGCCGAAGACGGCCGCAAGCGCTGGGAGTGGGAGCGCCTGCCCGGCGGCAACGCTACGTGGACCCAGTATTGGCCCAACGGCAATCGGAAACACCTGTCGCACTGGCGCAACGGCGAGTGCGAAGGGGAAGCCGTAGCCTACGATCCCTCGGGAGCGGCGGCCGCGCGCTTCCAGTTCGAACACGGCTTTCTGCGCCGCCGCTGAGAATCGGATGGAACGATCGATTCCAATCACGGAAGATACCATCATGCCTCAACCTACCGAAACCTTGCCCGTCATCGCCATCACCATGGGCGATCCCGCCGGGGTTGGCCCGGAGATCGTGGTCAAAGCGCTCGCCGACCGCGAGTTGGCCGCGCTCGCCCGTTGGCTGGTAGTGGGCGACGGGCGGGTTCTGGAAATGGCCCAGCGGATCACCGGCACGAAACTGGAGGCCGCTGAACGCGTCGACGTGAATGCGCTGGGGGACTTGCGGGATTTTCGTTTCGGCCGGCTGGATGGGCGCTGCGGTCACGCGGCGGTTGCCTACGTGCGCGCCGCCACCGAGCTTTGCCTCGCCGGAAAGGCCGAGGCCATGGTTACCGCGCCCTTGAATAAAGAAGCGGTCACTCTTTCGGGGCGCAGCTTTTCCGGCCACACCGAATTCATTGCGGAATTGTGCGGCGCTTCGGAATCGCGCATGCTGCTGGCCAGCGAGCGGCTTTCGACCATCCATGTCACCACCCACGTGCCGTTGCGCCAAGCGTGCGATCTGACCACCGAGCGCGTCGCCCGCACCATTGAGCTGGGCGACGAAGCCATGAAACTGCTCGGCTTCGCCCAGCCGCGGATCGCCGTCTGCGGGCTCAATCCGCACGCCGGCGAGCACGGCCTGTTCGGCGCCGAGGACGAGCAGGTGATCGCGCCGGCCATTCAGACCGCGCGCTCGAAGGGCATCGCCTGCAGCGGCCCTCATGCCCCCGACAGCATTTTTCTGCAGGCCGTGCGCGGCGCCTACGACCTGGTCGTCGCCATGTATCATGACCAGGGGCACATTCCCATGAAGCTCATCGATTTCGAAGGCACGGTCAATATTTCCCTGGGCATACCCATCATTCGAACCTCGGTGGATCACGGCACCGCATTCGACATCGCCGGCAAAGGCCTGGCCGACCCGCGCAGCCTGAAACAAGCGATGCGCATGGCCGCCCGCATGGCCGCCGCCAGGCGGGCCGCCCGCGTGGCCGCCCTTCCCCGATAAGCGCATGGGAACGTTTCGCTGGTTGGACGCGCTCGTGATCGTCGCCTACATGGCTACATTGATAGGCGTTGGCATACGCTTCTCGCGCCGCCAAACGTCCACGGAGCGATACTTCGTGGCCAAGCGCACAATTCCCGGATGGGCCATGGGACTGTCGCTGCTGGCGACATTGATCAGCAGCGTTACCTTTGTCGCTTACCCCGGTTCGGCCTACGCCGGCGACTGGTCGAACCTGGTGCCGGGTCTGACCGTGCTGGCGGTGGTGGCCCTGGTCGCGTTGGTCATCATTCCTTTTTACCGGCACGTAGTGGGCGTGAGCGTCTACGAATACTTTGGGAAGCGCTTTGGCTACGGCGCGCGGGTCTACGGCTCGATCGGATTCTCATTGGGCCATTTTTCCAAGATGGGCGTGGTGTTCTACCTGCTGGCGCTGACGGTGACCAGTATGACCGGCTGGAATACGGATCGGGTCATCCTCATGGTGGGCGTCATTACCGTCGGTTACACCCTCATCGGCGGCATCGAAGCGGTCGTATGGGCGGATGTCATCCAGGGCTTCGTGTTGTGGCTGGGAATTATCATCTGTCTCGGCTATCTGCTGTTCCTGCCGCCCGGAGGCCCGTCGGCCATTCTACACACAGCCTGGCAAAGCCATAAAATCAGCCTCGGCAGCACCGCTCCGGACCTGTCCAAGCCTACCGTTTTGACCCTCGCCCTGTACGGTTTCTTTTTTTACTTACAGAGGTACACCGCCGATCAGACGGTGGTGCAGCGCTACCTGGTGGCGCACACGGATCGGGCGGCCATTCGGGGCGTGGCGCTCGGGTCGCTGCTGTGCATTCCCGTGTGGACGCTGTTCATGCTGATTGGGACTCTCTGCTGGGCGTTTTACAAAACCGCCGGCGAGCGGCTGCCGTCTTATGTCACCAAGGCCGACCAGGTCTTTCCTTATTTCATAACGAGCCGGGTCCCGTACGGCCTGGCGGGGCTGTTCCTGGCCGCGCTGTTTGGAGCCGCGATGGCCAATCTTTCGTCGGACTTCAACAGCCTGGCGGCGATCGGGGTGGAAGATTACTACCGGGTGCTGCGGCCGGATTCGTCCGAGCGCCGCCGTCTGCGCGTCGCCAAGACCATCGTGGCCGTGGCCGGCGCCCTGTGCGTGGCGATTGCCACGGCGCTTGCCCACTCCCACGGGTCCGCGCTGTCGCTCTGGTACAACATCTCGGCCATCGTGGCGGCGGGGCTGGCCGGACTCTTCCTGCTGGCTTTTCTTTCCGAGCGCGCCAGCGCCACCGCGGCCTACTTCGGCATCGCCGTCAGCCTTCTGTTCACCGTCTGGGCCACGCTTACGCTCGATGGCGGCAAGCTCTGGAACCTGGGGCGTTACAACTTTCCGCTGCACAGTTACATGATCGGAGTAATCGGCCATATCGTGCTGCTTGCGACCGGTTACGCCGCCAGTTTTGTCTTTCCGAACCGCGACGCCTCGACCCGCGACCTCACGCTCTGGGGATGGCGCCGCCGGACGCGTGCCATCCGTGAATCGGCTTACTCTTCCGCGCCAAAGGCATTGCCGCTGTGAAGACCGGCGCCGGAGCACGGATCAACCGGCCAGGACGACGCGGGTGATGCCCGGCTCCGGATTGGCGGTGACAACGGGACGGATGCGGGCCACTACCGCGAGCGCGGCCAGGTAGAACAACCCGCCCACGATCAGGGTCTGCACCAGGCCCAGATAGATACAACATACCAGCGCGGCCACCGAACCGAGCACGCTCGAGGCGGCATTGAGCGACCACGCCCAGCGCACCGAAGGCGAGTGCCAGCGCTCCAGCCGGTCGAGCCCCACCGGAAACGGCATGCCCATGGCGATGCCGAGCGGCGCGATCACGAGGACCGTCAGCACGACTTTCCACGGCAACGGCAGCCACACCAGCCCGCCCAGCGTCCCGCCCAGGGTCAGCGCCAGTAGCGCCGCCAGAAGGGCGATGGCTCCCAGCGCCTTTGCCAGCCGGCTTTCCACGGGCCCGATCAGGCGCCGGCTGAGGAAGCTGCCTACGCCGCTCGAAACCAACATGGAAAATATCACCACCGCCAACGCATAGGTGGGATGGCCCAAAAAGAGCACGAACTTCTGGATCAACCCGACCTCGATCAGGATATAGCCGGCCCCGATGAACAGGAAGTAAGTCAGAAAGCTGAAAACCCCGGGCTCGCGCGGCAGGCGGGTGCCCAACACCAGCGGCGGCAGCAGCAGGACGAGCAGCGTGGCCACCAGGCTGACGGCCATGAGCGCAAACAGCAGGGGCACGGCTTCGTTGACGGCCTTGAAATCGGCGCTCGCACGCGAGGCCGTGCGCAGGTAATGGATCAGGTCGCGGGGCTGCACGGTGTAGAAGAAAAAGGGGCGGTTATCGGTGACGGGAGTGATGTCGAAGGCGTAGGCGCCCTCGTAATCGTCGGGGCGATCGGTGTGCAGCAGCGCGTAGAAGGGATTGGGCGTGGCGGCGTCGGGCATGTAAGCCGGCGCGATGCGGCCGGGGGCGAAGAGGGTGCGGGCGCGGGCGAGATCGGCCGCGGTGAACGGGTGGCGGGAGATGACCACGGTATCGAGCGCTCCCCAGCCGGCGGTGGTGCCTTCGCGGGCTACGATCACGTTGCGCCAGGCCTGGCGCTGGCCGATCTGGGAAAGCGCCTCGCGCGCCAGGGCGACCAGGCGCAGCGATTCGCGCGGTGGATCGAACCCCCAACGGGTAAACGCCACCACGCCGTCGGGAGTCAGGTGCTCGAGATAATCGCGCATGGCGTCGACGGTATACAGGTTGTTCTCCGAAAGCGCAAACGCACCGGCGGCGGTAGCGGCCCAGGTATCCACCAGGGTGGCCTGCAGCACCTGAAAACGGCCGGTGCTGCGGCGCACGAAGCTGCGGCCGTCCTCGACGTAAATATGCACGTCGGGGCGGAGGTAGAGGCCGTGGCTGAAATTCGGGAAGCGTTCCTGCATGATGGTGCGGGCGATGATGTCGTTGATCTCGACGCCGGTAATGTCATGGCTTCCGGATGCCAGGGCGCGGGAAACGTCCCAGCCGCCGCCGGGTCCGATGATGAGCGTTTTGGCGCCGGGCCGCAGGATGTAGGGCAGCGCCGGACCTTGTTCGAGCAGTTGGCGGCGGTCCCCGGCGGAGAGGTGGTCGAAGTCGAAATCGGCTATGGCGGTGGAGGCGTCGGCATCGATGTAGATCATGTGGCTGCCATCCTGCTGGCGGACCAGACCGATGCGCGAGAAAGGATTCCACTGTTGAAAGATTTCCCCGGTGAGGAGGTGCTGCTTGGCGTGGCGGACATCCATCAGGTGGTGGTGCTGGTTGTAGATGAGGAAGGCGACCATGAACAGGGCCAGGGTAACCGAGGCGACGCGGCCGCGCACCGAGGCAGCCATGCTGAACCAGATGGCGGCGGCGGCGGCGAAGACGACCGCCACGGCCAGAACGGTACTGGGGCCGCCGAATCCCTTGAGCAGCAGGATGAGCAGGATACATCCGGCGGCGGCGCCGGAGAGGTCGAAGAAATAGACCCGGTCGACGCGGTCGATGGTTTCGGAGATGGCCAGCGACACCACCGTGCCGGAGACGAAGAACGGCAGCGCGGTGATGAAATAGAGCAGCGCGAGACTCCACACCGTGGGATGGGCCGACTGGGCGAGGATGGTGACAAGCACCAGGACGACCAGAAGGCTGTTGATGGCGCTCAACCTTCCCAGGCGCGCGAACAGGGGCGCCTTCCATCCGGCCACGATGTACGAGAAAACGCCGCCGGCGCCCATGCCGAACAGCGCGATGGAGATCGCCAGAAAAGCGAAATGGTAGTAGAACACCACGGAAAAGATTCGCGTCAGAGCAAGTTCGAGCAGCAGCGTGCCCATGGTGGTCAGAGCGACGCACAGGTAAACCTGCGGCCACGGGGTAGGTGATGATTTCAGTGGTGGCAACCCTCCATGGTAGTTGAGTGGCGGCGGCGGGCTCAAGGCCGTGGTGGAACAGACGGTCCCGTTTTACCGTCTCTCGAGCCTCCCCACGAGGCGACCGCGCGACGGACCATAAGAAGACGATGGTCTGTGCCGCCGATTTCGTAGATAATAGGAGATCGCGGAGGGTAGTATGCGAGGCTTGGCGTGGATACTGGCCTGGTGGATGGTGGCGCCCATGGTTCCGGCGGCTCGCGCGCAGGATACCGGCCCCAGGCTGAACCTGGTGATCGTCGAGGGCGAAGGCGCCATCAACAACGTTCGCCAGCGCACGGCGCGCGAAGCCATCGTGCAGGTGCAGGACGAGAATCATAAGCCGGTAGCCGGCGCGTCGGTGATCTTTCTGCTGCCTTCGCAGGGAGCGGGCGGGGAATTCGCGAACGGTTCGCACACGCTGGCGGTAACTTCCGACAGCCAGGGGAACGCGATTGCACGAGGGTTCCGGCCCAACCAGGCGCACGGGCAGTTTCAGATGCACGTCAACGCATCGTTCAACGGCCGGACCGGGTCCACCGACATTCACATGAGCAATGTGGCCGCGGCCGCCGGGGCGACCGCGACGGTGGCGGGAATGTCGGTCAAACTGTTCGTAGTTCTGGTGGCGGTGGGCGCGGCGGCGGCGGCCGGCGGGGCCTATTACGCCACCCATTCGGGCGGCGGCAACAGTGCAACGGCAGCGTCGGTGGTTACGCTGACGCCGGGTACGGGGACGGTCGGAGGTCCGGGACAATGAGGATGCGCAGCCTGCCGGTGTCGTTTCTTTTGTTGGGCGCGACGGCCGCGGCACAGCCGGGGCAATTGAGCGGCCCCGTGGCCGGATATGTATACGACCGGGCGGCATCGGCCCTGCGTCCGGTTCGCGGGGTGCCGGGAGCCACCACGCTGGGGGATCCGCTGGCGCTTGGCATCGCGCCGGAAGCCGGATTTGTGGCGCCGCGTCAGGATCTGGCCGTGCTGGTTTCGACCGGCGGCGCCACGCACTGGTACAGCTTGAGCGGCAATGCGGCTACCGAAGTGGCGGCCCCAGGGCCGATCGCGACGCCGGAATGGGTAGTCTTCAGCCCGTCGGGCACGGCGGCGGCGCTGGTCGCGGGCCGGAGCGTACAGGTGGTCACCGGGCTACCCGGCAGCCCGGCGCTAGCCGGCAGCGTGAGGCTGGAACCCGCGGCCGTGACGCGCGGCCCCGGCCGCCGGACTGGCGGCGGCAGGCTGGCGGTGAGCGACGATGGGGCATGGCTGTTGCTGGCGTCGGGAAACGGGCTGCGGCTGGCCGCGGTGGGCGGCGGCAGCAGTACGCTGATGCCCATCGGCCGGTCCGCGGCGGTGGCTTTTTCACCCGCAAGCCACGATGCGGCGGTCGCGAGCGACGGCGTCCTCACCTGGATTCACGATGCCGCCGGCGGCGCCAGCCAGCAGGTCGTCGGACAGAGTTCGGCCCTGGCGAAAGTGGTGGGAGTGGCGTTTTCGGCTGACGGCGCCGCTCTCTACGCCGCCAACGCCGCTGGTTTGGTGCTGGGCTACGATTTGGCCGCTGGAACCGGCGTGGAGCAATCCAGCGGCGCCGCGGCGACGGCGATGGAACCCATGGGCGCCTTCTTCCGCTTGAACGAAGCGGGCGCCGGTCCGCTGTGGCTGGTCGACCCCAATGCGGGCTCGCCCAGAGTTTTCTTCGTGCCGCCGGCCAGTACTTCCAATTGAACCGCCCTACTTCAAATTGAACTTTTTCATTTTGTAGCGCAGGGTGTCGCGCGTGACGCGGAGCAGGCGCGCGGCCTGGGTCTGATTGCCGCTGGTTTTTTCCAGAGCGCGGACCAACAGACTACGTTCGTGATCTTCGAGCGACATGCCGTCCACGGCGTTGGCCCCGCTTTCACCCGCGAGGCCGGCTTCGGGAGTGGGCGGGTATTCCGGGCGGCTGATGGCGATGGGCAGGCTGGCGGCGGTGATCAGCGCCGATTCCTCCAGAATCATGGCCCGCTCGATGGCATTGCGCAGTTCGCGCACGTTGCCGGGCCAGTCGTGCGAGAGCAGGAGTTTGGCGGCGCTGTCGCTGACCCCTTCGATGCTGCGCTTGAACTTGCGGTTGTAGTGGTCGATGAAAAACCGCGTCAGCGGCACGATGTCTTCGCGGCGCTCGCGCAGGGGCGGAATCAGAATCTGGATCACGTTGAGGCGGAAATAGAGGTCCTGGCGGAAGGCGCCTTCCTTCACCGCTTCGCGCAGGTTCTTGTTGGTGGCCGCCACCACGCGCAGGTCGAGCTGGATGTCTTTCAATCCGCCCAGCCGCCGGAAGCTTTGTTCTTCCAGCACGCGCAGCAGCTTGGCCTGCAGCATGAGCGGGATTTCGCCGATCTCGTCCAGAAACAGGGTGCCCTTATCGGCCAGCTCGAAAATGCCGCGTTTCTGGGAGCGGGCGTCGGTGAACGCGCCCTTTTCGTAACCGAACAATTCGCTTTCGAGCAGGGTTTCCGGAATGGCCGCGCAGTTGATGGCGATAAAGGGCTCGGCCTGGCGCAAGCTCTGGTAGTGAAGGGTTTTGGCGACCAGGTCCTTGCCGGTTCCGTTCTCCCCTTCGAGCAGGATGGTGGTAGCTTCGCTCGAGGCCACCCGGCGCACGAAATTCATCACCTCGCGCATGCCGGGAGACTCGGCGATGACCTCGCGCCGCTCCGGCGAGGCTTCGTCGGTAATGTCTTTGATGGTCGCCACCACGCCGGTCAGCCGCCCGCCGCCATCCAGCATCTGGGCGGTTCTCATAACCACCAGGCGTTCCAGTCCGTTAGAGGTGTGCAGGCGGACGGTGCAGACGGGGGTCGAAGGGGCCTGGTTCAAGCCCACCAGCATGCCGCAGCCAGGCTCGCAGAGCGAACACTTGAAAACCTCCTGGCAGTGCTTGCCCAGCATCTCTTCGGAGGAAATACCGAAGAGTTTTTCGGCGGCGTGGTTCACGCCGGTGATGCGGAATTCCGGGTCGTAAAGGATGAGCGCATCGGAAAGCTGGTCAAATACCGCTTCGAGGACACTTGCATTTTGCCAACCTGGGGAGAGCTTCGACATGAACTGGTTCGGTATAGATTATACCAGCCCGATTGAGCGATATAGCGCAATCCCGCACCGGCAGGGTGGGAATTGCCCCGCCCCTAGGGCCGCGGAATGAGGCAAAAAGATCTGAAATCAAACTAGTTATCCTGGTGGCGATGCAATTGCTCCGCCACCGGTCGGAGGCAAGATTGTCGCACCTCAAACTCGCTATTCCCGCCGCCGTTCTAATGGGCGGATTCTTGGTCTGCTCCATTGCATCCTACGGTAAGCCGGAGTATACCAAGGCTACCAAGAAAGCCTGCACGTACTGTCATGTGGATGCCAAGGCGAAACCGAAGGATCTGACCGACGCCGGAAAGTACTATTCCGAGCACAAAACCCTGGACGGCTACCAGGCAAAGAAATAAGCCGGACTCGGAGGGAAGGCTTCCCAGCCGCATATGTTACAGACGGTCAGGCTCGCCCTCGCGGATACCGCGTATGCCGCGGCGTTGCGGGACGCCCTGAACCATACTTGCGCCTGGCATATCGACTCGGCCGAGAGTCTGGAGCCAGGGCAGCCCTGCGTGCTGGTACTCGACGATCGAGCACTGGCCCGCCTGCCCCTCTCCCTGTCTCACCCCGAATGCATCGTATTGATAACCCACAAGAACTCCGAGCGTATGGCGCAGGCCTGGGATGCTGGCATCGTTTCCGTGGTCGGGTGGGACGATCCTATTGACACGGTCCTGCTCGCGATCATGGCGGCGGCGCTCCGGTGCCCAACCTTGCACTCCCACAGCGTGGCGCGCGCGATTTCCCCCAATCCCGAATCGAACCCTGCGTCAATCACCCCAGTTAGCCATCGTTCCAGCCATAAACGTTGCAAAGTACAGTAGTTTACGACATCACTGTCGTGGAATCCCGCGTGCATGGTCTAAAATGCCCGCGCACGGATAACCGCCACGGAATAGTATGGTATAAGCAGAGTTGTTTATCTGAAAACGGAGACAGTAATGAAAGCTTTCTTAGCAATCTGGGTCGTCCTGGCGTTGGCGGTACTAGGCCTCATTGTGTACCGCCGCCGCATCGCAAGCGAAGAAGACGACACCCTGCACTTGGGCGCCTCGAGCGGTGCTGTGGCGCAGCAAAGCACGGTAGCGGAAAAGCTGGATCATGTGGACAAATGGGGCAAAATCCTGACCATAATCGCGGTGGTGTACGGACTCGTTCTGGTCGGCATTTACTTCTACCAGTTCTGGGTGTCGAGCTCCACGGCGGGGATTTAGAGCCATGCGGAACCGGGCTTTCCGTAGCATACCCGGGGGGCTCGGTTTCGCCATCCTCGGTTTTCTTGTAATTTTTGTAACTCTTGCGAGCGGCAACGCCTGGGCGGCCGATGGGCCCAAGGCTAAGTGCAGCGACTGCCACGACGAGGGGCAGAAACTCGCCAAAAGCGCGCACGCCGGTCTCACCTGCGACACCTGCCACGAATCTCACGAGAAATATCCCCACCCGGCAAATATCCCCAAACCGGTGTGCGGCAATTGCCACACCGACCAGGCCGGCGATTATTCCCACGGCGTGCATGGCCAGGCTCGCGCCCACGGCAATGAAGGCGTGCCGGATTGCGTGCTCTGTCACGGCGGCGCCCACGAGCTGCTTTCGCCGCGGTCGCAGGCGTTTCGCGCCGCCGTGCCGGACACCTGCGGCATGTGCCACAGCGAAGTGGTCGAACAATACCGGGCCAGCGTCCACGGGCAGGCGCTGGCGAGGGGTGTTACCGAAGCCCCGCTATGCACCGACTGCCATGGCGAGCACGACATCATCAAACACACCAGCGCCGCTTCCCCGGTCAATGCCGCGCACATTCGCGATACCTGCGGGAGCTGCCATGGCAACGTCCGCCTGGACCGCCGCTTCGGCCTGCCCACCGACCGGTTGGTCAGCTTCGATTCGTCCTTCCACGGCCTGGCCGCCCAGGAGGGCGTGCAGACGGTCGCCAATTGCGCCAGTTGTCACGGGGTGCATAACATTCTGCCGTCTTCGGACCCGAAATCGACGATCAATCCGAAGAACCTGCCCAAGACCTGCGGCCAGTGCCATCCCGGCGCGGGCGAGCGCTTTGCCATCGGCCAGGTACACGTCTCCCAAAACGGTTCCGAGCCCGCGCCGCTGCGCTTCGTGCGCGGCATGTATCTGTTCCTCATCCCGGTGACAATCGGGCTGATGCTGCTGCACAATACCGGCGATTGGCTGCGCAAACTGGTTCGCGCCCGCTTCCACAAGTTTGCCCTGCACCTGGCGGCGAGCAACACCGGGAGCGGCCACGGCGCTATTCGCATGCTCCCCTTCGAGCGCATCCAGCACGCGGTCATGGCGATTTCCTTCCTGACCCTGGTATGGAGCGGTTTTGCGCTCAAGTACCCGGACCAGTGGTGGGCCCACCCCTTGCTGGCGATGGAGGGCGCGCGCTCGATGCGCAGCCTGATTCATCGCACCGCCGCGGTAGTGTTTATCCTGGTTGCCGTCACCCACGCGGTTTCGCTGATCGTCAACCGCAAACTGCGCGAACACTGGAAGGAAATGCTGCCGAATCGCAACGACCCGCGGGAAGCCATGGCCAATTTCGCGTACAATTTGGGACTGGGAACCACGCCGCCCGGCCGCTCGCCGCACAGCTACATCGAGAAAGCCGAGTACTGGGCCGTGGTCTGGGGCGCGGTGGTGATGGTTTCCACCGGGGCTCTGCTCTGGGCCAATAACATCGCCATGCGCATTTTGCCCAAAACCTGGCTGGATGTGGCGACTTCCATCCACTTCTACGAAGCCCTTCTGGCCACGCTCGCCATCGTGGTCTGGCACTTCTATTCGGTGATTTTCGACCCCGATATCTATCCGCTGAACACCGCGTTTCTCAACGGCGTCAGAGAGGACAATCCGCATCAATGACCCAACCGTCCGTTCAGGGCCGAGGAGGATGGCTCTCGCCCCTTATCTATCTCTCCAGCAATTGGATCAGCCTTTTGGGCGTGGTCCTGGTGACCTCCGCCACGGTGTTCTGGCTCTTTCTCCTGCCCACCACGCTAAGGGGCGGAACCGCGAGCCCTTATATCGGCATCCTGATTTTCATGGTCTTGCCGGCGCCGTTTTTTGCCGGCCTGATTCTGGTTCCCCTGGGCATCTGGCGGAAGCGGCGCGGCGACCGGCGCGCGAACCTCTGGCCCGCCGGCTTTCCGCCTCTGCGCTGGAGCAACCCCGAACTGCGCAAACTGGCGTATTTCGTCATCCTCACGACGGCGGTCAACCTGGTGGTGGCCAGCCAGCTCAGCTATGGCGCGGTCAATTACATGGATTCGGTGACATTCTGCGGCCAGACCTGCCACACCGTGATGCAGCCGGAGTTCACCGCCTACCAGCAATCGCCGCATTCCCGCGTGGAGTGCGTGAAATGCCACATCGGTCCCGGCGCCTCCTGGTTCGTGCGCAGCAAGCTGTCCGGCGTGGGGCAGGTCTTCGCGGTAACGTTCGACACCTACCCCCGGCCGATTCCGACGCCGGTCCACAACCTGCGCCCGGCGCGGGAAACCTGCGAGACGTGCCACTGGCCGCAGAAATACGGCGAGGACCGCCTGCGGGTGATCGATAAGTACGCCGACGACGCCACCAATACGCTCACCAAAACCGTGCTGCTGATGAAGATCGGCGGCGGCAACCACGGCATCGGCATTCATGGCACGCACCTCGGACCCGGCGTGGTCATTCGCTACGGCCACTCCGACGAAGCCCGCCAAAACATCCCCTGGGTGGAGTACGACAACAATGGCGCCAAGACCGTTTACGCCACCAGCGGCGCCAAGCCCGACGGCGCCGGCCTCGACATTCGCGAAATGGACTGCATGGATTGCCACAACCGTCCCTCGCACGCCTTCGAATTACCCGAGCGGGGCCTCGACCGCGTCATGAGCGCGGGCGATGTCTCCCCCAACCTGCCGTTCGCCAAAAAGAAAGCTCTCGAGATTCTGAAAGTGAACTACAGCTCGCGCGCGGAAGCCGCGAGCATGATTCCCGCCGCTTTCACGGCCTTCTACCAGCGCAATTACCCCGAAATCTGGGCCAGCCGCCGCAGCGAGGTCACCGCCTCGGCCAACGGTGTGCTGGCCGTCTACAACCGCAACGTCTTCCCGGCAATGAATGTCGCCTGGGGCAAATATCCGATCAACGTCGGCCATACCGATTTCCCCGGCTGCTTCCGCTGCCACGACGGTTCGCACAATTCCAAAGCCGGCCAGGCCATCACCCAGGATTGCAACGCCTGCCACAACCTGCTCTCCATGGATGAAGCCAATCCAAAGGTTCTGACGGATCTGGGGGTTACGGAAGCGAAGAAATAGCGGTCGCCGCCGCTGTACGATAGCACTTATACCGGTAGCCCTGGTACTATTAGGCTGTTGCCTGACGAAACGGAAAGCGGGAAAAAAGTCCCGTCAAAGTGCCACGCACCGCATGTTCTCGTCTCCGGCAGCGCCGGCTTCGTCGGCTCGCGTCTTTGCGATCTCCTGGTCAGGCGTGGCCACCGGGTTCTCTGTGTGGACAACCTGTTCTCTTTCCTCTGCGCGAAGCGTGGAACACCTCCTGCGACATGAGAACTTCGAATTGCTCGATCACGACGTCTCGAAGCCGTACTTGCGGCTCGATCGGGCGGGCACGCCTCTCGTGGGAGGAATGGTCCGGCGCTTCAGTTCTTGCAGTTTCTTCCGCCTTCGTTTGCCGTGCGTAATGCGCCGGACTTCGAACCGCGAGGCGCCGGGTGAAGTGTAGACAGAGGCATCGACGGGCGAGGAATCGAGCTTCGAAAAGCGAATTCCGGGCGCCGCGGTCGCGGCTCGGTTTGGCGTACTACTACGCTCGGATTCCCTCGGTTCGCCCGCATTCCTACGAATCTATCGCTTGCATGTCGCGCACCCCGGCGAGGCGCGCGTCGAACGGAATGATGCGCCAGCATTTACAATAGACCTTCGCTCTTTTTATGAAACGGGTTATCACGGCGCAGGACATTCCGGCGGCGGGGGATCTACGGATTCCGCCGGGTTCGATCGTGACCGCCTCGGCGCGGGAGCTGGCCGGCGTGCGCGGGGTGCGCATCCTCGAAGTACACGAAGCGGAGCTCAGCCGCTTCACCACGCCCGGCCAAACCATCGCCATCGGCGCCGACCACGGCGGGTTTCGCCTCAAGGAGGCGCTCAAGCCGGTGATCGAAAGCCTGGGTCTCACCGTTCTGGACATCGGCGTATTCGATGAGAAGCCCGCCGATTATCCCGATATCGCGCACAAAGTTGCACAAACGGTGGTGGCAGGCACGGCTACCCGCGGTGTCGTCATCGACGGCGCGGGCATCGGATCATGCATGGCGGCGAATAAAGTGCCGGGCATTCGGGCGGCCCTATGTTATGATAGGGCTTCCGCCCGGAATAGCCGTGAACATAATGATTCTAATATGCTTACGCTTGGTGGACGGCTGCTGACCGAGACCCAGGCGGAAGAGGTCCTGCGCACCTGGCTGGGCACGCCATTCGCCGGCGGCCGCCACCAGGCGCGGGTCGACAAAATCATGGCCATCGAGCGTCAATATCTGAATTCCAAGAAGGCTGCCCAGTGACACAAGCGGAACTGGACCGGCTGGTCGCACAAATCGGGGAAGAGATTCTGGCGCGCGTTCCGGGCGGGGTTACCGGGAAGGGGGAGGGCCTCAACCTGCCCAACGAGGTCTGTCCCGGTTGCGTGCAGCGCTGCGCCCAGACCTGCGCGAAGAATACCCGTCAGATTATTTCGGCGGGCGCCGAGCGGATCTCGGCCAGTGAACGGCTGACCAAGATCGATCCGGCGATTGCAGCCGTCATCGATCACACCATTTTGAAGCCCGAAGCCACCCGCGCGGACATTCTCAAAGTTTGCCAGGAAGCCCGGCAATACGGTTTTGCCAGCGTGTGCGTGAACCCATATTGGGTGCCGCTGGTGCGGGACGAACTGGCCGGCAGCACGGTCAAGGTGTGTACAGTGGTGGGGTTCCCGCTGGGCGCCACTTCCACCGAAGCCAAGGTAGCGGAGACGGCCGCGGCCGTGCGCGAAGGCGCGCAGGCTTATCTGCGGCGGCAATACACGACCATCGCTATCGTCGGCGTGGTGATTTTCGTGATCGTGGGCTACTTGCTTGGCTGGCTGGTCGGAATCGGCTTCGCCGTCGGCGCGATCCTGTCCGGTGCAGCGGGCTTCGTCGGCATGAACGTGTCGGTACGCGCCAACGT
>JBKQVG010000151.1:0-10264 GCA_052325345.1 Bryobacteraceae bacterium
CAAGGGCCACGACATCCCCAACGTGACCCTGGTGGGCGTGGTCTCGGCGGACGTAGGGCTCGGCATGCCGGATTTTCGGGCCGCCGAACGGACCTTCCAATTGCTCACCCAGGTTGCCGGCCGCGCCGGCCGCGGCAACCTGCCGGGCATCGTGCTGATGCAAACCCTGAATCCCGATCATTACGCCGTGCGCCTGGCGGGCGCGCAGGATTACCCCGCATTTTACGCCAAGGAAATCGTCTTTCGCCGGGCCATGCACTATCCGCCGTTTGCCGCCATGGCCAACGTGCTGGTGCGCGCCGAGAAAAAAGAGATGGCCATGCGCATGAGCGCCGACTTGGGGACGGTGCTGGCGCCGCCGCCGGCTCCCTTGGGGGCCACCCAGCGGGAAGAACAGGTGGCCGGCTCCCGCATGCTGCAGGTCAGAGGCCCGGCCGAGGCGCCAGTGCCGCGTCTCAAGAACGAGTATCGATACCAGTTCCTCATCAAAGCCGCCAGCCGGAAAGCACTCAACGAACTGCTGCAGAAGGTGCGCGCATTCGCCGCCGAAAGGAAATGGCCGGCCACGGCGCTGGTGATCGATGTCGATCCGCTGACGTTGATGTGAGGGAGAAGGGGAGGCCGGAACCGGAGTCGCCAGAGGCGGCTTTTCGGAAGGCCCATTTCTCGTTCATGGCGCCGTTTCACACCTATTAGGCTTCGCGTCCGCCCGAAGATGTGAACTTGCCTATAGGGGGTGCACATCCAAAACGAGTTCGGCCGCGCACCGGCACAAGCAGGGTGCAAGCCAGATCCGCGAGGCCGACACGCCTGCGAAACAAAGCCTTGGCCCATAGTCCCCCAGTGCCCCCCTTTTGGAACTGTGGCTGTCTGCTATCTTTTCGATTGCCAGAAGAGGCGCAAGTTCAAGCTGTTTGAATGTCCCGCTTTCCCTCTGGACACATCAGTGAAGCCGGGGCCAGAATCCGAGGCGGCGCGCCAAGCGTCTTGCAGGGGAACCATGTGCCAAGGGCGAGAGCCCCGGCGCCATCGCTTGGGATTTCCCAATGGCGCTCGCCAGCGCCTTGTGGAATGCGTCTGCCGTCTGAAAACGCGTATCGCGGTCCCTCGCCACCGCCATCAGGATGGCGTCGTTCAAGGCCTCCGGCAAACCAGGATCGAGGGTGATCGGCGGGGTTGGCGTGTTTTCCAGATGAGCCGCCATAATCGCGAACTGGCTGTCGCCGTCAAATGGCCGCTTTCCGGTCACGAGTTCGTAGAGCGATACCCCCGCGGAATAAATGTCGGCACGCGCGTCCAGGTTAGCCAAGCCTCGGATTTGCTCGGGAGACATATAGTAGAGCGAACCCAGGGTAGTTCCAGTCAACGTCAGGCGGTGGTCGGAAGCCGCCTTAGCGATCCCAAAATCCATCAGTTTCACTACGCCAGAGACGGTCAATATCATATTTGCCGGCTTGACATCGCGGTGAATCACCCCGTGGCTGTGGGCGTAGCTCAGGGCCGAAAGTACCTGGGCCACACAATCCACAGCCTTCCAAACTGGCAACGGGCCCCCCTTAAGCTCGCGCTCCAGCGTAACACCGTCGACGAATTCCATTACCATGAGAAGCTGGTTTTGGATCCGCATGGCGTTGTGCAGAGCCGCGATATTGGGATGTTCCAGACTTGCCTGTACTTTGATCTCGCGAAGAAAACGATCCGCCAGTTCGGGCGCGGCGGCAAGGTCCGGAAGCAGCACCTTCAACGCTTCGAACCGATCCGAAATCATGTTCCGGACCTTGTAGACCTTTCCCATTCCACCGGCCCCCAGCAGACTGACCACCTGGTAATCGCCCACCGTTGAACCGGGTTGCAGGTCCATAAGTCTCTATCTTTTACTATAGCCGAACATATTCCTGGACCGCTGACGAACGCCTCCCGGTGAGGCTGTCGTCGGGATGACGCCACTGCCTGCTCACCCTCGGCGCCCCGAACTCAGGGCGGGCTTTTCGACTCGGTTCAGCCACCCGTGCCACAGCCGCAGCGCGAGGTCATTGACCATCTGTTTTGGCATATCGGGCGCCAGCAGGCGGATCATGTCGACGAAAGTCTGGAACTGATAACCGTAATACATCCTCGATCCTTGGCCTAATCGGCCTATGCGCCGCCGCGCTTCCTCCAGCCTGGGGTCATCCTTACCGCGCAGATATTCGCGACAGGCTGGCAAATAATCGACTATCGCGTACTGCAGGGCCTTCCTTCATCGACCAAGAGATCGGCGATAATCAGAAATCTATCCAGATGTTTCGGCACACCCACTAGATTATGCAAAATGGCATGCTTTACAATGTCTGCGAGTTCCCCCGGCTCCATAATCACTCCCACAGCCATAAGGAACCTCCCGTGCACGGGTCATCCCTTATGGTTCGCAACTGGATCGGTTGCCGGGAGCTACGGAAATAGTGACGTCGCGCGCCGCCTGGCCTCCGGGACCATCCACTCTCAAGACGTACCGCGTAGTATGTAACAGTCGGAGCACCTTGTAACCCGCTTCGGGACCGACGCTGCCGATTTCGGGCTGGATAGAAGCGCTCGCGGCGTCCCGCACAGTCCAGCGCAGAACAACCACTTGACACTGCTGGATCGAATCCGCCGGGGCCGCTTCAAACGCGATGATCGCGGGCCGCGGCGGAGGGGTTGAGGAGGGCTGGCTCGATGTTCCCTCGTTCCCGACCGCCGGCTGACGAGGAAGGTCAACCCACACCTTGAAGTGGCTTACTGCCGTCCCGCCGGGGCCCTCGGCCGTGAGCGTGTATTCAGTAGTATGCTGCGGCGTTACGGCTCGCTGCTCCTCGGCCGCCACGGAACCTAGGCCCAAAGCCGGATCGACCTGGATGCGCGTTGCCCCCGTCACCGACCACCTCAGCGTCACGGACTGGCCGGCGGTAATCCGATCCCGATTGCCGGCAAATTGAATCGTGGGAGCAACAGCGGGCTCGATCACCCGAACCGTGACTTCCCTCGATTCCGATTTGCCACCTGGGCCGGACGCTACCAGCCGATACGTCGTCGTCGCCGCCGGGAACACGGCGCGGCTCCCGCTGTTGGGAACAAGCTCGCCGTTCAATCGCAGGCTATCCGTGTGGGTCGCGTACCACCGCACAAAACAAGATTGGCCTCTGACGATTTCGAGTGCCGATGCAGAAAAGGCAAGGGATGGTGGCTTCTTTTGGTTTATCCTGAAGACCGAAATCCCGATCGCCGCCAGACATACAACCGACAGGATCAATAAGACAGCGTATGTCCCGCCGTGTCTCTGGGCGGGTGGTGGCATAGCTTGAGGCTCGCGGGCGATCGGAGTTCCGCAGTACTTTCAGAACCTTTGATCGCGCGGGACCTCCCGTTGGCATTCCGGACACGCCACAGTCATCTGGCTCACTCGATATCCGAGACCTTGCCATCGATGAAAGTGACTTTCACGTTCTTATACAGATAGATCACCTTCAGCTCGATTTCTTGCCTCTTGCCGGGGCGGTGCAGTTGCCCATCCTTGTATTCGGCCACGGGAGTCAGCCCGCACCTGGAAGCTCCGACGATCCCTTGCTTTTGAACCACGAGCACGGTGCCCGCCGGATACTGCGTGCTGACTTTCTGCGCCAGCGAGGCGCTTGGCGGGGATGGTTGTGCAACGGCGACTGGCACAACCGCCGGGGAAGCGATGCTAAGCAATACTGCGAGTCGTGCAGCTTGACTCATAGGAAGGCCTCTCGCTATTTGGGCCACAGCATGGCGGTTGGGGCCGTGCCGGTCGCCGCCTGCCTGATTTCGGTTTCCGTCTGGTTGGCCTCTTGGTTTAGCTGCGCCAACTGAGCCTGGGCATCAGGGGCCGGTGGAGCTTGGCCCTCGGCAACCACGGTCGGCTTGGGAGGCGCCGGGCTGGCTGGTATGCCGCCTTGGCCTTGCTTGGCGGCAAGAGCTTCCATCCCACCCGCGATCTGCTCGCGGAACTGATTTTGCATCTCCTGAAGCGCCGCCAGTTCAACCGCCGTGCCGGAGTTGGCCTTGCAGTCTCCCGGCTTGCTGCTCAGGATCGTGACTCCCACTGTGCCATCGCTCTGCAACTCGCCCGAACGATAGATAATATCTCCTCCCGTAAGCGCGCAATTCTCACCATTCGCGGTCACGTCGAGACTCGCCGACACCACGAAGGTTCGCTGGTTCGGATCGAGCGCCGGCGGCGCCGCTTCGGTTGGCGTCGGCCCGGAAGGCGCGGGTGCGGGCGCAGCCGGTTGGGCTGCTTCGGCCTGGTCGGCTTGGATCTGCTGCTGGACCTCCGGTTCGATCATCTGCTTCATCAACTGCATCTGTTCCGGAGTAGACGAACCGTCCGGCGGCGGTGGCGGCGCATTCGATACCTGCTGGTTCTCGTAAGCAAGTCTCAAATTCTCGGCCAGCAAATAGTCGGTCAGCCAGAAAGCCGGATATTGATAGTAGGGAGATGGCGCGAAGTATCCGCCGTAGAACCATCCTGGCGCGGGTCCCCATCCCCAGGCATACGCTACCCGCACGCCCCACGGGCGGTACGCCCATCCGTAGAATGCCGGGGCGTAATAAACGCGTGGAACATAGCGGTAATAGGCAGCCCCGTGATAGGCGTAGCTTCGGTACACGAAGACTTGGGTGCGGCCGCCCACGACATAAGTGCGGGAGATGTAACCGGGACGCACGGGCCGCTCGACGTAGCCGCGGCGTCCTTCGGCGACCACCCGAACACCGCCCGGTCGCACCACTTCGGCCCGCCGTTCGCCGCGCACCCCGCGGTCAACCACCATCCGGCTGCCGTCGGCCCGGTTGTGTTCGATGTGCCCCGCGCGCCCGTCAGGCCCGATCCTGGTGGCCACCGTTCCCGGCCGTTCGATTCTGGTGACGCGGCCGCCGGAGTCTGTGTGGATCGTATTCTGACCTGCCCGATATTCCCTTGAGCCGTCCTGGTGGGTTATGCGTTGCACGCCCGCTCCCGGATGGTAGGCTGGTCCTCCGCGTTCTTGCGGTGGTGTGCCGCTGCCGCCCGTGCCTCGTTGTCCGCGTCCTTGCGGTGTGCCGCTGCCGCCCGTACTCAGTCCCCGTCGTCCTTGCGGTTGCTGGCCGACACGCCTGCCGAGACCGCCATTCCCGGGCGCCGTAACGGAGCCCCTCGGCTGCGGCTGCCGTGCTGGCTGCGACTGCACCGGTCGTGCCGGCCGAGCTGCTGGCGCGGTTCTTGCGGGGGCACTCTGCGCTCTGGCGGGGCTCGGCGCCTGCCGTGGCGGCTTGGATGTCTTATTCTGGCTCGCCGCGTACCGCGGAATTATGAACAGTGCTGCACTCAGGAGTACACAAGCGGTTGCCATCATTCTTCCGCTCGTCTTGGGCGAATCCATCACAACCTCCTCGTCCGGTCACTTCACGGCGTACTATTCCGCTCGGGCCATGCCAGTGCCCGGGCGCCAACGGAACGGCGCTTTGTCGCGTGAGGGCCTGCCTGCTTCGAGCAAGAATCAGGTCCCCGACGCGGTCCGCGGAGGGACGGATTTGCGACGCTTATATTGCACCTGGCAATGGCAACGAAGCGGGCGTCCTGTAGCTTGATCTTCCGCTGCCGAAAACATGTTACACCGAAAGTACTCAACTTACCAGGGGGTTAGACAGGGTGGATCTGGACAGAGCGCGCAAACGATGAATAATAAGGCCCGTTCGGATGAGTCCATCATCCGTACTACCCCTGCTGGTTGGTCCGGCCGCTCCGCCCGATCCAGTGCCGGAACATGGCGGTGAAGCCGCGGGCTTCGGGGTCGTTCTGCAATTGCTCCACGGTGAAGCGCATCTTGCGGCTCCAGTTGGGATACTGCCATGTGGTGCCGGGCAGGTTCTGCTGGGCGGTTTCCTTGGTCAGGTCTTCCTGGTTGATGGCCAGCAGTTGGGAGGGCGTGAGAGCCAGGAAGCCGATCACGGCATTGTGGATCGCGCCCGTCATTTCGCCGTAAGCGGAAGCCTCGCGGGGCGAGCCAGCGGGCAACAGGCCTTGGCCCAGCAGCACATCGAGCATGCGCTGCTTGTCCACCTGGCGGGCGGACATGGCGGCGGCGAAACCGGCATTGTCCAGCACCCCGGCGGCGCGGCGCGCCGCAATATCGGTGCCCAGCCAGAAGCCGGCCAGGGTGGGCAGATCGTGAGTGGTGGAAGAGACCAGGGCCTGGCGAGGATATTGGTCGGGACGGCGCATGGCGCCGGAGGGATCGCGCTCGAAATAGAACAGCCGGTAGCTCAACACGCCATAGCGGGCCAGGGCTTCGCGGGTTTCGGGCTCCACCGTGCCCAGGTCCTCGCCCACCAACACCACGCGGTTGCGCACGCTTTCGAGCGCCAGGATGCGGATGAAATCTTCGCTGGTCTCGCGCACGTAGGCGCCTTCGGTGGCGTCGGCGCCGTCCGGGATCCAGTAGAGGCGGAACAGGCGCATGACGTGGTCCATGCGCAGGGCGCCGCCGTGGCGCGCGTTTTTGCGGATGGATTCGGCGAAGAGCCGGTAGCCGTTTTCCCGGTGCCAGCGCGCATGGGGCGGCGGGAAACACCAGTCCTGGCCCTTGGGCGCGAAATCGTCGGGCGGCGAGCCGACGCGGCATCCGGCCACGAAATATTTGCGGTAGGCCCACAGGTCGGAGCCGAAGCGATCGGTGGCCAGGGCCAGGTCGTGGTACAGGCCCAGGGCGAGGCGGCGGTCGCGGGCGCGCCGCTCGACGCGGGAGAGCTGCAGATCGATCTGCCATTGCAGATACTGGTAAAACATGACCAGGCGCCAATGTTTGCTCCGGAAAGCGGTCGTCTCCGCCGAATCCGGGTCCTGGTAGGCGGCGGGCCATTCGGTCCAGAGCCACAGGTCCGGCCGGTGCTGGTGCAGGCGCTCATCCAGCGCGCAAAACATGGCGAAGCGCTCCAGAGAATCGCCTTCCCGCCGGCGGTAGGCCTCGAAATCGCGGGCCCGCGGCGAGCCGCGCCGCCATTGGCGCAAGAACGAGGCGAACAGCAGCTTCAGAAACCGCAGCTTCAGGGCGGCCACGCGCTCGTATTCCACGCACGGAGCGCCGCGCAGGGTCTCGATCTCGGCGGCGACCGGCGGGGTGGCGCGCAACCGGAGCGCCCGCCGGCAATCGGCCCAATCTTCCACGCTCTCCACATCCAGGTAAAGAAAGTTCCGGTACAGGGTCGAAGTCGGCAGATAGGGACTGGTATTGAACGGGCGGCGGTTATGGATGGCATGGAGCGGATTGAGCCCCACGAAGCTGGCCTGCAGATCGCGCGCGGTCCAATCCACGATCTGTTCCAGGTCGCGAAAGTCGCCGCAGCCCCAGTTGCGCTCGGAGCGCACGCCGTAAAGGCTGATGGTGAGCCCCGCCAGTTTGCCGCCGCGGCCCAGATGCGGATCCGTCCAGGCCCGTTCCGGGGTGACGATGTAGCGGGTGGTGGCGCTGGCGCCGGCCAGCTTCACCGTGATGTCGTGGTAGCCGAGCGGCAGCGCCACCTCCAGGCGCGCCACCTTTCGCACCCAGGTTGCGCCACTCATCTCGATCGAGGCAACCTGTTCCAGCTCGAGCAGGCCGAGTTTGAATTCACTCACCGCGCCATCCTCGCGCCGTACCGTTATGGCCGCCGCTTCTCCCAGCAGTTCAGCCGGAACATTCAGCGGGAGCGCGGCTTGGGCGGATTCACCGGTGACGACGGTGGGCGGCGCCAGGCGCTCCCATTCCCGGCGCGTCCGGGCCGCCAACGCGAGTTCCAGTTCCTCCGCGCTTCCCGCGGGCACGCCCATGGCGGCGAGGAGCGACTGCTTCACGGCGGCGGGCGTCGCGTGGTAATGGCCCCAGATGTCCCAGAAGCCCGCATCGATTCCGTGCAGGGAGGCGGCTCGGTCCAGAAGCTCGTCGAAGTTGGCGGCTGGCATTAGAGAAGGGTCGAAATACCGATTTTACAGGACCGGGAGGGTCCATGCGAGAATATCGGGTATGGAGAACCCTCTCGCCAGTGGACCAGCGGAGCTTTTCGCGCGGCTGGACGACTATTCCGTCGATAATGCCGCCGCGGCCGCTTCCGAGGGTATCATTCTCACCACTCTCGACAAAGCCCTGAACTGGGGACGAAAGAATTCCATCTGGCCGATGAGCTTCGGCCTGGCCTGCTGCGCCATCGAGATGATGTCCATGTCGGCGTCGCGCTTCGATATTGCCCGCTTCGGCGCCGAGGTGTTTCGCGGCTCGCCGCGGCAGTCCGACCTGATGATCATCGCCGGGCGCGTCTCCAATAAGATGGCGCCGGTGATCCGGCACCTCTACCAGCAGATGCCCGAGCCCAAGTGGGTGATTTCCATGGGCGCCTGCGCCACTTCCACCGGCGTATTCAACAATTACGCATTGGTCCCGGTCAACCAGGTTATCCCGGTGGATGTCTACGTGCCCGGATGCCCGCCGCGGCCGGAGCAATTGATTTACGCCATCATGCTGCTGCAGCAAAAGATCGCCGGCCAGAGCGGGTCGGTGAAGCAGGTTCTGAACCTGGCGTAGGAGGCAGTGGAGGGGCAACCGCCCGCTTTGGCCGCGGCCCGGTTGGCTCGCCGGCTTACTGCTTAATCACGGCCAGAAAGCCGTCGGTGTAGCCGCCTTGATAGGCTGCCTGATAGGATGCGTTCTGGGTCGGAAATTCGCCGCCGGTGTAGCCGGCCACGTACACCCGCCCGTCGGAGCCAACCACGATGGCGGAGGCACTGTTGATGGTCGGCCCTCCCAGGAAGGTGGACCAGACGATGCCGGCGCTACCCGCGACGTGCGGCTTGATCTTGGTGACGAACACGTCGATCCCATTCCCCCAGGCGGCTTGAACCGTATTGGCGGTTACCGGGAAATCCGTGGAGAGCGTGTAGCCGGTCACGTAGATATTGCCGGAGCTGTCGGTCGTCAGCCCATAGGCCACATCTCCGTCCGCACCGCCCAGATAAGTAGAATATAAGACGAACTGAGAACTGGTATAGTTCAGCACCGACACGAATATGTCGCCGTTGCCCGCATAAGTGGGCTGTGCCGCATCGGCGGTGACTGGGAAGTTGGAGGACAGGGTGTAGCCGGTGACCACGATGTTTCCCGAGGGATCGAGCGTCAGTGCCCGCACCATATCGTTCTGAGTACCGCCCAGATAACTGGTATAAAGCAGCGAATCGACGCCCACCTGGGTCAAATCCATTACTCCCACCACTACGTCGAAGGCGCCCGCCAGGTTGGATTGATATTGGTAGCCCGCCGCCGGGAACAGGGTGGAATTGCTGCTGCAAGCGAAATACACCAGGCCGCTTTTGTCGACCGCGATGCCGCGCCCGTCGTCCACCAGCTCGCCGCCCATATAGCTGGCGTACATCAGGGTTCCGCTATTGGGGTTGATCTGCGCGATATACGCATCCTGCGGCCCGTAGATCACTTGGGCGTAGGCATTGGCTGTGAACGGCCAGTCAGTGGAAGCCGTGGTGCCCACCACGTACATGTTGCCGCTGGAATCGTAAGCCACCCCGTTAGCGCTCTCCGCGCCGGTGGTGCCGCCCAGAAACGACGAGAAGATCAGCCCGGTGCTGCCGCTGATTTCGGGATTGAACACCAACACAAAACCATCCGTATAGGTGGACGCTCCGACGGTATCGAAGGCATTGGCGGTCATCGGGAAGCCGGTCGATTTGGTGGTGCCGACCACGTACATATTCTGGGAGGAATCGACGGCCAGGGCCTGCGGGATGTCGTCGCCCGCGCCGCCGATGTAAGTCAGATAGGTGACGCCATAGGCCAAGCCCGGAGCGTCGTTGATGACCGCCAGAAAGATATCCAGACCGCCTGTGTTGGCGGTGTCGTAAGCGCCGTTGCTGGGCACCAGGTCGGACGTGCCGGTAGAGCCCGCGACGTAAAGATTGCCCTGGTTATCGGTCTGGACGGCGGTAATGGAATCCGCTCCCGAACCGCCCATATAGGTCGAATAGGCCAGCACGGGGTCCACCACCAGGGCCCGTTTCGGGTCGTAGCGATCGAGACGCAGCCCCACTGTGTGGCGGCCCAGCAGCAGGTAACCGCCCTGGACTTCGGTGCGGGCGGTGCCGGCGGAATCCTGCTGATAAATCACCGGACGCTTCTCGATGACCGTGCCCTCCGCGCCGTTGATCACCAGGTCGCCTTCCGGATTGAGGCTCAGCCTGGAAGCGCCGTCGAACTTCATCCGCACG
>JBKQVG010000152.1:0-5158 GCA_052325345.1 Bryobacteraceae bacterium
CTCGCTGCCGGATGGTTGGCGGACACGCGCCCCGGACCATACTACGATGGTGATGTGTCCACCGCTTTGGTGCTCTCGGCGGGCGGAATGTTCGCCGCCTGGGAGGCTGGCGTTTGGAAGGTTCTCAGCCGGCGGCTGAAGCCCGACCTGGTGGTGGGCGCTTCGGCCGGCGCCTGGAACGGATGGGCGATTGCCGGGGGCTGTTCGCCCGACGAGTTGATCGCGAGATGGCTCGACCCGCGCCTCGGAGCGATCATGCGGCTCGGGCTGCACGCCACCGGCATCTTGCAGCCGGAGGCGCTGCACGACGAGGCGCGCCGGCTGGCCGAGCGCTTTCAGCCGCGCATCGATTTCGCCCTGACCATGGTGGAAGTGCCGCGCCTGCGGGTTCGGATCGTCGCTGGAGCGGAGATCGGGTGGGAGCACCTGGCGGCGACGTGCAGTATTCCCTGCGCGTTTCCGCCAGTGCGCATCGGAGGGCGTCACTACGTGGATGGCGGCTTCCTGGGCGCGTTGCCCGTCTGGGTGGCCGAGGCGCTGGGCGCTCACCGCGCGATCGCTCTCAACGTACTGACCACCTTGCCGTTCCGCGTGCTCCACGCGATGCTGCCGGTACGCTCTCCGACCGCGGCGATCGATGTCGTGAAGCTGGAGCCTTCCTCCCCGCTCGGCTCGCTGAAAGAGGCGATATGCTGGTCGCCCCAGACCGTCGCCCGTATGATCGAACAGGGCGAGCGGGACGCAACGCGTGCCCTTCCATCGATTACAATGTAGGGCTATGGCGCGCTATCGGATCTACCGAATGAAGGATTCGCCAAGACAGCAGTTCCGCTGGGCTCCTCACGTGGGAGGATGCGCTTCGGTGAAACCGAGGGATTACGATCCGCGCGGCGAAGTGGACGCGTTAAACGAATACGACGCCTGGCGCGCGCTGCGGGAATCGGACGATCCGCTGAAGGTGGGCGACGTGCTGGAGGCGGCGGACGGACAGTTACGGATTTGTAAATACGTAGGATTCGAGCTGGCCCAGTGGCTGGTGGCCGAGCCAAAGGCTGCCGTCGAATCCGAGGCCACCGTTTCCACCGGCGTCAGTAGCGCAAACTAGGAGGCGCACATGCGGGAACCACGCCTGGGCGATGACATCGACGATTTTTGCGTTCGCTGCAAGCGAATCATGAACCACGCCGTGGTATCGGTGCTCAATGCGGAGCCGGCCAAGGTACGCTGCCGGACCTGTTACAACGATCACGACTACCGCCATGAACAGCCGCCGCCTCCCAAGGTGGATGCCCGCAAGGCGGCGCTGTTCATCGAGGTGCTCAAGAAGGTGAATCCGGACGCCACCGGGCCGGTGGTGGAGGAACCCGACGGCCTGCCGGATCCGGATCCGCTCGACGATGGCGATTCGGAGGCCGACGCGGCCGAATCGGAACCGGAGATCGCGGCGGAGGCAGCCGTGGTGGAAGCCCCCGCTCCCGTCCGCATCCCCAAGGCCAAAGCCAAAGCGAAACCCAAACCCAAGACCACGGGAAAGTCTCGACGCTGAGATGACTCACCTGTGGGGCGGACCATCGTTTTTTGCGGTCTGCCAGCCTGGACAACGCCTGAGATGACGCGGCGTACGTTTCTGGCCGCGGCTTCAGCCACCGCCGGCCGGGCCTTTGCGGCCGGGGAGCCAAAGCCTTTCGGGGCGCTGCCGTCGGCTCGGCAACTGGCTTGGCACCGGCTCGAGACCACCGCCTTTCTCCACTTCACCGTCAACACATTTACGGATCGGGAGTGGGGGCTGGGCGACGAAGACCCGAACCTGTTCAACCCCGCCCGATTCGATGCCGACGCGATGGTCGAGCCGCTGGCCGCCGCGGGCATGGCTGGCGTGATCCTCACCGCCAAGCATCACGACGGCTTCTGCCTCTGGCCCACCGCGACCACCGAACACTCCGTGCGCGCCAGCCGGTGGCGCGGCGGCAAGGGTGACGTGGTGGGCGAAATTGCCGCCGCGGCGCACCGGCACAAGCTTCGCTTCGGCATTTATCTTTCGCCTTGGGACCGCAGCCAGGCGGCCTACGGCAAGCCGGAGTACATCGCCGTCTACCGCCGCCAGTTGACGGAATTGCTGACCAATTACGGCCCCATCTTCGAGGTGTGGCACGACGGCGCCAACGGCGGCGAGGGCTACTACGGCGGGGCGCGCGAGAAGCGCACGATCGACAAGAACACCTATTACGACTGGCCGGGCGCCTGGGCACTCGTGCGCAGGCTGCGGCCCGAAGCCGTCATTTTCTCCGACGTGGGGCCGGATGTGCGCTGGGTGGGCAACGAGCGCGGCATCGCCGGCGACCCCTGCTGGGCAACCTACGACCCGGTGGGCGCCGATGGCGGCCCGGCATCGCCGGGCAACGTGCGCGAAAAGGATTCGCCCACGGGAACACGCCACGGCACGCGCTGGCTGCCGGCCGAATGCGACGTTTCGATTCGCCCCGGCTGGTTCTGGCACGAAGCCGAAAACGCTCGCGTGAAGACGCCGGCCGAACTCGGCGCGCTGTATTTCGCGTCGGTGGGCCGCGGCGCCAACCTGTTGCTTAACGTGCCGCCCAATCGCGACGGCTTGCTCTCTTCCGAAGATGTCGCGTCGCTCGCAACCTTCGGCCGATGGCGGCGCGCCACGTTCGCGCGCGATCTGGCGGCGGGCGCGCGCGTGACCGCGGCCAACGCGCGCGCGCCGCGCGAGCGGTTCGGGCCGCGGCATTTGTTGGACGGGCGCGACGACACGTACTGGGCAACCGACGATGGCGCACTTCGTGCCGAGGCGCTTTTCGATTTCGCCGCTCCGGTGACGTTTGGGGTCGTGCGGCTGCGCGAGGCGATCGCCTTCGGCCAGCGCGTGGACGCCGTGGCCATCGACCGCTGGGACGGCGGCGATTGGCAGCCGTTGGCCAACGCCACCAGCATCGGTCCGCGGCGCCTGATCCGCCTGGATCGTCCGGTAACCGCCGCGCGCTTGCGGCTGCGCGTTACCGAAGCCTCGGCCAGCCCGGTGCTGTCGGAGTTTGCACTCTTCGCGGAGCCGGCCTAATGCGCATGATTGCCCTCCTGTTGGCTGCCGCGGCGCCGCTTTCGGCGGTCGAAATTCAAGTGCGCTACGCGGCGCTGGAGCGCATTCTGGCCAGCCAGGTGTTCACCCAGGACGGCCGCCGCTACGTGAAGGGCGACCCAAAGACCAAGTGCAGCTTCGCCTATCTGGAGCATCCGCAAATCCAGGGAAAGGACGGCCTGCTGCGCATCCGGGCGCGTTTCACCGGCCGTTCCGCCTTGAATATGTTCGGCCAATGTGTAGGCCTGGGCGACGCGTTTACGGTAGTCATCGGCGCCAGGCCGACATACAAAGACGGCAACATTGGCCTGGCCAACGTCGCCGCGCAAAGCGACGGCAAGACCGGCTTTTACATCCGCCGCGTGTGCGCCGCCATGGCCGCCAGCCTGGCGCGCGATTTTCGTTACAACCTGGCCGCCGATGCCAAGCGCATGATGGAAGACCCCAACACCCAGCCCGACTATCCCCGCGATCTGCGCGATTTCAAAGTGACCGCCATCACTGCCAGTGCCGACGCGCTGGTGCTGGACGTGGATTTCACCTTGACTGTACGCTGAGCCGCCAGTCATGAGAAGCTCCGAAGAGCGCTTTCCCTGCTACGCGGGTGCTGCCGCTGCGCGTAGGCCAGTGGTGGTTGACGGGTCTTCAACAACGGTTCGTCAAGACCGGCGGCCGGCTGATCAGGCGCGCGATGTACTATTGGCTGTTGCAGGCGGAAAGCGGCCTGGCACGGCGGCTGTTCGGGGCGATGGCACGCCGGATTGCCGCCTTACGTGTGGCGGTGGGGTAGGTGGAACGCGTTTGTAGGCAAGGATCGACGGAGCAAGCAGGAGAGGCGGAGGGGCGCGTAGGAAAGTTGTAGAAAAGATGCGGCTTGCCGATTTTGAAGTTCCGGAGCAAGTCGAAGCTCGCGTTTGGAGGGGCAAAGGCACTGGGGGCGACAAGAGATTGCGGCCCTGCGGATCAAGAAGTATTGAATGGGTGTATACTTTCCCGTACCGGGAAGCCCAAAATGGAAATGTCGGCTTAGGTTAGTTTTCCGCGAAGAGTAGGGAGTATGGCAAGAATCGCGATCATTTACTGTAAACGTATCAAGGATCACTCGTGCATCGCTTGCGCGAAGTGTTTCAAGGGAATCACAGAAAAGAACGCGGAGTTCTCGCGGCACGATCGGATCGACCTGGTGGCGATGACGGATTGCGGCGACTGCCCCGGGCTGGTGGCGCCGCGGGTCAAGTTGCTGACGGAAGTCGCAAACGGCCTGGGGCAGGAAATCGACACGATCCACCTGGGTACATGCGTCAAGATGGCGATGGAAACAGCGAAGTGTCCGATTGATTTCGACGATTTGAAACCCGTTCTGGAGAGCAAGTTCAAAGTCCGAGTCGTGCTGGGAACGCATTCGTACTGATAGGCCCGGCCCGCACCGCACCGAGGCCTGAATTCCAGATCAAGCCCGCGCGTAGGCTGCACGGCGCCTTTCGCTCTCTTCCGCCGCCGCCCGGAGGCAGTTGCACCGTAGAGAAAGCGAGATCGGCAATCGGGGAACCGACGCAGGAAACGGCTTTCGAGATTGTCGGCGAGTTTTCAATCGCAATCGGCTAGGCGATGCCCTGTACCTCCAATCGCCCTTTGTCCGAGAAGTGGAAGGTTGGGGCTTGGACTGGTTGCCGCGGGAGTTCCGCAACTCCGCGATCCGTCGAGCCGCTCCGCAAGGTTTCCGTCTGGACGCAGTTACGGCCTATTCCCGCCGGCCCGAGAAAACTGCTGCGCAAGGCGATTGTCAAGCCCAAAGTCTCCCCAGGTTCCTCCAAAAGCCGTTACAGATTCCACTTCAGTCCCCCTTCGCTACCAACTCGCGCCAAATCAGTACCCTGCCAGCGCAGCAATCCCCGGTTTACGGAATCGCTGCCGGCCCAATTGGCCCAATTCTGGAGGTGTCAACGCAAAGTAGAAATGTCCTATTCCCTGCAAAGTAGAAATGTCCGGTTTTTGCCGGGCGGGGCGAGGGCGCGTGGTAGTCTGGGCGTGCCGGTGAAGCGGAGACGGGCAATGCTGGCGAGC
>JBKQVG010000153.1:0-6231 GCA_052325345.1 Bryobacteraceae bacterium
GTCACCTTCGTCGACGTCCCCGGCTTCCTCCCGGGCACCGATCAGGAGTGGCACGGGATCATCCGGCGGGGCGCCAAGCTCATCTACGCCTACGCCGAGGCCACCGTGCCCAAGGTCACCGTCATCACCCGGAAGGCCTACGGAGGCGCCTACGTGGTCATGGGTTCCAAGCACCTCCGGGCCGATCTGAACCTGGCCTGGCCCACCGCCGAGATCGCGGTGATGGGTGCCGAGGGCGCCGTCAACATCGTTTACAAGCGGGAACTGGCGTCCGCCGCCGACCAGGATGCCGTCCGCGCCCAGAAGCTGCGCGAGTTTCGCGAGCGATTCGCCAATCCCTTCGTGGCCGCCGAGCGCGGCTACGTGGACGACGTCATCGAGCCGCATGAAACCCGCCCGCGCGTGATCCGCGCCCTGCGCATGCTGGAAACCAAAACCGATACCATGCCGCGCAAGAAACATGGCAACATCCCGCTGTAAATGAGCTTTCAGCAGTCGGCGATCGGCGGTCGGCTAAAGTGTTCACGGGCCGGCCGCTGACCGCCGATTGCCGATAGCTTCCTCAAACATGTAACCGACCGCACACCCCGCGCCATCTATACTGAAAAGTAAGGAGTTTTCCAAAACGTGAGTCCCTTATCCTCGCCCTACGCCCCGCCTGCGCCCCAACAGCATCGGTCGGGACTGATGACTGCCCTGGTGGCCGGCGCCCTGATTGCCTTGCTGGCCGCAAACATCTATCTGTACATTCAAATCGATCACCTGCGTGCCGATTTGGCCAAGACGCAAGACAGAATCTCGACCGATATCGCCAATCTCCGCGACTCCTCTTCCGTAACCGTTGCGGCCGACCAGCGCCACCTGGAAGCGTTGAAAGAGGAATTAGCCGCGGCTCGCGACCAAGCGCGCAACATGTCGAGCGAGGCCAAAGTGGAAGCGCAGGCCCATGCCGATGCCCTGGTCAAGCAGATCCAGGCCGAAGAAGCGCAGATGAATCGCAGGGTCGCCAGCCAGATCAGCGACGTGCAACAGCAGGCCACCGCCGCCAATGCCAAGATCGCCGACGTTTCCACCGATGTCGGCTCGGTCAAGACGCAGGTCACCCAAACCCAGTCGCAACTCGACAAGACCATCGCCGACCTGAAGTCGGTGCGCGGCGACCTGGGCGTGCAAAGCGGCCTGATCGCCACCAACGGCACCGAACTCGAGGCCCTCAAGCGCCTGGGCCAGCGCAACTACATCGATATCAAGCTGGGCAAGACCAAACAGCCGGTGCGCTTTGGCGATATCACCCTGAAGCTCGAGAACGCCGACCCGAAGAGGAACCGGTACAGCCTTTCCTTGATGGCCGATGACAAGCGGACCGATAAAAAAGATAAGAGCGTCAACGAGCCGGTTCAGTTCTACACCGCCAAAGGCGGCCACATCCCGTACGAGATCGTAATCAATTCCGTAAGCAAGAACCAGATCGTCGGTTACCTGTCTACTCCGAAGGAATCCGCCGCGCGCTAGTGAAGTTCTCGGTGGGCGGGCGATTGGCCTGCCCATTATTGCGAAAGCCGCCGTCGGCTAAGATCGAGGAATGTTCTCTTTCGCAAAAGGCGCCGCGTTGGCGGCTCTGCTGGTTTGCGGCCTCCATGCGGCGTCCCTTTCCGAAGCGCTCCATGCGCGCATCGCCGGCTTTCCCGGAACGGTTTCGCTCTACGCGAAAAATCTCGACAGCGGCGCTTCCATCGGCATTCGCAAGTCCGCCAAAGTCCGCACCGCCAGCACCGTCAAGCTGCCCACGCTGGTGGCGCTGTTCGATGCGGTGGCGCGCGGCGAGGCCAAGTGGACCGAGCTGCTGACGGTCACCGCCGCCGAAAAAGTCACCGGCTCGGGGATCATCGGCAGCGAAGTCTCCGATGGCGTTCAGCTTCCCCTGCGCGACGTCGCCAACCTCATGATCGTGCTTAGCGACAACACCGCCACCAACATGATCATCCAGCGCATCGGCGCCGACACCGTCAACGCCTATCTGAACAGGATAGGCATCCATACCACCCGCCTGATGCGCAAGGTGAGAGGGGACGGCAGCGAACTCAAAGCCGCGGAGGGTTGGTCGGCCGCCGGCAAGCTGCCGAAGAACCGGAAGTACGGGCTGGGCGTCTCGACGCCGCGCGACATGGTCGCCATTCTGGAAAAACTGGAACGCGGCGAACTGGTCAGCCCCGAAGCGTCGCGCGATATACTGTCCATTCTGAAGCGGAATCAGGATAACACCGGCATTCGCCGCCGGCTGGGCGATCTGCCTATCGCCAATAAGAGCGGCGCGCTGGACGCCTTGCGCTCCGACGTGGGGATTGTGTATTCCAAGGCCGGCCGCATCGCCATGGCCATCACCGTGGACGGGATTCCGCAGCCCGATTGGGGACCGGACAATCCCGGCTCGATTCTGATATCCGACCTGGCCAAATTGCTGGTGGAAGGTTTAGCCCAAACCAGCCCGGCCGAGAAATGAGGCCTCGTGCAACGACGTAGTTTTCTGACCGCGGCTGCGGCCGCGACCGTATCCACGCTGGAATCCAGGGCCGACGCCGCTCCGCCCGCTCCTTCGAAAAGCGCCTCCCTGCATTTTTGCTATTACTACATGCGCGCTGGCAGCCAGACCGGGCGCACCAACGCGTATCTGAAAGATGTTTACCTGCCGGCCGCCGGCCGCGCCGGGCTCGGCCCGGTTGGCTTCTTTGGCGCGCTAGTGAGCGCCAATGCTCCGTTTACCCTGGTCATCGCCAGCTATCCCTCGCTGGCCGCGCTCGAAAACCTGCACGACCCGTTTCCCGGCGACGCCGAATTCGCCAAGGGCTGGAAAGAGTACAACACTACGCCCGGTTATGAGCGCCTGGAAAGCTCCCTGCTGCGCGCCTTCGACGCATTCCCCGCCATCGAAGCCGGCCCATCGGGTTCCAAGCGCCCGGCGCGCGTCTTCGAGCTGCGCACCTATCAGGGATTGACCGAAGACGGTTCGCGACGCAAAAAGAAGATGTTCGAAACCGGCGAGATCGGCATTTTCCGGCGTTTGAATATGACGCCGATTCTGTTCGGCCAAAGCATCGTCGGCCCCAACCAGCCCAACAATACTTATATGCTGGCCTTCGACGACCTGGCCGCGCGCGAGCGCCTCTGGAAGGCCTTCAGCGCCGACCCGGAATGGCAAAAGATGCGCGCCACCCCCGGCATGGACAACTCGGAACTGAACGCCAATACCACCAATACCCTACTGCAGCCGCTGGCGTTTTCGCAGGTGCGCTGAAGGCTTCAATCCACCTTCCCCGCCACCAGCACGCGCGAAGGGTAAAAGGTCTGGCGCGCGGTGCGATCGTAGGCGATGGAGAATCCGCCGGCGGTGATCCATTCGGTAGCTTGCCGTTCCACTTGTCTGCCCCAAAATGCCGGCACCAGGCTGCCCACCGCCTGGTAGATGCCGTTGAACACCGGCGTGTTCTGGCCGATCAGCACCAGGGCGAGACAGCCGGCCGGGCGCAGCACGCGCCGGAATTCCTTGAGCGTGAGCACGATATCGTCAGCCGAAAGCAGCTCCAGCAGATAGCAGCAGAAGATGGCGTCGAAGGTTTCCGGGCGGAATGGCATGTGGCGCGCATCCACCGCCTGGCAGCAGGCCCGCGCCGCGGGAAACTTCTGGCGCGCGGCGCGCTCCGTGCGGGCCGCCATGTTCGGAGACAGGTCCACGCCTACAGTGGTGCCCGTGGGGTTGGCGCGTAGCAGCCGGCGGAACATCTCGCCGCTCCCGGTGGCAACCTCCAGCACGCTGGCGCCGTCGCGCAAGCCGGATGCGGCCAGCGCGGCGCGGTGCGCCCGCGAGTGAAACAGCATGGTGGAAAGCGGATAGACCGCCGCCAGCCGGTCGTACACCCGCCGCGTACTCTGCGCCAGGGTGGCCGGCAGCCCGGCCATCGGCCAGACGCTTACCTGCTCGTCAATTCTCGACAAAGTCGTTCCTCATTTCTTTCTGGTTACGGCCGGATTCAGGAAACCGCCGCCATGTGCGTTTCGAGCTCCGGCACCTCGATCTGGATGCGCGTGCCGCGTCCCGTCTGGCTCTCGATCCACATCCGGTAATTATTGCCGAATAATACCTTCAACCGCTCGTTCACGTTGCTGACGCCGATCCCCATGCCGTGGTCGAGCAGCGACGCCAGCCTGGTCTCCGAAATGCCCACGCCGTCGTCTTCCACCATCAGGAACAACCGCGATTCGGTGCGGTGGGTGTGAATCCGGATCGTGCCGCCTTCCACTTTACTGCTCAAACCGTGCTTGATCGAGTTTTCCACCAGCGGTTGCAAGAGCATGCTGGGCACCAGCATGCCGAGCGTATCGTCGGCCACGTCGCGTACGAAACGCAGCTTTTCGCCAAAGCGCACCACTTCGATCGAGAGGTAGTCTTCGATGAAGCTCAGTTCCTCGGCCAGGGTGGTGAAATTGTCGTGCATGCGCAGCAGCCGGCGCAGCACCTTCGAAAGCTTGACCACCATCACCCGCGCCTGGTCCGGATTGGTGCGGATCAGCGACGATACCGAATTCAGCGTATTGAAGAGGAAGTGAGGGTTGATCTGGCTGGTGAGAGCCGCCAGGCGCGCTTCCGCCAGCAGGCGCGCCTGCTCTTCCAGTTTTTTTTCGTTGCGCGTGTTGTTCCAGATTTTCAGCGGAATCGTCACCGTGAACAGGGTCGTGGCGTAGAGCGCGATTTCGGTCAGCGCGTGAGCCGTGTCCAGGTGCAGGTAGAAAATTTTTTTCGGCGCCATCGCGCCCAGGGTCTGGCGCAGAAATTCGGCCACCAGAATCGCCGCCAGAAAAATCAGGTGAAACGCGGTGCGGTGATAGTTGCGGCTCTCCCGGAAGAAGCGCCACAGGCTCAAGTCGAAAAACGGCGAAAAGCGCCAGATCTCCTCCGTGTCCGGAGCCAGGTCGCGCAGCATGCCGCCTAGCACTCCAACGCCCGCCAGCAGCGGCAAAGTCAGCCATTCCCCGGCGAGCACCGCCGGCAGGGCGATGATAATGCCCGAAGTCAGGCCGGTAACGTACCCGCCCAGCAGGCCGGCAAGCAGGCTGCCTTCGAGCCCCAGGTCGGAGCCCTTGTAAGTCGCGCTGAAAATGCGGACCGTAACGCTGGTGCCGAACACCACCGCCAGCCACAAGCCCAGCGTCAGGCGCTCGGAAAGCGTGCGGTTCTCCCGCATCAGCATCGCTTTGAAGTGCTTCGAGCGCGCCAGAACGCTGGCGATGGCGGCCATCGTGCCGAGCTTCACCAGCAGCGATACCAGATAGTTTTCGAGCATTCTCCGATCGAAGCCATTATAATAGAGGCATAAAGGTTGAATCAGAGCAACGCATGAGCGCTACCCCCGCGTTGCGGCTGGAAAAAGTTGCCGAAGCGGATTTTCCCACCGAGTTCGGCGTCTTCCGCATCTACGGATTTCGCGGCCGCACGGATCAACGTATCGAGGAAGCCGTGGTTTTGCGCATGGGCGACCTCGCCGCCGGCGACCCTCCGCTGGTCCGCATCCACTCGCAGTGTCTCACCGGCGACGTATTTCACAGCCTGCGCTGCGATTGCCGCGCCCAGCTCGAAATGGCTCTCAACCGCATCGCCGCCGCCGGACGCGGTCTCTTGATTTACGAAGAACAGGAGGGCCGCGGCATCGGTCTGCTCAATAAACTGCGCGCCTACGAATTGCAGGATCAAGGCGCCGATACGGTGGAGGCCAACCAAAAGCTGGGCTTCGACTCCGACTTGCGCAGCTATCTCCTGCCCGGCGCCATTTTGCGCTGGTTCGGCTTGAAAGCCGTCCGCTTGCTCTCCAACAATCCCGAAAAAGTGGAAGCCGTCGAGCAGGCCGGCGTCCAGGTGGTGGAGCGCGTCTCCATCCAGGCGGGCGTGCTCGACACGCGCGAAGCCTACCTGCGCACCAAAAAGGAAAAGATGGGCCACCTGCTGGAAGGAGTCTGAAGGCCCTGGCCTGAATTCCCGTGGCGCGGGCATTCTTGCCTGCAGCGCCGAGATTCCGAACTCCTGAGGTCGCGGAATTTAGGTTGAGCCGGAATTCGGTGACCGAGGGGTGGGACAGACCATCGTTTTTCGTGGTCTGTCGGGCCCTCGCCAAGGCGTAACAGCCTGACAGACGACAAACGACGATCGTCTGTCCCACCTCTGGGTCGGGTCATTTTCCCTGG
>JBKQVG010000154.1:0-4758 GCA_052325345.1 Bryobacteraceae bacterium
GCCTTCAAGTTATCGATTTCGGCGGGGTCCTCGAGGCGGACGATGGCGAAGTTGACGCCGGTGAAGCCGTGCTGGCAGGCGTTGGCGGCGGAACGGGCCTTACCGGCTTGGGTACGCGGGCCCGTACTTTTCTGGGCGTTAGCCCGGTTGGCAGCGAGGCGCGCTTTGGAAATGGGTTTTTTGGATTCTTTCGACATACAGACCTTTCAAAACGGATCGGCGCCACGGAAAAACGTGCAGGGCAAGCCTGCCCCAGCTTCGCAGCAGCCTGATTCAGATTTACCAGGCGGGCACGGGGAAGGTGGGGACTGGGAGGATTAAGTGGTTTGGAATGAATGAAACAAAAACCTGCAAGCGCTGTGACCGAAAAAGGTTTGAAGGCGCTGCCCGATCCCGGCCGCCGGAGGGGTTTCCGGCCGGAGCGTGGGGTAGTGTCTCAAGTCTGCGTTGAAGAAGAATCAGAGGTTAGTCTTTATCGCGGCTCGCAAGGATCTTACCCGCCAGCATGGTCAGTACGGTAAAGCTAACGATCATAACCGGATTCCCAAGTCCTTGATTTCCGCTGGCTGAGAGAAAAAATCCTCCTGCGACGCCACCGACGGTTACAACTATGACTCCCACCGTGAGTCCAGTCTGGTGGTTAAGTTTCTTTTTTCGAAACTCGTGGTCGCGTTTATTCTGCTCGTCACGGTTCTGTAGCGAGGCCTGGAAGCCTTTTAATCTGCATTCCTCGTCGTGCATCTCCGTCTGGGCCAGCACTTTTGCGGTCTCGGGGTCCGGGCCGAATCCGAATGTTGTCCTGGAGATGGCCATCGAAAGAATGGCCTTGGCATCTTGGTCAGGAACTTTTTCTAGCGCGTGCAGAATTGGCGGCGGAAGCGGGCGTGATAGTTCAGGCTGCTTTTCGACAGATTTAGGTTGATCAGTCGCTTCGCGGACTTGTGGAGCGGGAGGTACGGTGGGTTCGTCCGGATCAGCAGACATTTCTATCGTCGGCCGCTTCGCGGACCATTGGACATGAATCTATTCAACAATTCAGTCCACCGGCTGATCAGTTGCACGTAACGCGCGTCCCGCGAAAGGGATTCGACGCGAAACGATGTTAGACCAGAATCGTCTGGTACTACGCGATGAAAATGGGTGGGGTCAGACGCCCGGAGCTTAGCAGCCATTTTGATGGCTTCATCCAGTGGGACTCCCGGATCATCAAAATGCTTATACTCAAAGCGGTCGTAATCAGTTGATTCCATTAGGCTAGGCATATCCGCTCGAACCGCTATCGACCAAAGAATATATAGCGAATCAGCACTTCAGTCAATAGCCGTCTACTATTATTGACGCCACTTGCGAAGCAGAAGTCTCTTTTATTTTTACGCGGCTGGCAGGAGGAATCCTAGTTCTCTTTGGTTGCCCAAGGTGAAACCCTGGGTCAGGAAAGAAGTTCAGCTAGGTCTCAGCTAGGTCCCAAACATCGTCCGCTAATCCCGCTTCCATAGCAGGCGTGACCCTCAGAGCCTCGTGAATCCGGCCTTCGGCGGGAGAATACCGACGCTCGTTCTCTTGATTCTCTGCGTACACTTCAATCATGCGCCACCGGCCCGTCGGAAAGCAATTTCCCCTCAGCGCAGATTTCAGGCACGGCCGGAGCGTGGCCCTCGCCTTGCCGCATGTTATAAGAAAGTTTCGCGCACAGCGTTGCTTGCGCGTTTCCATCATGAAACCAACCGCCGATATCGCAGCGATGGGTCACAACCCAACCTTTATTGACGCCGACACCCATGAGCGCGCCGACCGGCCGCGCGGCAAGGACGGCTCGGTTTCCTCCGGCACTTACCATGCTTAGCCCCGCAGAACTGCTCGCCCGCGCCGCCACGATCCGGCTGCTCCTGATGGATGTGGACGGTGTATTGACCAACGGAAAGCTGTACAACGTGCCCGGCTCCGACGGCAAGATGGCCGAGACCAAGGGGTTCGATTCGCAGGACGGAATCGGTTTGCAATGGCTCGACTGGAGCGGCATTGCGACCGGCGTGATCAGCGGACGCCTCTCACCGGCTACCGACGAACGCGCCCGCCAGGTCAAGATGAAGTACGTCTACCAGGGCCATATCGAGAAAATTCCGATTCTCACCGAAATTCTGGCCAAGGCCGGGGTGGACTCCAGCCAGGTAGCTTACATCGGCGACGATTTTACCGACGTGGTGATCATGCGGCGGGTGGGCCTGGGGATCGCCACGGCCAACGCCCGCGCCGAGGTGAAGCAAGCGGCGCAGTACGTCACCGAAAAGCGCGGCGGCGACGGGGCCGTGCGCGAAGTGGTGGAATTGCTGCTCAAGGCCCAGAACCGCTGGGACGCCATCCTGAAGCGCTACGAAATCGGGTAAAAACCAATAAACAGGCGGCCGCGGCCAGGATTGGCCGCCCCGCAGGGCAGCATAGCCGGGAGCATGAAAGGTTAGGCGAGACAAGCGCCGGGATGAGTCCCGGCGTGGCAGACTGAGAGTCCGCTCCACGCCAAAATCGTCGCGGCGTTTCGGTCAGCGCGTGTAGATGGTTACATCCACGTTCATGCCGGGGCGCAGGATCAGGCCATTATCGTGGTCGACCAGGATTTTCACGGGGATTCGCTGCACCACTTTCACGAAGTTGCCGGTGGCGTTTTCGGGCGGCAGCAGGCTCATGGCGGCGCCGGTGGCGCCGGCAATCGAATCCACGTGGCCGGTCACGCTCTTGGCGTACATGTCCACCTCGACTTCGGCGCGCTGGCCGGGTTTGACGTGAGCGAGCTGGGTCTCTTTGAAATTGGCGGTGACCCAGGTGGTATTGAGGGGGATGACGGCCATGAGCGCCTGGCCGGGCTGCACCACCTGGCCCACTTCGACGCTCTTGCGGGTGACGACGCCATCCACCGGGGCGACGATGGTGGTGTAGCTAAGCTGGAGTTGGGCGGCTTCGAGGTTGGCGCGGGCTTCGGAGACGGCGGCGGCGGCGGCGGCCGCATCCGCCTGGCGAATGGCGACCTGTTTGCGGTTGGCCTGGGAAAACGTCAATTGGGCTTTGGCCCGATCCAGTTGCGCGCGGGCGGCTTGGAGGGCGGCCTGCTTGCCGGCCGCGTTTTGGCGCGCGGATTCCAGCTTTTGCTCGTCGGCGCGCAACTGGCTGGCGGCCACTTTGGCGGCGGCCAGGTAGGCGTCGTACTGCAACTGGGAAATCTCGGCCTTGTCGACCAGGGGCTTCATGCGGGCGAGGTCCGCCTGAGCCTTTTCGTCGTCAGCCTGGCGGGTACGCACGTTGGCTTCGGCCACGGCCAGGTCGGAGCCGGCGGCTTGGGCGGCGGTGATGCGCGCACGTTCCAACTCGGCCTCGGCGTCGCCCACGGCGGCCGAAGAAGCGTCGGTGGTGGATTCGGTGGTCTGGCTGGTCAGGGGAACGCCCACGCGGGCGGAGCGCAACTGACTTTGCGCGCTTTCCAGGTTGGCCTGAGCCAGGTCGACGCGGGCCTGGTAATCGCGCGGGTCGATGCGGACCAGCACCTGGCCTTCCTTGACCGGCTGGTTATCGAGCACCGCGACCTCTATCACATTGCCGCCGATCTTGGGAGCGATGGGGGTGATATGGCCATTCACCTCGGCGTCGTCCGACGAGACCTGGTTCTCAAAGTGCAGGTACACCGGAACGCCGACCGCGACGGCGACGAGCAGCATGAAAAGAAGCACCCACCTTGCGCGCTTGTTTCTGGCGGGCGTTCGATTCGCCAGCGTATCGGTAGTGGGCAGGGTTGCCACGGGTTCCTCCAGCGACTGCATTTATTCCACCATAACCGGTCCCTTGGGGGGGCCGGCCTTTCTCATGAAGAACATCAAGGGAACGATAGCCATAAACAACACGGCCATCACCAAGAAAGCGTCGGCGAACGAGAGCATCCCGGCCTGGCGCAGCATGCCGCCGTAAATCAACCCCTGCGCCTGCGCGTCCGCACCGGCGAGGCCGGGGCCGCGCGTTCCGAGCATGGCGGCCGTGTTGGCCAGGGAGGCGCGGAAGGCGGGGTCATAGGGAGTTAGATGCGCCACCAGGGTTTGTTGGTGCACCTGCGCGCGGCGGGCCAGCAGCGTGGTAGTGGCGGCGATGCCCGAACTGCCGCCGATATTGCGGGCCAGGTTGAACAGGCCGGTGGCGTAATTGGTCCGCTCTTTGGGTATGCGCGCGAAGGCGGCAACGCTGATGGGCACAAACAGGAATCCCAGGCCGAAGCTCTGCACCACGCGGGCGCGGACGGCCGATCCGTAGTCGACGCCGAGGTTGAACCGGGACATCATAAGCAATCCGGCGGCGGAGACCACCACCCCGAAGATCACCAGCCAGCGCGCCTCGTACTTTTTCAGCAACAGGCCGACCACCGGCATGCAAATGCTGATGGCGATGCCGCCGGGAGACAGCACCAGTCCGCTGAGCATGGCGGTATAGCCGAGGAGGGTTTGCAGGAACAGGGGCAGCAGCGTGGTGCTGCCATAGAGGACAAACCCCATTAGCAGCATGGAGACAGTTGCCAGGGTGAAATTGCGCTCCTTCAAAACGTGGAAATCGATCACCGGATGTTGGTGGCGCAGCTCCCAGAAAACCACGGCGACCAGCGCCAGCACGGTGATCACGCCGAAAGTAACGATGAAATTGGACGAGAGCCAGTCTTCTCTCTGCCCTTCGTCGAGGACCACTTCGAGCGAACCCAACCCGAGCGCCAGCAGGCCGAAGCCGGCGTAG
>JBKQVG010000155.1:0-3222 GCA_052325345.1 Bryobacteraceae bacterium
CTCTGCCTCCTTTTTGATCGCTCAAAAAGGTATTAGTTCAGGCTGACCCGTTTCTGCCTTAGGCTGACCCGTTTCTGCCTTTTTGCCTTGCCTGACCCGTTTCTGCCTCGTTTCTGCCTGAGAGAAAAAGACATCGGCGCGATTGACGCCGCGCTGCGTGACGTGAAACGCAGTTCCTGGAAAGACACAGCGAGGATTTCGAGGCATACACCATACAGTGCGCCGACACCCCCGCGATTCTCTGTAATTGTGCCAGTTAGCTCTGCCTCCTTTTTGATCGCTCAAAAAGGTATTAGTTCAGGCTGACCCGTTTCTGCCCCGGACCCGTTTCTGCCCCGGCACGACAACGCCGGAGTGTGGCGAAACTCTACGCGCCGGGGCGCTTTGGATAAGGACGTTTGAAGGAAGGCGCCCTGGGTTTGGCAGGACAATTGCTTATTGGGTATTCAATCGAATTCGTGCTACGAAATGAGACAACGTTGCTACGGGGTCGGTGACCATTCGCATCGCAGTTGCCCTGCCAAATATTACCGCGCGCAAGCGTCCGCCGCTCTGCGGCTTCGTTCAAACGCCGGTCACGGTAGCTACTGAGCGCGGCGCCTGGGTCGCGCGCTTACGCCCTTCCAGGGCGGGGCGCTTTCGGGCACCGAACCCGGGCGGCCACACGGCTTACGCCGTGGGTTACTCTCTTGCGTCCTCCGGGCTCGGGGGCAAGACAGGCCAGGCGGCCTGTCCTACCTCCCTACCGCACTTCGAGCCAGATCGGCATCAGGCGCAGCATGCCGCCTTGCATCCAGGCGTGGTAGGGGACCCGGCCGAAGACACGGCGTAACTGGGTGTTCACCACGCTTTGCTCCGCCGAGCGCTGGAAGAGCAGGTCGAACAGGCTCCGGCGCGCCGGGTACATCACTACGGTGACGTTTTCGGCGGCCGGAATCTGGGCCTTTTTCTTGAGCAGGGCAAGCGCCGTATCCAGGCCGCCGAGGGCGTCCACCAGGGCGCGAGGCTGCGCCTGCGAACCCAGCCAGACGCGGCCTTGGGCCAGCGGTTCGATATAGTCGTAGGGCTTATGGCGGGCTTCGGCCACCTTCTCGACGAAGGCGTGGTAGCTGTCGTCGATTCCCGCTTTGAGCAGGTCGCGCTGGGCCGCGGTGAGCGAGGTGTAATCGGAATCGATGCCGGCGTTGCGCCCGCGCTCCACCGCATCCTTGCTTACGCCCAGCTTTTCGTACAGGCCGCGCAGATCGGGCTTGCCGAACACCACCCCGATCGATCCGGTCTCGGTGCCCGGATAGGCCACGATCCGGTCGCCGGTCAGAGCCATATAGTAGCCGCCGGAAGCAGCCACATCGGACATGGAAATCACCATCGGCTTCTTCCGGCTCAGCAGTGTCATCTGGCGCCAGATCTCATCCGATGCGGTTACTTCGCCGCCCGGCGAATCGATGCGCACGATGACGCCCTTGATAGAGGAATCCGCGCCCACCTGGCGCAGCAGCTTGTTGAATCCGTAGGAGGTCAACTCGCCGTCTTCGCCTTCGTCGTCCGGGTCGCCGCGCACGATGTCGCCTTCGGCCGCCACCAGCGCGATGCGGCTGCCGGCGCGCAACCCGGCGGCCTCGGCGGGAACCTTAATGTATTTTTCGATCGGCACTTTGGAGGGCTCGCCGGCATGCAGCTTGTTTTTCAGCTCGCCCCACATCTGGTCCTCGAAAGCCAGCGAATCCACCAGATCGGCCTGGCGCGCCCGGGTGGCGGTAAACGGCCCGGCGTCGATCAAAGCGCGCACCTGGCCGGGCGTCTTATGGCGCGCTTCGGCAATGCGGTTCACCAGGTTGGCGTACAAATCGTCGATTACCGAATCGGTGACTTCGCGCGTCTCCGGGCTCATGTCGGAGCGGGTGAACATGTCGCCGAAATCTTTGTACTTGCCGGCGTGCTCCACCTCCACCGTGACTCCCAACTTGTCCAGGGTCTTCTTGAAGTACAGGGCTTCGGCCCGCATTCCTTTCAGCATGAGCGGGTCTTCGGGGCCAAGATAGATTCGGTCGGCGGCCAGGGCAACGTAATATTCGCGGCCGCCGGGACTGCGCAGGTAGGCATAAACCGGCTTGCCGGATTGGCGGAAGGTTTCGAGGTCGGTGCGAATCTCTTCGATCTTCCCCCACCCCGATTGCAGGCCTTCGGGCTCCAGAACGACGGCCTTGATGCGCCGGTCCGCCGCCGCCTGCCGCAGCGCCACCCACACGCCGGTTACCGTGACCGCGCCGCGCCCGCTGTCCAGAATCGGCAACTCCAGGGCCGGCTTTTCCGGGATATCGCCTGTAAGGCGCAGAACCAACACGGAGTTGTCGGCAACGTCGGGCGGCCTGTTCCGCATCCGCACGGCCGCCACCAGCACCACGGCCACTACCAGAAAGACCAGCGCAAAGCCGGTCAGCACACCCAGCAGGAACTTAGCCATCCGTTCCCCGGCGCTTCAACCTCTGACCAGCTTGCGGCCGCGCTCGAACAGGTCCGCGGCGTCCTCCACCAATTTGCGGCCGCGCTCGAACATTTCACGGCTGGCGTCGGCCACGTCCTTGCCGGTATCGTTGACCATTTGGCGCCCCTTTTCGGTTTGTTGCGCAATGTAGCGGCGCGTGTCTTTGCCGGCCTTGGGCGCGTATAACAGCGCCACCGCCGCCCCGATCGCGGCGCCGGTAAGAAACCATGCCAGCTTGCTCACTCCCTCGTCCTCGAGGTCGTCGACCGTATCTTCGCGTGCGTCATCTGCGCTTGCTTTGGACATATTAGGAAGCCTCTTCCCCATTCTGCGATATCCTCAAGGCATGGCGCAAGATCGCGAACCGAAGCCGGAATCCGAAGACGAGCGGATTCATACCACGGCAGACCTCGATTTGATTACTCTCTACGACTCCGCCGCAGTGGATAGCGAGATTGAGGCCGACGTGATTGTTGGCGTTCTGGAGGCCGGCGGTATCGAGACTGGGATCCTCACCCTACTTCGACTTCGCGATATCCGGGATCAAGTGTCGTGCCGTCAGTTCCGCGGCTCAGACGCCTCCAGACCTGTCACCTTCGGCTTCCCCACTCATGCGGAGCATCGACCGCGTGGGTCTCGCCACGCTGAAGGACTGCATGCAGACCGTTTTTGAGGACGGCCCCAAGCGCGACCAGCGCCTTTGGATCGGCGACTTATACCTTCAGTCCCTTGCCAAT
>JBKQVG010000156.1:0-3481 GCA_052325345.1 Bryobacteraceae bacterium
CCTTGGAATGAGTGGCTGCCACCAGGTCGTCGACCGCGGCCCTGGCGCGCAGCACACCCAAGGCCCGCGCGGCGTTGGCTTTTGCGTCCAGGGTGGCGCCATTGTTCAGAACCGCCACCAGCGCCGTGACGGCTTCCGGCCGAACGGTGATGTAGCGGTCGATCACCTGATCGTTGGTATCGGTGAATCTACCCTTGATGCCGGCGCCCACGCGGCGCAGCGACGCGCCCAGTCCGCTCTTGAAGTATCCGGGCAGATAGAAGTTCACCAGTCCATCGGTGGCCAGGATCTGGATCTGGGCGTCGGCGTCGCGGGTCGCTACGATGAGCGGATCCAGGCTGCGCGGCGGACCGATCTCGGTAATCTGCTTGACCGCCTCCGCGCGCACGTCCACGCTTGGGTCCTTGAGATATTCCGTCAGCCGCGGGATGGCGCTCGATCCGGCCTTGGCCGCCTCGCGAACGTCTTTGGGACGCGCGGCTTGCTGCGCCGCGAGAGGTCCCGCGACACCCGCCGCAAGCGCCGAAAGGAGGACTACGGTTCGAAGGGAAACCATACCTTTACTGTAGCTCGATAGGCGGAGCGGCAGTCCCCTAGCGAACGAACTCGACGTCGATTTTGTGTGGCACCAGGCCGGCTTCGTAACCGAGATCGAGCAGTTTCTTGACGGCGCGCGGCACCACGTCTCCGCCATCGAGCGTGTAGTGGTTGACGTACATGCCGACGAATTTTTCGGCCTGGCGCATTTCGAGCTCGCGGGCAAACTGCATCGCGTACGACAGCGCCTCGTCGTGGTTATCGAGCGCGTACTGAATACTCTCGCGCATCAAGCGGCAGCATTCGTTCTGGATTTCGGGCCCGAGGCTGCGCAACAGCACGTTGCCGCCCAGCGGCAGGGGAAGACCGTAGCTGCTCTTGAACCAACGGCCCAAGTCCACCACGCGGTGAAAGCCTTGCCGGTCGTAGGTCAACTGCGCTTCGTGGATGATCAGCCCGCAATCGGCGGCGTGATCGTGCACCGTATCGAGAATTCTGTCGAAGCGGGTAACCACCGGTTCGAAATCCGGCTCGAAAAGCCTGGCAGCCAGGTAGGCGGACGTCAACTTGCCGGGGATGGCGATGCGCTTCCCTTTTAGCTCCTCGGGCTCCATTGGCCGGGAAGCCACGATCATCGGACCGTAGCCGTCGCCAATGCTGGACCCGCTGGCCATCAGCACATACTTGTCGGAAACGTAGGGATACGCGTGGTACGAAATGGCGGTGAGGTCGTACTGGCCCTCCATGGCTTTCCGGTTGAGCGTCTCAATGTCTTCGAGCACGTGCCGGAACGAGATTTTCGGCGACCGCACCTTCTTGGTCGCAAGCCCATAGAACATGAACGCGTCGTCGGAATCTGGACTGTGGGCGCTCACAATTTCCCGGTGAGAAACCGAATTCATAAAATAGGAAAGACTTGTTTCAGTGTACACTAACGAAGGTTTCAAACCCGAGACAATCACTGAGGAACGGGAGGACTGGTGGGAAAAAAGAGAAGGGCGGCCGCTCCGTTCTTCGTAAGCTCAGAAAACCAACCGTCGATCATCTACTGTGCGCACGGGGTGCGCTGGGCCTGATTACCGCTTGGCCGATTAATTCCGATCGCGGGAGACTCTCTGTACCGCACACTTACTAGCCCGGAACGAAACCGCCCTCTTTCTGGTACGGCTCTATCGGTCACCTCCCGCCACACCCATGTGGGCTGGCTTTGCGTCAGACGATATCGGAATCCCAATAACGCCGATTCCACTTTCAGTGTGCCCCCGGTTGAGCGGCTTGTCAATAGCCTAGGCGGCTAGTTCCCTATACTGGAAAACAGACACGATGTTCCGCAAATTCTTCTCAAGGAAAGCCGTAGCCGCGCCTCTCAGCGGAGGCCCGCTCCAGCCGCGCGAAAAGGTCTACAGCGCGCAAAGCGGGTACGTTTATCACTACTCTTATTGCGGATTCCGCGCGCACGAAGGCCTGCGGGCCGCCACCGAGTTCGTCTTTCGAATCTCGGCGGACCGGAAGAACTGGCGTGAGACCTCGGTATGGCAGCACTACTCCGGCATCGCGGCCTGGGAGAGCGCCAACCAGCGAACGCTTTCAGCCGCGGAACGCTACGCCATCGCCAAGCTCGCTTTATTCCAGGCCTTCGACGACCGCGCCGCGCCCGATGCGGTGGATTCGGTGCTCGATGTCGGATTAACCGAAATCAGCGCCATCGTGGAAACGCTGGGGCTGTGAGAGAGCGTTCAGCGCTCCGCAATCAGCTCAGCAGGCTTTCGAGACGAGAGCCGCGGCGGACGATGGTCTGGGTGCGCTCCGGTCCGGTCGATACGCACCCCACCTCGACGCCGATGTGGCTTTCCAGAAAGGCCAGGTAGTCCTTGGCGCGGGCCGGCAAATCCTCCCACCGCGAGAGCCCGAAGGTGTCCGAGTGCCATCCCGGGAGGCACTCGTATACCGGCTCGATCCTGGCGATTTCGGAAACCAGGGCGGGCATGCCGTTCACGGGTTTTCCGGCAAGCTTGTAACCGGTGCACACCGGAAGCGTCTCAAACTCGTCGAGCACGTCGAGTTTGGTCACCACCAGGCTGTCGAATCCATTGATGGCGGCGGTATAGCGCAGCAACGGAACGTCGAACCAGCCACAGCGCCGCGGCCGGCCCGTGACGGCGCCGAATTCTTTGCCGCGCTGGCGTATCCGTTCGCCCGCCCCATCCAGCGCTTCGGTGGGAAACGGTCCGCCGCCCACGCGGGTAATGTAGGCCTTGGACACGCCGAGGATTCCTTGAATGCGGTTTGGCGGCACTCCAGTGCCGGTGCAGGCGCCGCCGGCCGAAGCGCTCGACGAGGTCACAAACGGATAGGTGCCGTGGTCGATGTCGAGCATGGTGCCTTGGGCTCCCTCGAAAAGCACCCGCTTCCCGCCGGTAATCGCCTGGTTGAGGAGCAGCGCCGTATCGCACACCATGGGCCGGATACGGCCGGCAAAGCCTTCGTACCGGCCGCGAATGGCGGCCATGTCCAGCCCTTCGTCGATGCCGAAGGTGCGGGCGATTTCGACTTTCTCCTCCATCAGCGCGCCGTATTGGGCCTCAAAGACCTCCCGGTCCAGCAGGTCCGCCACGCGGATGCCGCGGCGGGCGATCTTGTCCTCGTAGCAGGGGCCGATGCCCCGCGAAGTCGTGCCGATCGAAATCCTGCCTTCCCGCCCTTCCGACATGCGCTCCATCATGCGGTGAGCGGGGAACAGGACGTGGGCGCGGTTGCTGATGAACAGGTTCCCTTCGACGGCCACGCCGCCGGCCTCCAGCGCGTCGATTTCCTTCAACAGCGCCTCCGGATCGATGACCAGGCCGTTGCCGATGACCACGGTCTTTCCGGGGCGCAGGATGCCGCTCGGGATCAACTTCAGCACGTACCGGTTTTCGCCGATGAACACCGTGTGCCCGGCATT
>JBKQVG010000157.1:0-24262 GCA_052325345.1 Bryobacteraceae bacterium
GTCCTTGCGATAGTTGAAGGTATCGTCGTCGAAGAAGATTTCCTTGACGTTGGGGAACTCGTCCAGCGCGTAGCGGACTTCGTTGGCCATGAAGGAAGCCGGCTGCCGCCTGCTGATCGTGGGCTACGAATCCGGCGATCCGCGGATCCTCAAGAACATCAAGAAGGGCGCCACCGTGGATATGGCGGAGCGCTTCACCGCCAACTGCAAGAAGCTGGGCCTGACGGTGCACGGCGATTACATCATCGGGCTGCCCGGAGAGTCGCGCGAAAGTATCCGCAAAACCATCGATTTCGCCAAGCGGATGGACACGGATACCATCCAGGTTTCCATCGCGCATCCCTATCCCGGAACGGAATTTTACGAGTACGTCAAGCGCAACAACCTCATCACCATCGATTCGATGACCGACGACGTGGGCCACCAGCTTCCCAACATCGTCTATCCCGGTCTGGACCGCGCCGAGCTGGTCGACTGGGTGGAACGCTTCTACGGCGAATACTTCTTCCGCCCGCGCGTCATCTGGCGCATCGTCAGCAAGGCCATTTTCAATAACGACGAGCGCAGGCGGCTGACCAAGGAAGCCCGCGAGTACATGGCCCTGCGCGCCAAACGCAAGAGATTCGTCGCCGACAACACCGCCAAGCCCGCGCCGGTAGCGGCCAGCTCCGGCGACTAGGTGGGACAGGCCTTCCAGGCCTGTCTGAAGCAGCCGATGCCCTGCCCCCGCGAAGAATTCCCGCCAAGCAGCGTGACGCCGCGGTGGCGCGCGCCTCTGGCCCGCAGCGTCGGCTTTCGAGCCGACGTTCTTGGTAGCATTCCCAAATCGCCGTGGGGCAGACGCTCGTCTTTCGTGGTCTGTCGTTTCGGGGCCTTGGGCCCTCGCAAGCCCATGAAAAGTTCTCGTTCGTGGAGCGGACTCTCAGTCTGCCACGCCGGGACTCCTCCCGGCGCGTGTCTGGCGCCAAAACTGTCCTACGGGGGGTGTTTTCGACCCTGCCATCGAAAAAGAGCCCGGATGGCGGACCACAAAAAGCGATGGTCTGCCCCACGGAGCGTCAAAGCCGCACAGGGTTTCTGGGGCCTCGGCGCGGAACGTCGGCTCGAAAGCCGACGCTGCAGGCCAGCGGCCCGCGCCACGAAAATGGCCCCGCTGGTTTCCTCGTGATCTGGCTGGCTTTGCCGGCGCTGGCCGCGGCGGCTTACTACGCCCTGGCGGTGGTGGCCGCGGCGCGCTGGTCCCGCTCTTCGCCGCCCCGCGGCCCGGCGTCTTGCCCGCCCGTCTCCATTCTCAAGCCCGCGCACGGCCGCGATCCCCGCTTTTGGGGCGCTATTCGCTCCCACGCCGAGCAACAGTATCCGGAATTCGAAATCCTCTTCGGGGTCACCGATGCCGCCGACCCCTCACTCGTTGATATCCGCCGGCTGGAGCGGGAATATCCCAACCTGCGCATCCGCACGCACGTTGTCACCACCACCGCGCCGAATGCCAAAGCGGGCGTGCTGGCGGAACTCGCGCGCCAGGCCCGCTATCCGGTGCTGCTGGTCAACGACAGCGACATCCGCGTGCCGCCCGGTTATCTGGCCGGCGTGACCGCGCCGCTGGCGGATCCCGGAGTCGGTCTGGTCACCTGCCTGTATCGTGCCGCCGCCGAATCCTGGCCGGCGCGTGCCGAGGCCCTGGGTATCGCCACCGAATTCGCTCCCAGCGTTCTAGTGGCTCGCCTTCTGGGCGTGGCCGAATTCGCCCTCGGTTCCACCATGGTCTTCCGCTCTTCGACCCTGGCCGAAATTGGCGGCTTCGAGGCCATTTTCGATTATCTGGCTGACGACTATCAGTTGGGCTGCCGCATCCACCAGCGCGGCTATCGGATCCGCTTCGCCCCCGTCGTGGTAGAGACCAACCTGGGCGGCAGCGGATGGGCTGAAGTCTGGCGCCACCAGTTGCGATGGTCGCGCACCATCCGCGTTTCCCGGCCGTCCGGATACTTCGGCTACGCCGTCACCCACGCCACCTTGTGGGCCGCGGTGGCGCTTGCCGCCGGCCATTGGCCCATCGCGCTCCTCGCCATGTCGCTCCGCCTAGGGGCAGGCGTCTGGACCGGCGCCGGCATCCTCGGCGACCGCAAGACCGCGCCCGACGTCTGGTTGATTCCCCTCCGCGACCTGGCCGGTTTCGCCGTCTGGCTGGCGGGCCTCTCGGGCAATACCGTGGACTGGCGCGGCCAGAAACTGCGGCTCCTGCCGGATGGTAGAATAAGGCCGAAATATCCCGAATAGAAAGGTCTCCATGATCCTGTTACTGTTCGGCCCGCCGGGATGCGGCAAAGGCACGCAAAGCGCCTTTCTTGCGGCCCGTTACCATATCCCCGCCATTTCCGCGGGCGAAATGTTCCGCGCCGAATGTAAAGCCGGCTCGGAGACGGGGCGCGTGGCCTGCCGGACTTTTTCCTGTGGCGAGCCGGTTTCCGACGATATCGCCGATGGGATTGTGGCCAGCCGGATTGCCCAACCCGACTGCGCCGGCGGATTCCTCCTGGATGGGTATCCGCGCACCGTGGCCCAGGCTCGCAGCTTTGCGGCCCTGCTGGCGGCGCACAACCTGCCGGAGCCGCTGGTGCTGTTCCTGGACGTTCCGGACGAAGTTTTGGTCCAGCGCCTCGCCGCGCGCCGCCAGTGCCCGCGCTGCCTCCGCATCTATAATCTGCTGTGGCAACCGCCGCGCACTCCCGGCCGTTGCGACCAAGACGGCGGCAAGCTCGTCGAGCGGGAAGACGATACCGAACCGGTGGTGCGCCAGCGCTTGCGCGCCTATCATGAGCAGACCGGCCCCATTCTCGACTACTACGGTGAGTCCGCGGTGGTGCACATCGATGGCTTGCTGCCACCGATCGAAGTCGAAAGAGAGGAAGAGCGCCTGATCGAAACGCTCGTTCCGGTAGACGCCCGCTAAGCTCCGCCCTCCACCGCCGCCAGAAACCGACAAACGATAACTGCCAACCACCGGCTTCCGGTAAAATTGTGTCTGCCATGTCGAGGGGATACACTCCGCTTACCGGCCCGCTGGCGGCTTATGTTGCTTCCGTCACGCTGCGCGAACCGGACGCGCTGCGCGAATTGCGTGAATCGAACGAAAACCATCCGCGCGCGTCCATGCAAATTGCGCCCGAGCAGGGGCAGTTCCTGCACGTGCTGGTGAAGCTCATCCACGCCCGTAAGGCGCTCGAAATCGGCGTGTTCATGGGCTATAGCTCGTCGTGGGTGGCGCTCGCCATGCCGTCCGGCAGCCGCTTGGTGGCCTGCGAGGCCAGTGAAGAGTATGCCGCCATCGCGCGCGGCACCTGGAAGGCCGTCGGCGTGGACGATTCGGTCGAACTGCGCCTCGGCCCGGCGCTCGATTCTCTCGAGCGCCTGCTCGCCGAAGGCCACGCCGGGACTTTCGATTTCGCTTTCATCGATGCCGACAAGGCCAACTACTCGCGCTACTATGACCTATCCTACGAGCTGGTGAAACCCGGCGGCTTGATCGCGGCCGATAACACGCTCTGGGATGGCAACGTCGCCGACCCCTCAGTCCAGGACGCCGATACCGAAGCGATTCGCGCCTTCAACCGCAAGCTCTACGCCGATTCGCGCGTGGCACTCACCCTGGCCACCATCGGCGATGGTGTGAGCCTGGCGTGCAAACTTTAACTCCGACCCTGTTCCCCTGCTACGCGCCCGCCGACCGCCCGGCGGCCGGCGCCATTCGCGGGTTCCTGGAGCGGGGCGCCCAGGTCCGCGTCTTTCTCGAAGAGGGCGAATTGCGCGAAGGCGAGAGCCTGGCCGATAAAGCCCGCGAGGGCCTCGTAGCCGACCTGATCGTGCTGCTCTTTTCCCGCGCCTCCTGGCCTTCGCGCCGGCCCAGGGCCGAGTGGGAAGATGCCTTCCTCAACGAGCCCGCATCGGCGGGCGTCCGCGTCGCCTTTGCGCGCCTGGACGATTGCGCGCCGCCCCCGGTGCTGAACCCGCGCTTCGAGCTCGCCGGCCTACCGCTCGCCGGCCTGCGTTCCCTCAAACGTTGGGTGCGCGGCGGTGGCAGGCTGCTGGAGATGGCCGTATCTTCCGGCGGCGACCTCGAAGTGCTGGGTATCGCCCTGGCCGATCGCCCCGGCCGCGAATGGACTTCCGCCGCCATGGCCGCCCGATTCACCCATGCTTTTCGCGAGGATTTCGATGCCGTGCTGCATCTGCGCTGTGGCGCGCGCTCGCCGGCGGCGCTCGCTGGCAGCCTGGGCCGTCAGCTCGGTCTGCGCCTGGAAGGCGATCTCGAAAGCAACTGCCGCAAGCTCGCCGCCTTCTGCTCCGGGCGCCGTTTCCTCGTGGTGGTGGAAGATGCCGGCGCCGTTCCCGAAGAACTGCTGTTTGCCGGCAATTGCTCGACTTTGCTCTGTCCGGACTCCCTGCCCACGGACGATCCGCCCGATCCGCTCGACCAGGTACAGCTTGCCTTCGCCGCCGCCCCATGGACCGAGCAATGTTCCCTGGCCCGGACCGGTTGCCGCCTGGCCCGCGGCGAAGGCCGCCTGGCGGAAGGCTACGAGTTGATGCGGCAATGGCACGCCGCCGCCCAAACTCGCGCCGATCGCATCGCGCTCGATGAATCCGCCCGCGAAATGGTCTGGATTCTCGAAGCCTGGGGCCGCGACGACGAGGCCCGCGCCCTGGACTACCGCCGCATCGCCGAATATAGCGGCCAGTTGCTGCTGCCCTTCTGATTCGTGGCGCGGAGCCGACGTCTTGGTGGGACAGGCCATCGCTTTTTGTGGCCGGTCAATGCCCCAACACAAAATGCGGTCGGTATTCAGCTCTTGCTGATCGCCGAGGTCCAACCGCCGGTTGCTTACCGGAAAATTGTAAGAAACGTGTAATGATCCGGCGAGGGTCGATGGCGGCAACCCGGGGTGCTTAACCGTTTTGGGGATTCCCCCGTTTGCTCCTGTGGCTGGCGGCGGCCCTGGCCGCTGTCGCGCTCTTGTGCTGGTGGCCATTCGTCCACGGCGTCACGCGGGCGATTCGTCAGATGGATCGCGCCACCGAAGAGATCGCGGAGGGCCGTTTCGACGTCCAGGTGACGCATCGGCGGCGCGACGAGATGGGGCACCTCGGCGAGCAGATCACCGCATGGCCGGGCGGCTCGATGGATTCGTGAAGCATCAGAAGCGATTCCTGGGGGACACCGCGCATGAGCTGTGCGCTCCGATTGCGCACAGTCAGTTTGCTCTTGGAATTCTCGGGCAGAGAATCGACGACGCGCGGCAAACCGATGTGGCGGTGCTCCATGATGAGGTCCAGGAACTGTCCAACCTGGTGAACGAGCTGCTCCTGTTTTCGAAAGCTGGCTAAGTGGGAGAGCGCCCACATCGTGCGCTGGCGGCGGGAGGCTGTAGACTTGGTGCATGCAACGGAAGATCTTCTGGAGCACTTTCATGGTCCTGGGTCTGATGGCCGATTTTCTTCTTCCGCTCTGGTGGGCGCTGGGGGCGACGATTCCAATTTTCTTCTTCAGTTGGTGGGTTGCCTATCGCAGCGACTGGTTCTGAAACCCCCGCTACCGCGTTTCCGGGCGCCAAGCGCTCCCTCATGCTCAATCTTCAGGCACGTGGTTCGCTGGCGAACCGATATTGAGCACGGGCGTCTATTCCGAAAGCGTCCGAACCGCCGGGTTGTGAGCGCAGGCCAAAGGCCTACTCCACAACACCTCACAAATGGTATTCCTGCCCGATGCGTTCCACAACCACCCGCTCCGCGTCCGCGCCCGCGGCATCCAGCATCCGTTCGATCGGCTCCAGGTAAGGCTCACGGCTCAAAGCGAAGGTCTGGTGATGAATGGGGAGTATGCGGTCGGCCCCGGCGTCGTTGGCCATGGCCCAGGCCTGCTCCGGCGTCGAATGGTAGTGGATCCACGGATCGTAAGCGCCGATCGGCATTGCGGCGAGATCGAACGGCCGCGCCGTCTTAAGGGCCGCAAACGCCGTCGTGTATGCCGTGTCGCCGCCGAACAGAAGCCGGTATCGTCCCGCTTCGATGGTGCATCCGTTGTAGCCGCGGTAGTTATCCGAACGCATGCGGGCGCCCCAATGATTCACCCGAAAAGCGCCGATCTCCACCGGTCCGACCCGCATACGTTCGCCCCATCCCACTTCCTTAACCCGGCCCCAGCGCCGCACCCGCAGCAGATCGCTGGTGCGCGCGGGCGTCACCACGGTGGCGCCGCGGTTTTCCAGGCGGCGCAAACTGGGAAGGTCGAAGTGATCGAAGTGGCAATGCGAGATCAACACCATATCCAGCTTGGGCAGAGCCGGGATTTCCAGCGCCGGCGCCACCAGCCGTTTCACGCCCAAGGTCAGCGGGCCCACGCGAGGTCCCGCGCGCAAGCTGAATACCGGGTCGGTCAGAATCGTGAAACCGTCGATCTGAAGGAGTACCGTGGCATGGCCCAGCCAGGCCGCGTGAACGCCCGATTTCGACCACGCCGCCGGATTTGGCCGCTCCGGCGCCGGCGCCACCGCCCGTCGCGATTCCTCCCTGTACCGTCCGAAAAACCGCGGCGCCATCCGTATGGCCCACGCGCCCGCGCCAGCTACCCCTGAAAGCGTCCGGCTCTCCACAAACGATGCCCCAATAGTTGAGATGCGGTCCGGGCGCCCTCGGCGTCGAAATTGCACTATGGAATTTCAAGCGTCAAGCCCACGAGGAGAGAAACTCCAACCGGTTTTGCATTTGTTCGGCTGGGCGACGGCTGATCAACCGCATGATCCGCCGCAGTTCTTCGCCCGCCGAGTACTGCTGTTGCGGTGCGACAATAATGCCCGCATGAGTACGCTCCAACCTCATCCAGACTTGATGCAGGGCGCAGTAATCTGCCGTGTTGTACGTGAGTAGCGCTCTTCCGGCAGTTGAAGCGGCGGCGAGATGATCTTCATCCTGGCGGTTGATCATGTCCGCTTCGCCGGCCGTCAGTACATCCACGTTGCGCGCCCTCAGGCCGAATACGAGGGATCTCCGCATGGAGTCCTCGTCGAGATAGAGCCGAATCTGGCTCACTGGTGAGGTGCTTTGGCCTTGGCCTGGTGCTCCAACAGAACCGCGGCAGCTTCTTCTTGAGCGAGGTCCGCCTCAACCTCATCCCGGTTGACATGATAATATGCCAAGGCCGCGTGGACCTGGGCCAGGGTCAAGTGCGGATACTCGAGGGCAATCTCCTCAGGAGTCATGCCCATTTTGTACCAACGCGCAATTCGGCCGACGGTCATCCCGGTGCCGGCAATCTTCGGCCGTCCGCCACGAACCTTCGGGTCGCGGTCGATCAAAGTTCCGATCTCGGTAACTGACGCCATAACCATAGCTTACCGCGCCGTCTCAACTGCGGTTGAGGAACCGACCGATTGGAATCGCCTCCGTTCTTTGAGCGATCGTCAAATCCGGAGCGCCATCGCAAAAGATCAGGGGGCACGCCCGACGGATGCGGAGTTTTGGAAAAAGGCGCGTGTGGCGATTCCGGCGGCCAAGCGAACCATCACCATCCGCCTGGATGCGGATCTCCTCGAATGGCTCAGGAAACGAAAGGATTGCCAGACACAGATCAATGCCGTGCTCAGAACCTACATGGATGCAAGTCTTGTGTCCGGCCGCGAGCCTTGCGCGCGCGCCACGCGCCCCTACGCGATCACAAGCCCCCTCACATGCTCAGTTTGCCGTGGAACAGCAGATCCTTCACGCGGAATTCCGCCTGGCGTTCGGGGAAAGGCAGGCCGGCCAGGTACAGCACGAAATCCACCGCCTTGTCGGATTGCTTTACCCTCCGCGGGAATACCAGGCGCAGTACGGGGTCCGACGGAGTCGGCGGAAAGTGGCCCACAATGTGGTAGGTCCGACGTCCCACGATCATGGTACACTCGTCCTCCATGCGCTTTTCCTCCCCGGCATTGCCCAAGCCGCTCAACCGGGGGTAGCCGATCGCCAGGACGAAGTTTTCATCGCCGTTATCGGTCACGTACTCGACGTAGTCGGGATCCGGTTCCTTCTCGGTGTGCTTGAAGCGCAGCCGGGCTTCCGCTTCGGCTTCCCGTATCGGCTCCGCCGTCGCCAGCCAGACCAGAACTTCGGGGGAAGGGCCCAGCGTCTGCGCCCACGGACTGGCTTTGCGCACCGTGTCGATTTCCGCCTCGGACCACTTCTCCGGAGGCTTGATTTCCCAAAATGAGTGCCCCAGAAAAAAGAACAGCGCCAGCAGCGCACGCATCATACATCAATATGACAGGAATTCGGCCCGGGCGTGTCGGCGATCTATCCCGGGTACTGGAAATCCAGGCGCAAAGCCCACCAGCCGCTCACTGGGACCCGATTCAGTACCTCGACTACCACTTCCGGGTAGCCGAGGCGGAAGGCCGGGTGGTGGCCTTCCTCGTGGCGCGGCCCGTGTACCCCGGCGAATGGGAGATTCTAAACCTGGCGACCGAGCCGGCGCACCGCCGCCGAGGCTTCGCGCGGTGTCTGCTCCTCGACCTGCTGCGGAGCGGCGTGGAAGCCGCGTTCTTGGAAGTCCGGGAGTCCAATTACGTAGCTCGAGAACTATATAAGTCGCTGAAATTTATAGAAGTTAACATTCGTAAGGACTACTACCGGGCCCCCCCCGAATCTGCTATTGTTCTTAAGTTTCATTCATGTTAAGTTGGCCCTAGACGGTGATGCCGTCGTTTGATCAGAGCGGAGATTACCCACCGGGCCTCGTTTTGCGGACCGGGCCCGGCGTGGCAACCTCAACTGGGAGGAATTGCCCAAAATGGAACGGACTGCACAACAGGAAGAGTTGAAAGCGCACCTGATGGCGACCAGTGAAGAGTTTAACCGCCTCGCTGCTCAGCATTTGGAGTATGCCCACAGGTTGGATGAACTCGAAACGCATCCCCATCTGACCTATGAGGAAGAGTTGGAGGAGACGCGTCTTAAAAAGCTGAAACTTCGTGTCAAGGATCAAATGGAAGCGATGATGATGGAGTACAAAGCCCAGCACGTTTGACGGATCGGGTGCGCAGATTCGCGAGGTTTAGAACGCCCGGTTGGCCCCTGGCCCGCCGGGCGTTTCGCGTTTTATCCGGCCAATCCTCTCCAGCCGCCTATGCCTGACGACCCCGGCGAACAACCCGTCCGCATCCCGGTCACGGATGTCTTCGACCTGCACAGTGTGCCCTCCCGCGATCTGAAACCCGTGGTCGAAGAGTACCTTCTAGAAGCTAACCGCTTGGGGTTCAAAGCATTGCGGATCATTCACGGCAGGGGAATCGGCACTCGCCGCGCCATCGTGCACGCTATCCTGGCAAAAACTCCCTTCGTAACCGGCTTCCGGAACGCTCCCCCGGAGGCTGGCGGTTGGGGAGCGACCCTGGTGACATTACGCTAAACAACCAGTCACCATAAGAATCTTTGCATTTTGGCGCCAGCCGATAAATAATGAGGCTGCTGCGCCAGTATTCTTTTGGCATCGGAGGAATGGTGAGAGTCCGCACGTTTTTGGTTCCGTTGGGGATGTTGTGCGCCGCGGCTTCGCTGTACGCACAGGGCCCGTCCATTACCATTACCTCGTTGCAGGCCCAGGCGGCCACTAACGGGGTCCCGACCGGGCTGGCGCTCCCGACAGCCGCCATTACCACCGGCACGCCCAATGCCGCCAGTTCCGGCTTTTTCCTGGTTATCAACGGCGCCAACTTCGTCAGTGAGTATGGCTATTTCTCCTACGTCCAGTGGACCGACCCGGTGGCCGGAACCACCTACCAGATCGGCGGCTCAAGCGACCTTGCTGCTTATGTATATAGCGTTTCCGCCAGCCAGATCGTGGTTTTCATCCCATCCGCTTTCTACAGCGCGCCGGTCGGTTCCCCGGACCCGGTACAAATCCAGGTGGTCGAGTACCAGCCTGGCAACGAAGAATTTCCCTACGTAGCCTCGAATACCGCCACTTTTGCGTTGAACCCGCCTTTGAGCCTGCCGTCCTCGGGAGCGGTGCTGCCGCCCGGCTTTCTTTACGGCGCTTATTCGCAGCCGTTCTTTTCCGGAGGCACACCCCCTTACACGCCGATCAGCCTGGTTTTGGGGGGCCTGCCCCCCGGCTTGCCCGTCCCAACCTACAGCCAACTTCTGGCGGGAATACCTACAGCGCTAGGAAACTATTCTTTTAGCCTGCGGGTGACGGATGAATGGGGCAACACCATCACGCTGCCCGAGAGCTTGTCGATCATCCCGCCTCCTCCTCCGCCGCTGCTTTTCGTGACCACCTCGCCCTTGCCCGGCGCCGTGGTCGGCACAGCGTATTCCACCGTGTTTCAAGTCACGGGAGGAGTCCCCGGCTACCAGTTCTCGTGCACCGGAGGTTCGCTGCCTGGGGGCCTGGCCCTCTATTCGGACGGCGTCCTGGCCGGCACACCCACCGCTTACGGACAGTTCAGTTTCACGGTGCAGGTGACGGACTCCACCGGCACGAGCACCAGCTTGGGATTCATCCTGAACGTTCGTCCCGCGCCTCTGGTGATTACCACCGGAACGTTGCCGGCATGGCCCGTCGGAACGCCCATCAGCATCACGTTTGCAGCCTCCGGCGGCGCGCCGCCCTACTCCTTCAGCGCCACAGGCTCGTTTCCCGGCGGTGCGCACTTCAGCGGCGCGGGCGTTCTTACGGCCCCCGCCCCAACCAGTGTCGGCTCGTACACATTCCTGGTCTCGGTGGCCGATACGCAGGGGAACAGTACCAGCAAATCGTTTATTCTGACGATCACCGCCGCGCCTCTGGTCATCACCACCACCTCGCCGCTTGCCAATGCGACCGTTGGAATAGCCTATTCCGCCAGTTTCGCGGCTACAGGCGGCATCGTGCCCTATACCTGGACCGCCACGGGCACTCCGCCGGGTCTCAGCTTATCCTCCGCGGGCATCCTCAGTGGGACGCCCACGGCGTTTGGCGCCTACACGCTTTCGGTCACGGTGACGGATTCGAGCCGCATCTCGGCCACCGGCAGCTTTGCCCTGACGGTTTCTCCTGCCGCGCTCGTTATCACCACTACCAGCCTGCCTAACGGCACCGTCGGCGTGGCCTACTCGGCTGGTTTCAGCGCAACCGGCGGGGTGACGCCGTACACCTGGTCGCTGAGCGGTCTCCCGCCCGGCTTGTCAGGCAGTTCCTCGGGCGCCATATCCGGCACGCCGACAGCGGTGGCCGCGGCCACGGTGGCGGCCACCGTAACCGATGCGCGCGGCACGAAGGCCAGCACGTCTTTGACCCTTAGCGTCACGGCGCCTCCGCTGGTGATTACTACCACCAGTTTGCCCGCCGGCGCGGTGGGGACGGCTTATTCGGCCGGTGTGGCCGCGACCGGCGGCATCCCGCCCTACACCTGGAGCGCCAGCGGTGCTCCGGCCGGCGTCGGTCTCAGCGGAACCAGTTTCTCCGGCACGCCCACCGCCGCCGGAAGCTTCCAAGTGGCGGTGACGGTGAAAGACAGTCTCGGCACCACGGCCAGCGCGTCGTTTCCAGTCACCATCACGCTGCCTTCCGTCTCCACGGTCACCCTTACGGGGCCATCCGGCGCTACCGGACCAGCCTCCCAGCCGCCCATACAGATCGGCATCTCTTCTTCCTTCCCTGTCCCCATTACAGTCAATCTGACGTTGACCTTTACCCCGGTTTCGGGCGCCGACGACCCCAGCGTGCAGTTCTCCACCGGGGGACGCACCGCCCAGGAGACAATCGCCGCCGGGTCGACCCTTGCCCTGCCCGCACTGGCGATTCAAACCGGCACGGTAGCCGGAACCATCACCATCACGGCCCAACTCTTGGCCGGGACCCAAGACATCACTCCCACCCCCGCGCCCTCGATCAGCATTGTCATCGCTTCCCTGGCGCCGGTGATCACCAAGGTAAGTGCCTCCAGCACCACGGGTGGCTTCACCATCAGCGTGGTGGGATATTCCACCACGCGCCAGGTCACGCAGGCGGTGCTGCAGTTCACCCCCGCGTCCGGGACGACGCTATCGTCTGCCACCTTTACCATTCCAACAACCTCCTTGTTTACAACATGGTACGGAAGTGCGGCGGCGGCGCCATACGGCAGCCAGTTCACCTTCACGCAGCCCTTCACCGTCTCCGGCAGCGCCCCGGCGGTCACTTCGGTTTCGGTAACTCTGTCCAACAGCCAGGGAAATTCGAATACCGTGACCGCGCCGGTGCCGTAGAGCCTGCACGCGGTAAAATACAGCCAGACGGCGGTCCGCTTTTCGCTTCCACGTTTTGAGAAGCTTAGCGTCAACTTTGGTAGATACTAGTGGAAACCGCCATTGCAGGCCGAATGAGCGAAGTTGTCGATCCGGTGCTAGACCTGGAGGAGCGGCGCAACCGCTTTGCTTCCGAACATCTGCGGCGGATTTTCGGGCAGATTTACCGCATCGTAGGCAACGTGGCGGATGCTCAGGATCTTACCCAGGAAGCGTTTATCAAGGCCCTGCAGCGGCACGATCAACTGAAGGACGAACAGAAGGCGGCTCACTGGCTGTCGAGAATCGCCACAAATACGGCGATTGATTTTTTGCGCCGCAGTGGGCGCGTAACGCTTTGCGAAATCGAGGAAGGCCGGGAAAGGCACGACGAGACTCCCGAGCGGGTTTTCTTGCAGAATGAGCATCGCGCCTACCTGGAAGACGGTTTGCGGCTGCTCACTCCGCGCGAGCGGGCGGCCCTGGTGTTGCGGGACGTGGAAGGATTACCGGCGGAGGAAGTGGCCAGGCAACTGGCATGTTCGCAGGCGACGGTGCGATCGCACATCGCCAATGCGCGCACCAAGCTTCGCCGCTATATGGAAAAGAGAAAGCGGTAGGATATGAAACACCCCGATCAGGCTACTCTGGCATTGCACGCGGGCGGGGACCTGGGCAGATTCGCCGGGTGGCGCACCAAACGTCACCTGACGCGTTGCGCCGAGTGCCGGCGAGAGCTGGCTGCTTACGGTAATACCCGCGAGGAGATCGCCGAGTTGCATTCGTTATCGGGCGTGCCCTGGGGGCCGCTCGCCTTGGAAATGCGCGCCAACATCCGCTTGGGACTGGCCGCCGGAGAGTGCGTTGCTCCAACTTCGCGAGGTTCGTGGCGGTTGTGGACGCCGGCACATCTCGCGGCCTGTGCCGCCGCATTGGCGCTGGTGGCGGCGACCGTATGGATCGAGCGGCCGGCGCCCGATTTCATGCCGGCAGCCGGAGTGGTGGTGGAAACCACGGCGGCCGGCGTCCGCCTCACGCGGGGCGGACAGGCGATGGGCCTGCTGAATCGCGGCGGAGGGAAGGTAACCTATACGGCCGGCGCGCAGGGCTCCGTGGAGGCCCGCTACGTGGATACCAACTGCGTGACGGTGAATCAAGTCGATGTCGACTAGAAACTGCAAAATCGCGGCGAACACCATGCTTTCGATCGCGCTCGGGCTCGCCGGCGCGGTTTCATTGTGCGCCCAGGACGGCCCGCTGCCGGCCGGCTCCATCAATATCAATTTTCCCAACGATTCCCCGCTGACACTGCAGAAGTCGGCCGACGAGTCTCACGCTAGCGCTCGCGGCGCGGCCCTGGCGATCGATCTGCACCTCGCCCTCACCTTGCGCAACATCGGCCCCGGCAACGTCCGCGGCCTGGTATTGCGCGTGGTTTCGCAGGAAGCGGCGCTGGGCGGCAAAGGCTCGGTTACCCTGACCAGCTTGAATATTCCCAGCGGCGACTCCTTCCCGGTGCGCATCGATATGCAGTTGATGAGGCCTTCGCAAGCCGCCGCCGGCCCGCTGGTGGAAGTCACCCTGGATGGCGTATTGTTTGAGAACCTGGCTTTTTACGGACCCAATCGCCTGGGTTCGGAGCGCGCGCTGACCGCGGCGGAAATGGAAGCCGGGCGCGACCGCCAGTATTTCAAAGGCGTGCTGGCGCGCGGCGGCCCCGAAGCGCTGCGGCGGGAAGTTCTCGACAGCCTGGCGCGCCAGGCTGCCCGCCCGCAACTCGACGTGCGCGTGTCGCGCGGGCGTTCGGTCACCTCCGCCGCGCTGGGCCCGGAACATACCGAGCAGTTTGCGTTCTTGCAGTTCCCCGATTCCCCCGTCGAGGCCGTGGAAGGCCGCGCGCAAGTAGCACTCAACCAGGCTCGCGAACCGCGCATTCAAGTGCGCAACCGCTCCAAGGAGGCGGTTCGCTACGTGGAGGTCCGCTGGCTGGTGCGGGATTCGAAGGGGCACGAGTATGTGGCCGCCAAGTTGCCCGTGTCCGCGCCGGAAGGCATCGCCCCCGGCCAGACGGCCGGCGACACCCAGGAAACTTCGCTGCAATTCCGCCGCGACAATCAGCCCATCGAGATCGCCGGCGCGCTGGGCTTTGTCAGCCAGGTGGAATTCTCGAACGGCAAGGTTTGGGTTCCGGCGCGCGGGGATTTAGACAGCGGCGCGCTCCGCGACGCGCTGCCCCCATCCGCCGAAGAAGAGCGCCTCACCAACCTGTATCGCCGCAACGGCCTCGATGGCCTGCTCCAGGAACTGAAGAAGTACTGAAGCTCTCCAGCCGGGACGGACGATCTTTTTTGTCGCCTGTCAAGCAGTTGGCTTGGCGAGACCCTGACGGACCACGAAAGACGATGGTCTGTCCCGCCTGTGGCCCGATGTGCGGTAGGCCACACTCCGCCTGAAACCAGAACCCCCGTCTTTGCGTCGTATAGTGTTGTAGATGCACGATTTTTGCGGCGTCCGATCCCGGTGTTGTACGCGATAATAGAGTCGTGCGCGCATCTCGCAAGATCTAGAGGAGAATCCGAACGTGAGACGAATTTGCCGTTACCTTCCACTTTCCCTGCTGCTTTCCCTTTTTCCAGTTGCCAACGCGCAAAGCCAGTTCGATATCAACATGGGCTTCGGCGCCGCCCAAGCCAAAGCTGCTTCGACCGGTATCGAAGGCAGCTCTTTGTCGACTAATTTCCTCGGCAGTTGCACTACGAGCAGCGATCCGACCTGCGTCCCGACCAGCAGTCTGAGCGGCTTCATGCTGGGATTTGGGGGCACGGTGCTGTTGAAGCATAATCTCGGCTTTGGGATCGACTTCACCACCCAACCGGCAAAGGATAATTACGCGACTCTCTCGGCCGCCATCGACGGCCTCGGCGCCCCATTAACGATACAGTCGCGCACCACTTTTTACGATTTTGACGCGGTGTATCAGCCGGTCGCCGCCAAGCGCGCGGCCTTGCGCCTGTTCGGCGGTGTGGGCGGAGACAATCTCAAATTCTACACCAACGAAACATCCACTACCGCGCTCACCGGCAGCCAAAGTTACTCATCCTATTTCGGGAGTTCCAACCACTTTGCGGCCAACTTCGGCGCCGGAGTCATGATCTATGTCACCGATCATATGTTTATCGAGCCTCAGTTCAAGGCGCACTGGGTGAACAATCTGACGCAGTACGGCAGTTCGTTCGTGACGGAAGAAACGGTTTGGGTGGGTTATAGCTGGGGGAACAAGTAAGCCCGCGGCGGACGTGCGGAGCGATCGGCGCCGGAGCGCTGATCGCCGGCGGCCGATGGGAAAAAGCGGTTGGCTACTGCCGCGCAGCTTCGACCGAGGCGCCGGCCAGGTCTTCCACCGGCACCGGCGGGTTGTAATACAGGATTCTCTGGCAGCTTTCGCAAACCATGACCTGCTCTCCCTTGCGGAGGTCTTGCAAAAATTGCTGCCGCATCGCCATCTGGCAGGCGGAACATCGCCCGTCGATGGCCTCCGCCACTGCAAGCCCCTTGCGCGCCTTGCGGGTTTTTTCGTACCGCTGATAGGTGGCTTTGGCGACTTCCGAAACGATCACACCGCGTTCTTTCCGCAACTCGTCCAGCGCCCGCTGATCCTTGTCGGTACGCTCACGGGCCTTCTGCGTTTCGGCATCGACTTCCGCCTTTTCCGCTTTTAGCGACGCTTCCGCCGCCTTCACCGCCCGTTCCAGCGGTTCGGATTCGGTCATTAATTCCAGGATGCGGTCTTCGAACTTGCGGACTTCCTGCTGGCAGAATTCGATCTCGTTCTGAAAGGCCCGGTATTGATCGTTGGTTTTGGCCTGGAGCATCTGGTCTTTCAGCTTCGAAATCTTCTGCTCCTGGATCTGGATATCGCCGTCGCGCTGCTTGCGCTCCTTCTGATTGGCGGCGAGCGCGGCGCGGTCGGCTTCCAGCTTCCGCTCGTGCGAGATCAACTTTTTTCGGATTTCCGCGATGTGCCTGGGCAATGCGGCAACTTCGCGCTCCAGTTCGCCCAGACGGCTATCCAATTCCTGGAGCCGGATCACCAACTTCAAGTCGGGGAGCATCTCTATTCTGGCAGTGTAACACGCGGCGCTCGACGAGCGCTTAAATACAGTTGCAGAACACAAGCCCGCTCCATTATGGATCCGTAAGAATTCAAAATTTGAGCCGCGGGGGAACGCCGGCGAACGCGGAACAATGCATTGATTTCTTTATCCGCGTTCATCGGCGGCCCGAATTCGATTCTTTATAATCTCAAAGAGAGCGTTTTTCACCATGAAAAGCTATCGCCGGGAATTGTGGTTCGAGGTGCCCTCGCGGCGGGGGTTCGTCAACATTACGCCGGAAGTCGAGAAGTGTTTACGGGAAAGCGGCGTGCGGGAAGGGCTGGTGCTGGTGAACGCGATGCACATCACGGCGTCGGTGTTCATCAACGACGACGAAAGCGGACTGCACCAGGATTACGACCGCTGGCTGGAACAACTGGCGCCGCACGAGCCGGTTTCGAAATACCAGCATAACCGAACCGGGGAGGACAACGCGGACGCCCACATGAAGCGGCAGATCATGGGACGCGAAGTGGTGGTGGCGGTAACCGAGGGACAGCTCGATTTCGGGCCCTGGGAGCAGATCTTCTACGGCGAGTTCGACGGCCGGCGGCGAAAGCGGGTGCTGGTGAAGATCATCGGCGAGTAAAACCGCAGTCTGTTAATATTTCTGGCATGGCGCAACCCAACGTCTACACGCCGGCTGCGGAGTTTGCCCGCCGGGCCCACGTCGGCAGCTTGGAAGGTTACCGGGAACTGTACCGGAGGGCAGCCGAGAAGCCGGAAGAATTCTGGGGCGAGCTGGCGGAGCGGGAGCTCGAGTGGTTCGAGAAGTGGAACCACGTTTTCGAGTGGAATCCGCCTTTTGCCAAGTGGTTCGTGGGGGGCAAGATCAACGCCTCCTACAATTGCGTGGACCGGCACCTGGCTACTCACCGGAAGAACAAGGTAGCGATTTTGTGGGAAGGCGAGCCGGGGGATCAGCGCCAGATTTCATACCAGGAACTGCACCGGCTGGTGTGCCGCTTCGCGAACGTGCTGAAGGGGCGGGGATTGAAGACGGGCGACCGCGCCATCCTTTATATGGGGATGGTGCCGGAGCTGCCGGTAGCGTTGCTGGCCTGCGCGCGGCTGGGCATCATCCACAGCGTGGTATTCGGCGGGTTTTCGGCCGAGGCGCTGAAGACCCGGATCGAGGACCTGGAAGCGGCGGTGGTGATCACCTGCGACGGGGCGTGGCGGCGCGGCAAGGAAGTTCCGCTCAAGAAAGCGGTGGATGAAGCGCTGCCGCAATGTCCCAGCGTGAAGGACGTGATCGTACTGCGGCGCACGGGGGGAGCGGTGGAAATGCAACCCGGGCGCGATCACTGGTGGCACGAGCTGGACGAGGGAGTGAGCGAGGTCTCGCCGGCGGAGCCGCTCGATAGCGAGCATCCGCTGTTCGTGCTCTACACCTCGGGGACGACGGGCAAGCCGAAGGGCATCGTGCACACCACGGCCGGCTACCTGCTCGAGACCAGCGTAACCATGAAGTGGGTGTTCGACCTGCGCGACGAGGACACGTTTTGGTGCACGGCGGATATCGGCTGGGTGACCGGGCACAGCTACATCGTGTACGGGCCGCTGGCGGCGGGGGCGACCACGATGATGTACGAAGGCGCGCCGGATTTTCCGCAACCGGACCGGTTCTGGCGGCTGGTTGAAAAGTACAAAGTCAACATCTTTTATACCTCGCCCACGGCGATCCGCGCCTTCATCAAGCAGGGCAACCAATGGCCCCACGGGCACGATCTTTCGAGCCTGCGGCTGCTGGGCTCGGTGGGAGAACCGATCAACCCGGCGGCGTGGGAGTGGTATTACAAGACCATCGGCAAGGAACGCTGCCCGATTGTGGACACCTGGTGGCAGACGGAAACCGGCAGCATCATGATCGCGCCGATGCCGGGAGCGGTGCCGCTGAAACCGGGCTCGGGGACGCTGCCCATGCCGGGCATTCTGGCCGATATCGTGAACCTGCAGGGCGAACCGGTGGGTGTGAACCAGGAGGGTTTCCTGATCGTCCGCCGGCCGTGGCCGAGCATCGCGCGCACGCTGTGGCGGGAGCCGGATCGCTACCGGCAGCAATACTGGGAGCGCGTCGACGGAGTGTACCTGGCGGGGGATGCGGCGCGGCGCGACGAAGACGGCTACTACTGGATCCTGGGGCGCATCGACGACGTCATGAACGTCAGCGGGCACCGGCTGAGCACGATGGAGATCGAATCCGCGCTGGTGCGGCACCCGGCGGTGGCGGAGGCCGCGGTGGTGAGCAAACCGCACGAGATCACGGGGCAAGCGATAGCCTGTTTCGTGACCCTGAAGAAGGGCCGCTGGGACCACGGCCAGTTGGGCGAGGAACTGCGCAAGTGGGTGGCGCACGAAATCGGCGGCTTCGCCAAGCCGGAGCAGATCCGGTTCACGGATTCGCTGCCCAAGACGCGCAGCGGCAAAATCATGCGGCGGCTGCTGCGCGAGATCGTGACCTCGAACGCGGTGACGGGCGACGTGACCACGCTCGAAGACCTGTCGGTGGTGACGAAACTGGCGGCGCAGCACGACGAAGACTAAGCGATGGGGCAGACCATCGCATTTTGTGGTCTGTCGGCCCTCATCGACCGGCAGCCCTGCTCAGCGGCTGTGCGGTGTGTCCTCGACGAACTCCCTCAACCTGTCAAGGGCGGCGTCCCACTGCTTAGAGATCGTGTCGAGGTAGCGGCGGGCTGCTTCCAGGCGCCGCGGATTCAATTGCCAAACGCTCTCGCGCCCTTGCCGCGCGCTGCGGACAAGACCCGATCCCTCCATCACCCGCAAGTGTTTGGTGATGGCCTGGCGAGTGACTTTGGAGCCCTCCGTGAGCCTCGAGATCGACATCGGACCGCCATCGCAGAGGCGGGCGACGAGGCGTAAGCGAGTTTCATCGCCCAGGGCGGCGAAAAGGCGCGCGGAGTCTTTCGGTTTTGCCCGGACTTGCCAGCTACCGCGCATCGCCCAAGTACCGCTCGATCAGTTTGACCACCATGCTCCAACCGCCTTCGTTGGAGGCGAAGGCCTTGGCCCGGCGCGCCAGCGGAATTTGATCGAAGCCGGACTCGGTCACGGTCAGCAGGATGCCGCCGGCTGCCTCCTCGAGCTCGAAGACCACCAGCGTGGTCGGCTCGGCGGCGTAGTCGTAGCCGGGCTCGACCGCGCCGGGATGCCAGCGGAAAGAGAATAACCGCTCCGGCTCCATCCGCTCGATGGCGATCTCGAACGCTACGCCTTCGTACGGCTTCTGGGCCTTGGCGACCTCGGCATCGACCGTGGTGGGCACGATTGTCGCGCGCCTGCGGGCGCCCGGCGCGAAGGGGCCATCGAACCTCATGCCAAACCAGGCGCCGAACTCGGTGGAATCCGCGAGCGCGCGCCAGACCCGGTTCCGGGGCGCGTGCAACAAAACCTTCTTCTCGATACGATCTGTATTCATGCAACCTCCGAGTTGCATGTTAGCAGAGGCGGGAACAAAATGCAACCGTTAAGTTGCGTGTTGCGGCTACCGCGGCGCCAGCCACCGGTTTGTCGGGAGAAATGCCGGCGCTTCGTTGCGGCGCCAATCATATGCTCGGAGCATGTGTCCCCGCATTACGATCGAACCGGGCAAACGCTCGGGCCAGCCGTGTGTCGGCGGGTTGCGCATCACTGTATGGGACGTGTTGAGTTGGCTTGCCGCAGGCATGACGGAACAGCAAATCCTGGATGACTACCCGGAACTGGAGCCGGACGATTTTCGTGCCGTCTACGAATTTGCCGCAAGGATGGGCAGGCGCGTGGCTCTGTGAAACTGCTGTTCGACGAGAATAGCTAGGCGCGCTTTGCTTCGCGCCGGATACCTTCGGCAATCCACATCCGAAGCTGTGTCTGGTAGCCGACCGACTTCGCCGCCGCGATGTGCTTTGCCGCGGCGATCTGTTCGGGAGCCAACCGAAGGGAGATCGGCGACTTTGCGCTGGCGTGGCGGGCGCGGATCCTCCTGGCCAGCGCCGCCGACGGTTTGGCCTGCGGAGCCTCGGACAACCGATCCCACACACCGGCGACGGAGTGGCTTTCGAAATACTCCGCGGCTTCCTGGTCGGATGGAAACTTCGGGAGCGGCGACTTTGCGGGAGAGAGTTTCTTCTTCATTTGCTCTGCCTACTTACGGCGAAAAAGCCGCCGTTCACTTGTGTCCATATCCCGGGCGGTGATCACTCTCACCAGGCCGGATAATCGCCGAAATACGACAAAAGCCAGGCGGCCGTCCAGCGTTTCGCCTAACGCGATGTATCGCTTTTGCCGAGTTCGCCTGACCTTGTGGTTACCTGCGAAGACTTCCTCCACCTCTTCCGGCGTGAATTCGTGCCTCTCGATATGAGAGATGTTGTCATCATCCCACTCAAACCCGGAAATCACCACGCCGTTATCGTATCAGGTTGCATATACGAAGCGCTACACGGCTAAGGGCACAAACCGTTCCGCGTCACCGCCTTCAACCCCACCATCTCGGGAACCTGGTTTACCATAGCTTGAATATGAGACCGATTTGGCTGATTGCGGCGGTGCTGCCGCTGGCGCTCTCCGCGGCGGACAAGACCTACGTGCTGAAGGCGGCGCGGATGTTCGACGGGAAGAGTGGGCAAGCGGCCGTGCCCGGACTGATCGTGGTTACGGGGAACAGGATTGCGGGCGTGGGCGGCGGCGCGGCGGTTCCGGCGGGCGCCGAAACCATCGACCTGGGCGATGCGACGCTATTGCCGGGATTGATGGACGCGCACACGCACCTTTCCATGCCGTTTGAGATGGACTACCGGAATGGAATTCTGGCGGAGGTGCAGAAGCCGGTGGCGGAGCGGGCGCTGGACGCGGCCGAGAACGCGCGGGTGACGCTGATGGCGGGATTTACGACGGTGCGCGACGTGGGATCGAGCGATTTCATCGACGTGGGTTTGCGCAACGCCATTCGCGACGGCCGGATCGCGGGCCCGCGCATGCTGGTATCGGTACACGCGCTGGGATCGACGGGCGGCCACTGCGATCCCACGGCGGGGTTCTCACCGACGCTGTTCGGGCGCGAGCCGGGATTCGCCAACGGGGTGATCGATTCACCGGACGAGGCCCGGGTAGCGGTGCGCTACAACGTCAAGAACGGCGCGGACGTGATTAAGGTCTGCGCCACCGGGGGCGTGCTGTCGCTGACCGACGACGTGGATACGCCGCAACTGACGCAGGCGGAGCTGGATGCGCTGGTGGACGAAGCCCACGCGCTGCGGCGGAAGACGGCGGCGCACGCGCACGGGGCCACCGGCGCCAAGCGCGCCATCCGGGCCGGGATCGATTCCATCGAGCACGGCACGTTTCTGGACGACGAGGCGCTGGACATGATGAAGACCCGCGGAACGTTCTACAATCCGACCCTCATGGCGATCGAGGGCGTGAAGCAGAACCTGACGGACGGCTACCTGCCGCCGGCGGTGGCGCAGAAAGCCCGGGCGGCCATGGCGGCGCTCGACGCGACGGTGCGCAAGGCCATCGCCCGCGGCATCCGCATCGGAGTAGGAACGGACGCGGCGGTGTATCCGCACGGGAAGAACGCCGGCGAATTCGGCCTGCTGGTGAGCCTGGGGATGAAGCCGGCGGACGCGCTGAAAGCCGGCACGTCGGTGGACGCCGAAGAACTGGGAGTCACCGACCGCGGCACGCTGGAAACGGGGAAACTGGCCGATATCGTGGCATGCCCCGGAAACCCGCTGGAGAGTATCCGGCAGGTGGAAAAGATCGAGTTTGTAATGAAGGACGGAGTGGTGTATCGTAATGAACGCCGCTAACGTTAATGGCAGGATGGCGCGGGTTATCGGCAGTTGACATTTTGCTAAGATAATAGGGGCCCCGAAATCGGTTATCGTTTAGCGGCCGAAGCTTTCAGTCATCCACGGTCAGCGACCGGCCACGCCGGAGCCGCAAATCACCGAAGGCTACCGGCCTGGACGTGAACGAGTTTGTAAGACGACGCACTTGGCTATGCCCTTTGCACCTCTAGCGATTCTGGTGGTTCGTTCCACCCCCGATCGCATTTCGCAAATGTTTGCGGAAACGCCTTTCGCCGGAATCCATCAGTTGGGGTGGTTCGACTGGGCGATGATGATTCCGTATTTCACGGTGCTGGTGATTCTGTCGGTGTACGGTTTGCACCGGTACGAAATCATGCGCACCTACTTCAAGCACCGCAGGAAAGCCACCGCGGGGCCGCCGCGGCGCTTCGAGCAACGTCCGCCGGTAACGATCCAGCTTCCGCTGTACAACGAACGCTATGTAGTGGAGCGCCTGATCGATGAAGTGGTGAAGATGGACTATCCGCGGGAGCTGCTGCAGATTCAGGTGCTGGACGATTCCACGGACGACACGGCTCCGTTTGCCGAAGCCCTGGTGGAGCGCTACCGCAACATGGGGTACCCGATCGAGTATCATCACCGGACAAACCGTCACGGGTACAAGGCGGGGGCGCTGCAGGAAGGGTTGAAGACGGCGACGGGCGAGTTGGTGGCGATTTTCGACGCGGATTTCTGCCCTCCGTCGGAGTTTCTCAATCGCACGGTGGATTTTTTCGTCGATCCCAAGGTGGGCGTGGTGCAGACGCGATGGAGCTATCTGAATCGCGACTATAACTTCCTCACGGAAGTGGAAGCGATGCTGCTGGACGGCCACTTTATTCTGGAGCACGGGTCGCGGTCGCGGGCGGGGCTGTTCTTCAACTTCAACGGCACGGCCGGAATTTTGCGCAAGGCGATGATCGACGACGCCGGCGGGTGGCAGCACGACACGCTCACCGAGGATTCGGACCTAAGCTATCGCGCGCAATTGAAGGGCTGGCGGTTCGTGTACCTGCCGGGTCTGGATTGCCCTTCGGAGCTGCCGGTGGAAATGCACGGCTTCCAGGTGCAGCAGGCGCGCTGGGCCAAGGGGCTGACGCAGGTAGCCAAGAAACTGCTGCCTTCCCTGCTCAAGGCCGATATCCCGAAGCGGGTGAAGGCGGAAGCATTTCTGCACCTGACGCCGAACATCTCCTACCCGCTCATGATCGTGGTTTCCGCGCTGATGCTGCCGGTGATGATCGTGCGCTTCTACATGGGCGTCTGGCACATGCTGCTGATCGACATGCCGCTGATTGTGGCGTCGTTCTGGTCGATATCGGCGTTTTATGTGGTGGCGCAGCGGGAACTCCATCCCAAGAGCTGGAAGCGCTCGATTCTGATGCTGCCGATGTTGATGGCCACCGGCGTGGCGCTGACCATCGTCAACACGCGCGCCGTGCTGGAGGCGTTGTTCGGAGTCGAAACGGCTTTTGTGCGCACCCCCAAGTATGCCGTCGGCGACCGCGCGGTAAACCTGGAGGTCAAGAAATACCGGCGCCGGAGCGGCTGGCTGCCGTATGCGGAGCTGCTGGTGGGGACGTACTTCGTGGGGACGATCGTGTTCGCCATCGAAACCTACAATTACCTCTCGATCCCGTTTTTGGCGCTGTTCGTAGTCGGCTATTACTGGGCGGCTTTTGCCACGCTCCACCAGGAACACCAGGGCCGCCTGCGCTGGGTCAAGCAGCAGCACCTGGCTCCCAGCCGGATGCAGAGCTAGCGGCCGGCGCTTAAACGTGGCGCACTCGTGCGTGCCGCCACCCTTTTACAATTTTCTCCGCCAGGCACACACCCTGTCGCCACCTTGTTACCGTGCGCCGATATACTGGCTTGGGAGGGGAAGTTACCGATGAATTCCATCGAGCGCTTCAGTCGAAAGCAATTTCTGCGCGTGAGCGGAGCGGCCGCCACGTCGATTCTGATTCG
>JBKQVG010000158.1:0-10588 GCA_052325345.1 Bryobacteraceae bacterium
GTCGGAGAACCCGTCGGGCAGCACGGAGGCGTAGGCCCACCGGCCGCCGGGGTACCACAGCCGGTGCACCCCGACCCCCGCCACGGGCAGGAACGAGATCTGCCGCGGCTCGGCGGGGCTGGTCAGGTCGTAATGTGGTCCGGCTGGAACTGGATGCCGAGGACATTCCGCCGGTGCTGGCTCTCACCGAAATGGTGACGACCATCGATTATGCGCGCACCCGTCTCAGCGGCAGTCTGGATGTGCTGTTGCCGCAGACCGCGGATTTCCGCATGGTGAAAGAATCCGGCGAGACCTTCTACAACCGGATCGAGTTCAGCCACTGCCGCGCGTTCGAGGCGGACACCTCGATCGACTTCGACGCGCCGGGCGCCGCCCACCGGCCGGCGCGTTTCGGCACGGCCTCCGTCGACGACACGCTGCGACCGCTGCCCGCGGGGCTCGAGATCGCGGTGAAGCTACGCGGCCGGATCGCCTCCGACATGGCGGTGGGCGCGTTGATCGATGGCGTAGTTGCATCGACCGTGACCTCGAAGGGCGGCCTGACGATTGCCGCGGGTTCGCCGGTGCGCGGACGGATACGGCGTCTGGAACATTACACCGACCCTTTCCCGTACCTGATCGTTGGGCTGGAGTTCACCGAGGTGGAGTTGCAGGGAATCCACTACCGGTTTTATGCCGGCCTGGTGGACATCGGCGCCGCACCCGGCGTGGAGGCGAGGCTTCGCACCCCGTATGAGCCGGACGAAATGCGTCTCGGCAGGCTGGGGGAAATCAGGCAAACCAGCGAGACGATCTGGACCTACAACCTGCCTGGGGTAGCCACATTCTTCTTCCATGGGGACAAACTGGCTTTGCCGGCGGGTTTCCGTACGCTGTGGAAGACGCTGCCGCTGGCGCCGTAAATCCCAACCATATGGAATCGCCCGTCCTACGCCAACGCCGCTTTGTCGCCGAGCGTGGCGAGATCGGTCACAACCGGGCTGGCGGCCGACGGCGCGGATTGGTCGCCGGGCCCATCGTTCAGGAGATTGTGGATCAGGCGGGCAGCCAGCGCGCGGGAGCAGACGCAGTCGGCTTCGTCGATGAGTTCCTGGCGAGTCTTCTTCTGCCAGGCAAATTCGATGCGGACCGGCTCGCAGTCGTCGGAAATCCAGACGCTGCCGCGCTGGACGAATTCTACCGCGTCGGAGCTTCCCTCCACGGCTGCGCGCATCCGCTCGCCGTCGCGCGAAAGAAGAATCGCTTCCATTCGAATTCCATTGCTATATTGAATCGTCATGTTCTTCGTTTCCCCCGTTACAATCCCATGCTGAACCCACTTTGCGCGCAAAACCAGTTCCGGGCGTACCTGTCGGGTGCCATAACCCTGGATAACAGCAAGGGCAATCTCTCTTAGAACACCGCAATGGTTCCGAGTCCGGCCGACCGGCCGTCCGCGACCGTCCCAATCGGTTGGGAATCGGCCCTGGCGACCAGCGCAAGGAAATTGGCCGGTAGTAGGTACGTGGAGTAGGCGTTTTCGCCTGCACGGTTGTTTGGCTCTGGTATCCTGGAATTCCAATGACCAAGCTCGAAAAGCGCTTCCGCCTGTTGAAGCCGCCCGATGAAGCCGCGCTGGCGCGTCTGGCCCAGGCTCATGCGCTTTATGGCATCCAAAAGCTGTCGCTTGCCCCCTCCCTGGATAGCCTTACGGTGGAATACGATGCCACCCGCCTCCGCCTGGCCGAAGTGGAATCGGCTCTGGCCGCGGCCGGAGTGGATGCCGAGCCGCTGTAGACGCGATGCTGGATACCAAATCGTGGCGTAGGCTTTACCCTTAGACGCCACCCACATCGCGGAAGAAATGGACGATGGGCTCGGGGCGACTCAACAGCGAAAGGTACCCCTGGATGACGATATGGTCGAAACAGTGGTATACATACCAAAGCCAGCAGGCTACCGAACAGCTTGCAGGAGGTTTCCATCGGTCGCCTCCTCCTGTTCTTGCCTTGACAACAAGATCATGGCTCAGGCGACCGATGGAATCAAAAGCCGGCAGGAATTCTGACTTCTGGCTCCTGACTCCCCGGTTTTCGAAATCTCAAATATTTTTGGCTATAATTTAGGCTTGCCGGAGAGTCTGGTTGCTGTAGTCGTTCCTACCTTGTCGGCGGACGTCCGATTGGTCGAATGCCTGACCTCTTTGAAGCGGCAGATCCGCCAGGATTTTGAGGTGCTCGTGGTCGATAACAGCGGCGCCGGACGGGCGGCGCGCACCCTCCGCGAGGCCGGCCTGGATGGTTTCGCCAAAGTCTTCGAGAATCAACGCAACGTGGGTTACGGCGCCGCCATCAACCAGGCCATGGCGGCGTCCGCTTCTCCCTACCTGGCCACTTTGAACGACGACGCCGCGCCGCACCCGGAATGGCTGGACGAAATGCTGAGGGCACTCGAGCGGCGTCCCGATGCCGGCATGTGCGCGCCCCAAATCCGCCTGTTCGGCGAAGACCGCATCGATTCGGCGGGAATGCTGGTGGCGCGCGACGGTTCGAGCAAGCAACGCGGCCACGGTCGCCTGCCGGACGATTTCCCGGTGACGGAAGAGGCCCTGTTCCCCAGCGGATGCGCGGCTCTCTACCGCCGCGCCATGCTCGAGCAGTTGGGCGGCTTCGACGAGGCTTTCTTTCTGTATTGCGAAGATACCGACCTGGGCCTGCGCGCCCGCTGGGCCGGATGGAAATGCATTTACGCCCCGCGCGCCGTGGTCGAGCACCACTATTCCCATTCGGCCGGCGCCGCCTCCGCGCTAAAGGCTTACTATGTGGAACGCAATCGGCTCTTCGTGGCAGTGAAGAACTTTCCCGGCTGGATGCTGGCGGCGGTTCCACCGGCTGCCGCGATACGGTACTTTTGGCACATCTGGTTCTTGCTCGGCGGGCGCGGCAGCGCGGCGCGATTTCGCAGCAGTGGCCAGGCCGGGCCCAAACTGCTGTGGTGCGTTCTGCGCGCCCATTTCGCGCTCCTGGCTCGCGGCGGCCGGCTCTGGCGCCAGCGCCGCGAAATCCGGGCCCGCGCGCGCATTACGCCGGCCGTCTTCCGCCACCTGTTGCGCGCTCACTCCATCCGGCTCCGGAGGATAGCCGCGCTTTGATCCGCGCAAACCGTCCCGGCGCGTTGCTCGTGATCGTGCCGGCGTACAACGAGGAGGGCGCCATTGCACAGGTGGTCCGCTCGGTAAAGGACGCCGTGCCGGGCGTGCCCGTGCTGGTAATCGACGATTGCTCGGGCGACAGCACCGTCGGCCTGGCCGCCGAAGCCGGCGCCGAAATCCTTCCCTTGCCCCATCATCTGGGCCTCGGCGGATGCCTGCAGGCCGGTTACAAACTGGCCTATGAAATGGGCTACGAGTACGTGATCCGCGTGGACGGCGACGGCCAGCACGATCCGCGCGATATTCCGCGCCTCCTCGAGCGCTTGCGGCAGACCGGCTGCGAGATGGTCATCGGCTGCCGCACCTCCGAAGATGGCGCCTGGCGCACCGGCTGGGTCCGCTCGGTAGGCATCTGGTTCTTCCGGCTCATGTTGCGCCCTATTCTGGGGAAGCCCGTGCGCGACCCCACGTCCGGTTTTGTGGGCGTCAACCGGCGTGCCCTGGATGTGTTCAGCCGCAGTTTTCCGCTCGAATACCCTGAAATCGAGGCGCTGGTGGTGCTGCAGCGCCGCCGCTTCCGCTTCGAGGAAATCCCCTGCCGCATGCGTCCCCGGCTGGCGGGCCGGTCCACCTTGACGGCCCGAAAATCGTTGTACTACATTGTCCACGTGCTGCTCGGAGTATTCGTCAACGTGCTCAAGTACGAGCGCCGCGGGCGGGGCCCTTCCAAGCCGTGAGGGTCAAGGAGGTTCGATGGATCGTTTGCTGCATGTCACCACGGGCGTTAGTATTCTGCTCCTGGCGATGGTTCTCACCTCGCTGCGGCGCGCCCATATCCGGGTGGAATATTCGGTGACCTGGCTCGCGGCCTCGGTAGCCATGCTGGTGCTCTCTCTCTGGCGCGGCCTGCTGGACACGGTACGCAACCTGTTGGGATTGCCCGATTCGCCGCTCGCGCTGTTCCTGCTGGGGGCGGCAGTGCTGCTGGTGCTGGCCTTTCGCTCGTCGGTGGTGATCTCGCATTTGCGCGACAACAACATCGCTCTCGCCCAGCGCGTGGCCATTCTGGAGCATCGCCTGCGAAACCTGGAAAAGCATGAAGGCTAAATCGAAAAAATCCGGCCCCCAGCCCGGCGGGCGAGCCGGGGGCAGCTCCGCGCCCGAAACCAGGCACGCCGCCAAATCGGCTAAGGCATCGTCCGCCGCCACATCGCACCCTTGGCTCCCCTACCTGCTGGCCGCGCTGGTGGCCGCCGCTCTCACCGTCTGGGCCTATGGACCCGCCATGTACGGGCCGTTCCTGTTCGACGATACCTATCTGAAATTCGCTCTGCCAGGGGCGGATAGCCCGTTGAGCGACTGGGTTCAGGGCGTTCGGCCGCTGCTGATGGCCAGCTATTGGCTCAGCGCCCGTATGGCCGGTGACACCACCTACGCCTACCATTTCGGAAACGTGCTGATTCACCTGGCGGCCGGCGGCCTCATCGGTCTGATCGTCCGGCGGCTGCTCGAATGGGCCGGTGTCGGCGACCCCAAACGGACCTGGATGGCCGCCTTCGCCGGCGCCTTGTACCTGCTTCACCCGCTCAATTCCGAAGCCGTCGCCTACCTGGCCGGACGCAGCGAATCGCTGAGCACCGCCTTGGCCCTGGCCGCCTATGCGGTTTTTCTCTATCCCCAAACGGCCGCGGTCTCCTGGGGCGCGCCCGCGGCGGTGTTTCTTTTGTTCGGCGCCGCGCTGCTGACCAAAGAGCAAACCCTGGTCCTGCCGGCCCTGCTGCTGCTCACCGATTTCTGGTGGAATCCCGCTTCGCCCGAAAAGGCGTTTTCGTTTCAGGGTATCCGCGCCAACTGGAGGCTCTATGTCCCGCTCGGCCTGGCCGCCGCCGGGGGCCTCTACCTGTTTCGCAACCTGATCGTGGCCGGCGGCAGCGCCGGTTTTGGCCTGAAAGACTTCACCTGGTATCAATATTTCTTCACCCAGTGCCGCGCCCTGTTCGTATACGCGCTGGAGTTTGTCTGCCCCGCCTGGCTGAATGTCGACTGGCATTTTCCAATCTCGCACTCGCTCATCGAACATGGGGCCATCTTCGGCCTGGTGGCGTGGCTGGCATTGGTCGCGGCCGCCTGGTTTTTGCGCCGGCGTTTCCGCCTCGCCGCCTTTGGGCTGCTGGTGTATCTCGTCATGATGGCTCCCACGTCTTCGATTCTGCCCATTGCCGACGCGGTCGCCGAAAGGCGGGCTTACTTTTCGATGCTCGGCCTGCTGCTCATCCTGCTGGAATTGCTGCTCCGCGCGAGGCTCGCGCCGCGTACCCTGGGAGCCGTTTGCGCCCTGGTGCTGGTCGCCGCCGCCACCGTCACCCACGCCCGCGCCGCGCTCTACGGCGATGAAGTCGCTCTCTGGACCGACAGCGTGGAAAAGACCCCCAACAACTATCGCGGGCATTTTCACCTGGCTCAGGCCTACATGGACGAGAATCGCTGCGATCTGGCGGTTCGAGAATTTCAAAGAGCGGCCGCAATCGGCGCCCCCGACTACGGCCTGCTGGTGGATTGGGGCCTGGCCTACGATTGCCTGAACCGTCCCGAGCAGGCCATCGAAAAACTTCGCCAGGCCGCCGCCATCGATCGTTCGGCCCACGTCTATACCCAGATCGCGAAGGTGTTTGCCGAGCGCAACGAATTCCCGCAGGCCCTGGACGCCCTTCGCACCGCCGAGCAGATCGACCCTCGTTTCGCGGTCACCTACGTGTATCGCGGCAAGGTTCGCCTCAAACTGGGCCAGCCGCAAGTGGCTGTCGAAGATTTTCGCACCGCGCTCCGTCTCGACCCCCAAAATCAGGATGCCATCGAGGCGTTGGGAATGGCCGAACGAAGTCTGCGAGGGCGCCCGTGATACCGTGAAAAAACAAAATTTGAGCCACAGATAAACACAGATGAACACAGATAAAACCTTCGATTCCAGTTATCTGTGTTCATCTGTGTTTATCTGTGGCTATATTCTTTCACACTTTCCAGGCGGAACCCTTGGCTAGCCAACCGCTGCGCATCGGCATCAACGCGCTCTACCTCATTCCGGGAGGCGTGGGAGGCACCGAGATCTACCTTCGCTCGCTGCTCGACGCACTGGCGAAAATCGATTCTGTGAACCGCTATTTGGTATTCACCGGCCGCGAAGCCGGCCGAAACCTGGCCCCGCGCGCCGGGAACTTTCGCAGCCTGGTTCAGCCCATCCGTTCGGCCAACCGGCCGGCGCGCCTTTTTTGGGAACAGACCGGCCTCGCTCTGGCCGCGCTGCGGGAGAATTTGGACGTGGTGCTGAACCCGGGGTTCACCGCCCCTCTCGCGTGTTCCTGCCCGCAGGTCACCGTCTTCCACGACTTGCAGCACAAACGCCACCCCGAGCACTTCCGCTGGTTCGACCTTCCCTTTTGGAATTTTTTCCTGTACTGGTCCGCGCATCTCTCCAGCCTGCTGCTGGCGGATTCACCCGCCACCGCCGCCGATTTGAAACACTTCTATCGCCTGCCGGATTCGCGCATCCGGGTAGTTGCCCTGGGCGCCGACGAGCGCTGTTTCGACATCGCCCGGCGCCGCCGGCCGGAGCCATTCCTGCTCACCGTCTCCACCTTGCATCCCCACAAGAACCTCGACGGCCTGCTGCGTGCTTTCGCGATATTTCGCGCTAGCCAGCCCCGCTTCCGCCTGGTGGTGACCGGGATACACGGATTCGCGGCGCGTGAGCTGCTCGCGCTGCGCGACCAATTGGGCTTGACCGAAGCCGTCGATTTCCCCGGCTGGATTCCGCGCGAGGATCTCTACGATCTCTACGCTCGCGCCTGGGCCTTCGTTTACCCGTCGACATTTGAAGGTTTCGGACTGCCCGTGGCGGAGGCGCTCGCGGCCGGCATTCCCTCCGCCTGTTCGGCGGTGGAACCGGTGGCCACCGTAGCCGGCCAGGCGGCCCTGTTGTTCGCCCCCGGCGACACGGCCGGGTTGGCGCTTGCCCTGGAGCGGCTGGTCTCGGACGACGATTTACGCCTGCGCCTCGCCGCCGCCGGTCCCCTCCAAGCCGCCCGCTATTCCTGGCGCGCCACGGCGGAACAAACCTTGGCCGCCCTGCTCCAGGCGGCCGGAGCGTAAGACCGCGTTACGTAATAACCGCGCCAATCGCTCCCTCGCGGTCGCGGCTCTGACTCGCGGCATGACACACCGTATCGTTGAGTCGGAGCCGCGACCGCCAGGGAGCGGTTGCTCGTGATTGGAGTGGTTATTTCGTGGCAGTCCGTAAAGCCGGAAAATGTCGCCGTGGCCCGGTGAGCTTGGCGCCGGCGAAATCTGTTCGCGGCACCCGCAAAATCTGCCAGATCGCCGAATCGGACGCTAACTTGTACTACAATCGAAGCATAGTTTTTCGGTAATACACGGTTTCTGAAGGGACCGGTTTTTTTGAAAACAGCCCTCCTGCTCGTATGCCTCTCTTCGTTGGCGTCGGTCCGAATCGGCCATGCACAAGAGGAGACGGCTTCACCAAGCGCAACTGGTTCGCTGCGAGGCGCAACGGCCCCCGCACCCTCCGCCGGCGCTCCGGTGTCGCCGGTACAGTCCAGTTCGCAACTGCCTCCCCGCAAGGCGAACTTCTGGAAACGAATGTTCACCCTGGAAGCTTTCACCGCCACCGTGCCCGGCGCGGTCATGGAGCAACTCCACGATTGGCCGGATGAGTGGCCGCGCAACCGGTTTGGCCTGGGCAAACGCGTGGCGTCGCTGTACGGCCAGTTCGTGGTGGGCGCCGCCATCGAGGACGGGGTACGAGCTCTCGACAAGGAAGATACCGCTTACCGCCGTCGGGGAACGGGTAGCTTTTTCCGCCGCACCGGCCATGTCGTCACCGGCACATTGGTGGCGCGCCAGCCCGACGACCGCCATACCTTCGCTTTTTCGGTGGCTGCCAACGCCTACGGAAGCTGGGCGATCGCCACGCTCTGGAGCCCGCGGGAGCTGCGCAACGCCCGGTCCATTTTCGGTTGGGGCAGTGCCAACATGGGTAGCTTCGCCATCGGCAACTTCGTGCGCGAGTTCTGGCCCGATGTGAAAGCCGTGTTCCACCGTACACCCAGGAAAGATGTACTCAGCCCCGCGATTGCTTCCGCTCTTTGAACGGTTCCAAAACGCGGCATAATGGAAACCGAAAGTGTTAGATAATAAATGTGCCCGGCTCGCGAAGCTGTCCATCGCCTTTACAGCCGCTCTGTCCAGGCTGTAGGCATTGCTTCCCGCCTGGTCGTTAAGTTGCTGAATAGAATCGACAAATATTTTGGTCTGCGGCGTGCTTTATACATCGACCGTAGACCGTTTAGGAGGAGACACGGAGGAATGCAGAACCACAAATCCACAGCGGTGGCGAGAACCACCGAGCGGCGTACGAGGACGCGCTTTGCTTTACATCGGGAAATGCGTTTCAAGCTGATCGAGAACGATATTGTGATCGGCTCCGGGGAGGGCGTGACCATTGATATGAGCAGCGGCGGCGTGGCTTTTTTGGCTGCCAACCCTCTGAAAACCGACACCTTCATCGAGCTCTCGATCTCCTGGCCGGTGAAGCTGGACGATCAGTGCCCGGTGCGCCTGGTGACCTACGGCAGACTGCTGCGCGCGGAGGGACGACGGGCCGTATGTTCGATCGATAGGTACGAGTTCCGCACGCGGGCGCGTGTCACGCGACCATTGGAACCGGCGGTGCGGGTGGACCCGGCTTTTTATCGCTTTGTCGATTCGCAGCGCAAGGTTGCCCTCAAAACCGCGGCGGCCTGCGGCGCGTGATTAACCGGCCGGTTTGCTCTCGGGCTTACTTTCGCTTTTGGCTACGGACTTGGATTCCGGTTTCGGCTCGGCCTTCTTGCCATCCTCATGATGGCCGTTGGAGCCGTTCGAAGCCGAACCGTTTCCGTGGGCGTAGTCCGTTACATACCAGCCGGTTCCTTTGAACCGCAGAGCCGGCGGCGAGAACAGCCGGTGCAATTCGCCGCCGCACTCTTTGTGAACCGTCAGGGGCGCGTCCGAAAATTTTTGAATGATTTCAAACGTCTTCCCACAACTTTCGCACTGATATTCGTAAAGCGGCATGACTGAAAACCGGGTCCCCCAGGACTTGATTTCAGTATAGCAAGCCGTAGCGGCTACGATCTTATCCAGACGGCCGGCGCTACAATGGGAACGTTCATGCCCGCGAATCGAACTTTTGCTGTTGCCATAGGTATCGCTTTGGCGGCTCTCGCGGCCGCCGCCCAGGACGTGCACGTGGTGGTGGCCCAGGATGGCGCCGGCAATTTCCCCACCGTGCAGAATGCCGTGGACCATGCCCTGGACAAAGCTCCCATCGGACCGGCCGGGCGGCTGTACATCGAAATCCGCCCCGGCACTTACAACGAGCGCGTGGTGGTGCCGCAGGATATGCCGCGAGTGACTTTTGTCGGCAAGGACGCGGCTACCACCATCATCACTCACGGGCAGACCGCCAAGGAAACCGGCGGCACGTTTTTCAGCGCGACCGTGGATGTAAATGGCGCGGCGTTTGAAGCCGAGAACATCACCTTCGAAAACCCCGCCCAGGGCGCGCAGGCCGTGGCGGTTTCGGTGCATTCCGACCGCGCCATCTTCCGCAACTGCCGCTTCATCGGCTGGCAGGATACGCTGTACGCCGCCAGCGGCAGGCAGTATTACGTCCACTGCTACATTTCCGGGCACGTGGATTTCATCTTCGGCAACACCGCCGCGGTTTTCGAAGACGGCGAAATCCATAGCCGCGGCAACGGCTATCTGACTGCCGTGAGCCGCACCCGGCCGGACCAGCCCACGGGCTTCGTCTTTATCCGCTCGCGGCTCACCGCCGATGACGGGGTGACGAAAGTGGCGCTGGGTCGTCCCTGGCGAATCTATGCGCGGGTGGTCTATATCGATTGCTGGATGGGGCCGCAGATTATTCCCGGCGGCTGGAACAACTGGAACAAACCGGAAGCTGAGAAGACCGCGTTCTACGGCGAGTACAATTCCTCGGGTCCCGGCGCCCGGCCGGATGATCGGGTGGCATGGGCGCACAAACTCACCGCCGCCGAAATCGCGCAATTTCGCCCCGAGGTTTTTCTGCGCGGCAGCGACGGATGGAATCCCACGAAATAGAGGATGTATTTTGCGGTTTTGCGGCCGGGTTCGCCGGCTTGGCGGGCGCGCGATGCTATACTGTTTTGAGTGCCGCGGCCCGTGCCCGGCACGCCCCGGATTTCCCTCAGGGCGCGTAGCTCAACTGGCAGAGCAACTGACTCTTAATCAGTAGGTTGAAGGTTCGATTCCTTCCGCGCTCACCAACCCCTTTATTTGCAACAGCATTTCAGGCTGTTGCTGCATTCTTCGTAACATTTCGTAACAACTCTCTGCCTACGAAGGCGAGCGGCT
>JBKQVG010000159.1:0-17855 GCA_052325345.1 Bryobacteraceae bacterium
CGGGCGCAAAGGTTCCGGCTCGTCGGACGGCATTTTGGTATTTTGGGCCGCCATCGGAATGCGCAGGTTCAGGGTGCGTCCCACCTGCACCTCGACGTTGGCGAGCTGTACGGCGGTGAAATTCTTACGCGTCACCTTGAGGGTGTATCCCGGCCCAGGAGGAAGAGCCGGTGCGTCGAACAGACCGTCGTCGGTGGTGTGGATGACGCGATGAATCCCGAAACTCTGATTGAGAACGCTGACGGCAGCATCCGGCATGCCCTCGCCATAAGCGTCGGTGACGGTTCCGGTAATCGCGCCGAAACCCATCACCGATTGCGCATAAGAACCCGCGGCGCAAGCCAGCGCCACGAGCGGCACACGGAAACTTCTCATCCACTTCACTCGCATTTCCCCTATCTTTTTTGTTGGTACGACACCACTAGCATACGACGGTCGAAGGCCCGTAAGCATCTGGATTTGCAGGGCAAATCGCTGTGACTATTGAACCACAGTGTATAACGTTTGCGTCCCGGCGACGCCGTTCAGGGTAAAGGTCAGCGGCACGATATCGGTGGCCGTGATATTGGGCACGACCACGTTGATCTGGTACAGCCCGACGAAACCCGGCGCCAATCCGGCGTAAGTCACCTGGGCCGGAACACCGGCGAAATAGACCGCCAACTGGCCGGCCAGGCTGTCGGGCTGCTGGGCGATCTGTCCGGCCGCCAGGACCGGTATGACCGGGCCGAAGCCGACCCCGTAAAGGGTGATGATCTGCCCCGGCTGCGGCCGCTGGGAAGTAACGCCGGTAATCGTACCGGGCGGCAGCACGTAGGTGGAACTGTTGGCGAACAGCGCCTGCACGTATTGGCGGTTGTTGACGACGAAACTGGAGGTAGCCAGCAGTCCGGGTTCGGTGGAATTGACGGTGACATTGACCGGCGCGCTGGAACCGGCGGCGGTCTGGACGACGACCGGCTGGGGCCCGTTTCCGACGCCCGAGGGAATCTGCACGTTGACCTGGTAGCCGCTGACGAAATCGATATAAGCGGGCAAGCCGCCCACGGTCACGCGGGTGCCGCTGAGCGAAGTGGGCGCGCTGTTGCCGCTGAAATCGGCGCTGGTCCAGGAGCGTTGCGCGGAAGAGAGATTCGAGCCGTAGATTTCGATCCACGATCCCGGGGCGGCTGCCGCGAACCCCCCGAACGCGCTGGCGCTGGCGATACCCGAGACGGAGGGGAGCTGGACCGTGGCGGGGGATTGCGGCGTCAGCTTGCGAATGCGGTTGCTGGAGGAATCGGCGATATAGATATTGCCGGCGCCATCGATCGCCAGGCTGGTGGGGATATTCAATTCCGAGTAGGTCGCCTGGATGCCGTCGTAGCTGTAGCCGATGCCGTAGCCGCCGGCGATGGTATAGATAGTGCCGTTGGGCGCCACTTCGCGGATGCGGCAATTGAGCGAGTCGGCGATGAACAGGTCGCCGGCCGAATCCATGGCGAGGGCATAGGGCAGCCATAGCGAGGACTCGGTCGCTCCGACGCCGTCACCCGAATAACCCGCGTTTCCATTGCCGGCCACGGTGGTGATGATGCCCGTGGAGGCGTCCACTTTGCGGACGCGGTTGTTTTCGCTGTCGGCGATGTAGAGATTGCCGCTGGAATCCACCAGCACGCCGGTGGGTTTGTAGAGTTCGGCCGAAGTGGCCGGGATGCCGTCGCCGTTATAGCCCGAGACGCCAGTGCCGGCCACGGTGCTGATCTTTCCGGTGGCGCCGGTGACCTTGCGGACGCGATGGTTGTTGCTGTCGGCGATGTAGAGGTTGCCGGCCGAATCGAACGCGACCCCGGCGGGAAAGGAGAGCCATGCGTTGCCGGCCGGGCCGCTGTCGCCCTTAAAGCCGGACGTCAAGCCGACGCCGGCATAGGTATTGATGTTGCCGGTCGAAGTCGTGATCACGCGCACCACCTGGTCCACCAGGTCGGCGATGTAGAGGTTGCCGGCTGGGTCGAAGGCGAGAGCGTTGGGGCTGTTCAGTTCCGCGGCGGTGGCCGCGCCGGAATCGCCCAGGGGCGGATTGTTGGTGTTGGCCGTGCCGTTGCCCACGACGGTGGTGATGGTGCCGGTGCCGCTCGCCACGTTCGTCACCTTGCGGATGCGCTGGTTGACGGCATCGGCGATGTACAGATTGCCGGCTGAGTCCAGCAGGATGCCTTGCGGGTCGAAGAGTTCCGCGCTGGTCGCCGGGCCAGTGTCGCCGCCAAAGCCCGGTGCGCACGAGGTCAGCACCGCCGGGTTGCATCCGGCCACCGTGGAAATGATGTAGGTCGCCGTTTGCGCGGCGCCCACCAGCGGGATTGCGCCGCAGAGTATGACAGTCCTGAATATCGCGATCAAAAAACCAACCTCCCGGTCTCGTTGCGGCCCGACGCGCGGGCGTAGTGCTGCAGCCAATGCAAGTCTGGGGCCATTCTGACGCGATTGGTGCCAGTGAGACGCCAGGCGCTGGAAACGCGGTTACAAATATCCGGCTCTCCAGCCGGGGCCGGCGGCTTGACGCGCCTTCGCCGCCCTGTTAGCGTAACGCATGGAAATGCGCATTTGAATTAAGATTCGCGCACCGCCTCAAGGTCAACCGCAAGCCACAAGGATAGCATGGCACGAATCGACGAACTACGCCTCGTCACCAAGGTGGCGCGCATGTACTACGAGCAGGAGCTCCGCCAGCCGGAAATCATGAAGCGCCTCAATCTCTCGCAGTCCACCATCTCCCGGCTGCTGAGCCGGGCCCGCGAATCGGGCATCGTGCGGATCACGGTGAACGTGCCTTCCGGCACGCACCCCGATCTGGAAGAAGCCTTGCAAGAGCGCTACGCGCTGAAGCAGTCCGTGGTGGTGGAGTGCGTCGACGACGAAGAGCAGATCATTCGCGAATTGGGGGAAGCGGCGGCATTCTTCGTGGAAACCACGGCCAGCCCGAGCGACGTCATCGGCATTTCGTCGTGGAGCGCGGCGCTGCTGGCGATGGTGGACGCCATGCACCACAGCGCGCGGGGCGGGGCGCGGGTGCTGCAGATTCTGGGCGGCATCGGAAGCCCGGGGGCGGAAGTCCACGCCACCCAACTGACCAGGCGGTTGGCGCACCTGTTGAACGGCGAGGCCACGCTGCTGCCGGCGCCGGGGGTGGTGGGGTCGCGCAAGGCCCGCGATATTCTGCTCGAAGACCGCTTTGTGGCGGAAGCCACGCGCCTGTTCGATCGGGTCACCCTGGCGCTGGTGGGCATCGGCGCGGTCGAGCCCTCGCGAATGCTGGCCGAGAGCGGCAACGTATTTTCCAAAAGCGAGCTGAACACTCTGGGCCGGCACGGCGCGGTGGGGGATATCTGCCTGCATTTCTTCAACGAACAGGGCCACCCCGTGCTCTCGCCGCTGCACGATCGCGTGATTGGCATGACGCTGGAACAGCTCCGGCGCGTCGACCGCGTGGTGGGTGTGGCCGGCGGCAAGCGCAAAACCCTGGCCATCAAGGGTGCCCTGGCCGGAGGCTGGATCAACGTTCTGATAACGGACCGGAATACGGCGGAAAGGCTGCTGAAGGGGTAGGAGACAACTATTTAGTTTACATTGTAAGCTGAATAGTTTACACTCAAAGAGTGATCGGCGGCTTCAGACATAAAGGGCTTGTAGAGAAAGCTATGGAGAGAAAGAACGGATTGCCGCCCGTCCACCCGGGCGAGATTATCAAGCAAGACATCCTGCCTGCTGTCGGCCTCTCCGTGACGGCCGCGGCAAAAGCCCTGGGCGTGTCCCGCCAGATGCTCCATGACATTCTCGCGGAGCGGAGGCCGATGTCCGCCGTCATGTGTCTGAAGGTGTCCCGCCTGTTTGGCAGCTCGCCGGAAGTATGGATGCGGCTCCAGGCGGCCTACGACCTGAAGAAAGCCGAGCAAAACAAAAAGGTCATGGAGCGCGTGGCGCGGATTGTGCCGGTAAAGGCGGTCGAAGAGGCTGGGGCCTGAGCGCCTGCGCTGGCTTCGAGAGGTGAGACGGACGATTGCCTTTTGTCGTCTGTCGGGCCGCCGAGGCGCGGCGAGGCATGACAGACCGCAAACGGCAATGGTCCGTCCCTCCTGGTTTCGTTCTTACCGGCCCACCACTACGATCATGAAGCTGTCCGGCAGCGCCTGCGGACGGCTCCTCTTGCCGTCTTTGCTGGGGACGGGCGGGCCGTACTCGGCGGCCGGCAGATACAGTTTGTGGGCTCTCTGGTCGGCGCCAATCGTGCGCGCGCCGCGTTGCGTGGGAATGGTGGCCACCGGCTCGAACTTGCCGGGCGCGGTCTCGCCCACCATGGTGATGTTACCGTCGGCGCCATTGGCGCTGAAAGCGTAGCCGTCGTCGAACGCCACTCCATCGGGCCCGGAGCCGATGGCAGGCGTCGCCAGCACCTTGCCCGCCACCGGGTCGCTCACGATCATGGTCTTGTTGTCGCAGACCGAATAGAGGCGCATCTTCCTGGGATCGATGGCCAGGCCGCTCGGCCCCTCGCAGGGCGCGATGGAATACCGCTTCACCACCACCGCATTCCTGGCGTCGATCTGGACGATCTCGTTGGTGTCCTCGATGTTGACCCAGATGTTGCCCTTGCCATCCGCCTGAGCGAATTCGGGCTTGCCGCCCACCGGCAGCGAAGCCGTGATCACCTCGCCGGTTTTGGCGTCGATGGCGGTGGAATCCTTGCTGCGGCCGTTCAGCGTGAAGACCCGGTGCGACACCGGTTCATACACGATCGAGTCCGGGTTCTGGCCGGTCTTGATCTTGCTCAGCACCTTGAGGGTCTTGAGATCGAAAACCGTCACGTCGTTGTCGCCGCCATCGCTGGTGAATCCCTTGCCCAGATCGGCCGCGACGGCGATGCCATGCACTCCGGTGGTGCCGGGGATGGTGCCGGCGAGCGCGTCGGTCGCCGTGTCGATCGCCTCGGTTTGGGTGCCGTGCGAGACGTAGAGACGGTGGTTGGCGCTATCGACGTAGACGTAGTCCCAACGGCCGGCGCCGCCGACCTTGATCCTTTTCACCACCTTATAAGTTGGAGGAGCCGCGAAGGCCGTGGCCGCGAGCGCCAGCAGGGCCGCGAGCGTCGCCGGAAGAGCGGATTTCATCGGTACGATCCTTTCGCCCGCCGTTGACGGGTTCGGCACCAGCGTAGAGCGGGAACCTGAAGATTCGCTGAGAGCCGCATGCTAGCATAATTTTTCGCGTGCATATCGAGCTCTTCATTACCTGTTACAACGACACGCTTTTCCCCGATACCGGCAAAGCCGTGGTGGCCGTGCTCGAACGGCTGGGTCATAGCGTGGGGTTCCGCGCGGCGCAAACCTGCTGCGGGCAGATGCATTACAACACCGGCTACCCGCGCGACGCCGCCGCCATGATGCGGCATTTCCTCAAAGTGTTTGCGGACGCCGAGACCGTCTGCGTGCCTTCCGGTTCCTGCGTGGCCATGATCCGCGAGCATTTCCCGAAACTGGCGGAGGACTCCGGCGACCATGGAATGACGCGCGCGGTGGAGGATCTTCTGCCGCGGGTGTGGGAGTTCTGCGAGCTGCTGGTGGACAAACTGGGAGTGACCGACACCGGGGCGTCGTTCCCCCACAGCGTGACGCTTCACTCCACCTGCCATTCGCTGCGCGGCCTGAAGATCGGCGACCGGCCGGTGCGCCTGCTCGAGCAGGTGAGGGGCCTGCGCTACATCCCGCTCGCGGCGAGCGACCAGTGCTGCGGTTTCGGCGGCACTTTCGCCATCAAGAACCCGGACGTTTCCACCGCCATGCTGGGCGACAAAATCCGCGGCGTGCTGGAGACCGAAGCGGAGGTGCTGACGGCGGTGGACAATTCCTGCCTGATGCACATCGGCGGGGGTTTGAGCCGGCAACGCGCCCCGGTGCGCTGCCTGCACCTGGCGGAAATTCTGGCGGCGCGGGAAAGCGCCACGGGGGGAGTCCAATGAGCGTGCATGTGGGCCAGGCGGCCGAAGCGCCCGATTTCCCGGTGGCGGCGCGGGAACTGCTGGGCAACGCGCAATTGCGCCACAACGTGCGCCACGCCACCGACGTGATCCGCGCCAAGCGCGCCAAAACGGTGGCCGAAACGCCCGATTGGCAGGAACTGCGCGACGCCGCGCGCCATATCAAAGACCACGTGCTGGCCAACCTGGACCACTACCTGGAACAATTCGAGCGGCGCTGCGCCTCGGCCGGCGGCAAGGTGCACTGGGCGCGCGATGCCGACGAGGCCAACCGCATCGTCATCGAAATTCTTCGCGGGCACGAGGCTAAGGAAATCATCAAGGTTAAGACCATGACCTCCGATGAAGTCGGGCTCAACCCGTCGCTCGAAGCCGCCGGCATCGCACCCTACGAGACCGACCTGGCCGACCTGATCATCCAGCTCGGGCACGACAAACCCTCCCACATCGTGGTGCCGGCGCTGCATCGCAATAAGGCCGAAATCCGCCGCCTGTTTATGGAAACGATGGGGTTGAGCGAGCTCGGCGAGCAAGCCGAAGACCTGGCGGCGGCGGCGCGCGCTTATCTGCGCGAGAAGTTCCTGCGCGTGAAGGTGGGCTTCAGCGGCGCCAATTTCGCCATCGCCGAATCCGGTTCGGTCTGCGTGGTGGAATCGGAGGGCAACGGGCGCATGTGCGTTTCCCTGCCGGAACTGCTCATCACCCTGGTGGGCGTGGAAAAAGTCATTCCGGCGTTCGACGATCTGGAAGTCTTCCTGCAGGTACTGGCGCGCTCCGCCACCGGCGAGCGCATGAACCCGTACAACTCCATCTGGACCGGAGTGGCGGAGGGCGACGGGCCGGGCGAATTCCACGTGATCTTGCTCGACAACGGGCGCACCGGCGTGCTGGCGGACCCTGAGTCGCGCGCGACGCTCGATTGTGTCCGCTGCGGCGCCTGCCTGAACGCCTGCCCGGTGTACCGCCAGACCGGCGGCCACGCCTACGGTTCCATTTATGCGGGACCCATCGGCGCCATTCTGACGCCGCAGTTGCAGTCGCTGGAGCATTCGCAATCGCTGCCCTACGCGTCTTCCCTGTGCGGCGCCTGCCTGGAGGTCTGCCCGGTGCAGATTAATATCCCGGAGATTTTGATTCACCTGCGCAGCCTCCTGGTGGAGGCAGGCTACGCCCCGCTCGCCGAACGCATCGGCATGAAGGCCGCGGCAGTGGCGTTAGCCGATGGGTCGAACCTCGAAACCGCGCAGATCCTGGCGCGGATCGGCCAGGCGCCGCTGGTGCATAATGGCGTCATCCGCAAACTTCCCGGCATGCTGGGCGGCTGGACCGCCAGCCGCGATCTGCAGGCGATTCCGCGCGAATCGTTTCGCGACTGGTGGAGCAAGCGACCGGCGCCGGGGGCGCAAAAGGAGCACGTATGAGCGCGGCGCGCGAGGAGATCCTGGCGCGAATTGCCAAGGCCAAGGCCGGCGCGAGGGCGTTGGAGTACGGATCGATTCCGCGCCATTATCGCCGCGCCGGCGAGCTCGACGGCGAAGCCCGAATCGCCCTGTTCATCGACCGGTTGCACGACTATGACGCGATCGTGTATCGTACCGCCGAATCGGCCATCTCCCGGACCATCGCCGAAGCCCTCGGCGCGCGTGGCAAGCGCCGGCTGGCGATTCCAGCCTCGCTCCCCGTAGCCTGGCTGCCGCCGGAATTTGAATTCGTGCGGGATGACATGGCTGCCGGTGGGCTGAGCTACGCCGAACTGGATGCGAGCGATGGCGCCATCACCGGTTGCCTGGCCGCCGTGGCGTTCACCGGAACCATCGTTCTGCGGCACGGCAAAGGCGAAGCGCGGCGCGCCCTGACGCTCATTCCCGATTACCATCTGTGCGTGGTGCGCGCCGAACAACTGGTGGAAACCTTGCCGGAGGCGATCGCCCGCGTGCGCGATTTTCGCCACTCCCCGCTCACCACCGTTTCCGGCCCTTCGGCTACCTCCGATATCGAAATGACGCGCATCAGGGGAGTACACGGCCCGCGCACGCTGGACGTGGTGCTGGTGGGGTGAGGTATCAGCCGGTTTTCTTCAGCCCCTCGCGAATGGCTCGCTTGAGCACGGTCTGGTAGCCGACGCCCATCTCGCCGGCAATCCGCTCGGCACGCTCAAGATCGGCAATGGGGATGCGAATGGAAATGGCGCGAGTTGCGGTTTCTTTAGCCTGTTCCACGAGCCGTTCGAGGGCTTTCGCATCTGTTTTCGGGACCTTAAGGCCGGCTGACCGGCCAATGGTCCCCGCACGAAGCGCACGCACGAACTCGCGCTCGGTCCGCCGGCGGCCCTCGGGAGTGGCATACCAGTCAGCCTCTTCTCGATCGGATTTGAACGTCGGAACATTAGTCGATTTGCGGGGCATATTTCCTCCTCTCTGCAGCGTTCATTTCATAGGCCGTCACGGTGCGGATCCGCGTGCGGCGGATCGTATAGACCACGACCAGGTAGCGGCCGGATGCCGTTTTTCCGAAAAGCTTGCATCGCTTTTCGCCCTTGATGGTCTTCGCGGGAATCGTTACGTGCGGACGGCCCGCGACCTCTTCGACCTCAAAGGGAGTGACCGCGTGACGTAGGATGTGACCCACGTTGGCAGCGTCCCAATCGAAGCCTTCGATTTCAGCCATCCTGTGCTCAGTATATACGGTTATCGTGTATACAGGCGACGCCCCGCAACTTACCGCCCCTCATGTGCGTCAACTGGCTCATGAGGCCGCTACGGTGGAGTGTGTTGGTATGTTTTCTTACGTCGATCGCGTCCGGCGCCGACCGGGCCGAGGCCATCAGTCTGCGCACCCCGCCGGTACACGCGGCTCTTCCGATCGGCGGCCGGTCGATCGGCATCACCGCCTGGGCCGAGTTATCCGGCAGCTCCGACGCTCCCCTACATTTCACCGTCACCGCCGATCTGGCCGAATTGCAGAGTGACATCACGCCGCTTCTGGCGGCTGAGCTCAACCGCTCCAACCGCTGCGGCGAACGGACATCGCCAAACTAAGTGAGCTTCCGCTCGCTTGCACCAGCGGAGTTTTGGAAATAGCTTTTCGCGACGGAAACGACTTCCATTGGTTCTGGCGGCTCTCACGAGGCGTATAACAGCTTGCTCCGGCGCGTGAAGTAACTTGCTGGGCCGCGGTTGATCAGAACTCAGCCACCACCTCCGCCGCGTCCCGAATCGTCACCTTTACCGCCTCGCCCGGCCGGTGGCGCACGCTGGTGGCGATCAGAAAATCTGGGTCCACGCGGAACAGCCTGAAATTCCACCCCGCTGGATCGTCGTCGAACCCTGGCTCGAAAGCCACCGTCGCCCCATCGCCGGCAACGGTAAACCCGAACCGCGAAAGCCCCAAGCTCAAGCCGATGCCGCGCGCCTTGATGTACGACTCCTTCAATGTCCAGAATTCGAAGAAGCGCTCCCGCCGCTCGCTTTCCGGCATCTCGCTCAACGCCGCCACTTCGCGGGGAGCGAAGTATCGCCCGGCGATCTGCCTGAGATCCGTCATCGGCCGCTGGGTGGTTTCCGTATCCACGCCCAATTCTTCCCTCCCTCCGGTGAGGCACACCACCAGCCCGCTGGTATGCGACAGGTTGAAATGAAGACGGGCGGCCTCGGCCGGCTCGGCTATTCGCGGACGGCCCCAGCGGTTCGTCGCGAAATGCCAATCCTCCGGGCGCGCCGCCGAATAGCGCGACAGCAGCGTCCGCAGCAAGATGCGCGAGCCCAGGAAAAGATGCGCCGCCGGCGCCACGCGGAAGCGCGCATATCGCTCCGCTTCGGAAGCGTCCAGAAACCGCCGCTCCAGTTCTTCCAGCGGTCGGCCAAATCGCTCCGGCACACGCCAGTACCAGAGATGGCAAGTGCCCGCTTCCAATTCTCCGAGGCCCGTTCGCACTTTCCGCTCAGCATAGCACCCGCGCGGCCCAAGTCCAGGCGCAAACGCAGGGAGCGAACCTTTTTCAGTGACAGCCACTCCGACATTCATAAGTGGTTGATTTCCATATTCTTATGCCCAAATCTGCCTCTCAACCCCGGTCTGCATGTGTTATTCCTGGGAAAGGTCGGGAGGTCAGTGAAGAGCGAGATGGCGGCAATGGCTGTTGGCCGCAAACGATTCGCGCCAACGAACCCAAGATGTTATTGGAAACAAAGGAACGTTTGGGTCCCTCAAAGCCATGATCGAACCCACTCGTCAGTCACCCGGACTTATAATGGCTGCCATGAAAGGGCCTCTATGAAAGCGCTTGCGGCGTTGGCTGTGCTGGCTTCCCTTTGCCGGGCCCAGACCGCGCCCGATTATCCGGTGAAGCCCGTCCCCTTCACCGCCGTCCACGTCACCGACGGTTTTTGGGCGCCGCGCATCGAAATCAACCGCACCGTCACCATCCCTGTCGCGTTTCAGAAAGAGGAGGAAACCGGCCGGGTGGAAAACTTCGTCCGCGCCGCCGAATCGCTCCGCGGCGAGCCGTTCGCAAACCACCAAGCGCCGAACTACCCCTTTGACGATTCCGATGTCTACAAAGTGATCGAGGGTGCGTCCTACACTCTCAGCGTCCATCCGGACCCCAAGCTCGACGCCTACATCGACGAGCTGATCCGCAAGATCGCCGCCGCCCAGGAGCCGGATGGCTACCTCTACACCGCGCGCACCATCAATCCCCTCGATCCGCACCCCTGGTCGGGTAAAGAACGCTGGATCCTGGAGGGCGTCAACAGCCACGAGCTCTACGATTTAGGCCATCTCTACGAGGCCGCCGTGGCGCATTATCTGGCCACCGGCAAGCGTACCCTGCTGGACGTCGCCCTCCGCAGCGCCGACCTGCTCGACCGCACCTTCGGCCCTGGCAGACGGTTGATCTGGCCGGGCCACCAGGTGGTCGAGATGGGCCTGGTCAAGCTCTACCGCGTCACCGGCGATGCGCGCTACCTCAAGCTGGCCAAGTTCATGCTCGATTCGCGCGGCCCCGATAACGACGAGCGCGGCGCCGGCAATGCCTACGTGGAAGCGCACCGCAAAGTAATCGACCAAACCGAAGCCGTGACCGGTGGCCACGCCGTGCGCGCCACCTATATGTATTCGGGTATGGCCGACGTAGCCGCGCTCACCGGCGACGCGGCCTATGTCCACGCCCTCGACCGGATCTGGGACAACGTGGCCGGCCGTAAATTGCACCTCACCGGCGGCATCGGAGCGCGCGCCGCCGGCGAATCCTTCGGCGCCGATTACGAGCTACCCAACATGAGCGCCTACAACGAAACCTGCGCCGCCGTGGGCAACGATTTCTGGAATCACCGCATGTTTCTCCTCCATGCCGACGCCAAATATATCGACGTGATGGAGCGTACTCTTTACAACGGCCTGATCTCCGGCGTTTCCCTCGATGGCAAGACCTTCTTTTATCAGAACCCGCTGGAGGCCACCGGTTTCGCCGCCAAGGACGAGCGCAGCCCCTGGTTCGGCGTGGCCTGCTGCCCCGGCAATATCACCCGCTTCATGGCCTCTGTGCCCGGCTACGTCTACGCCCAGCGCGGCGATGCGATCTGGGTGAACCTCTACGTGGCCAGCACCGCCGATATCAAGCTCGACAACGGCCGCGCCGTCCGCATGGTGCAGGATACCCGCTACCCCTGGGATGGCGCTGTCAAAATTACGGTCGATCCCGATCTGCCTGGCCCGCTTACCGTCCGCGTGCGCATTCCGGGTTGGGCGCGCAATCGGCCCGTGCCCACCGATTTGTACCGCTTCCTCGATAGCTCCACTGCCGCGCCGGCTCTGAAGGTGAACGGAAAGCCAGTCGCCGGGAACCTCGCCGGCCTGGATAAAGGCTACGTCGCCATCGAGCGCGTTTGGAACAAGGGCGATACCATCGAGCTGAACCTGCCCATGCCGGTTCGCCGCGTGGTGGCCAACGATAATGTGGCCGCCGATATCGGGCGCGTCGCCATCGAGCGCGGGCCCATCGTCTACGCCGCCGAATGGCCCGACAATCCCAACGGCAAAGTGCGCAACCTGATGCTGCCCAATTCCTCCGCGCTGGCCGCCGAGTTCCGGCCCGGACTGCTCCACGGCGTGGAGGTGGTGAGGGGCAAAGCCGTGGCGCTGGCGTACGACGCCCAAGGCGGCATTGTCAAAACCGACCAGCAATTCACCGCCATTCCGTACTACGCGTGGGCTAATCGCGGGCGCGGCCAAATGATGGTCTGGTTTCCCAACGCGCCAGCCGCCGCTCAGCCGCTGCCGTTCCCGACAGTAGTCACCACAGCCAAGGTCACGGTGTCCGGACAACCGCGGCAGCGCTACGTCGAAGTGATCCGGGATGGCGAGATCCCGGCCGCCTCCAACGACTATAGCGGTTACTTCGACTGGTATCCCGCCCGCGGCAATCGTGAATCGGTCGAATACAGCTTCGAAAAACCGGTGAAGATTTCCGAATCCGCCGTCTACTGGTTCGACGATTCAGGCCAAGGCAGCGTGCGCGTCCCGGCCGAATGGCGCCTGCTCTATAAAGACGGTGCCGAATGGAAACCCGTGGCGACCTCAGACACTTACGGCGTGGCGAAAGACAAATTCAATACGCTGGCGTTCAAGCCCGTCGCCACCACCGGCCTGCGCCTGGAGTTGACTGCCCAAAGCGGTTTCTCCATCGGCATCCAGAAATGGACGGCGAAGTGAAGAAGCGATTGCTCGGGATCCCGCCCGGCAGGGCGAATGATAGTAACCCAGCGCGTGAGCGCTGGGACGCCAAAAAACCGCCGGCCCAGTCCCGGATGGGCGCAAGATCATCGCTGCGATAGCCAGGGGACTGGCACGTGGGGGCCCAGTTTAGCGTTCGGCTTGGCGTAAAGACACCCTGTGGGAGACCCGGTCGCAACCCGGTCACAGATCTTCAGGATTTTATAACTTCCGCCATTTCAATCGGCTGCAGCCAAACTTCCACGGCCCCGCGCCGGCTTTTTTCAGGCCTCCAGTTATCGTGGTGGTCGCAGGAGAGTTCCCTGTCGTGGCAATTCGGTACTGGTGAACGGCCGGTGTGGCAGTACACTTGTTTTTGCCACAAACAGCTCATTTTTAATAGCATAGGCCAGGTGTGGGAGGAGATGCTTCAGTAAAGGTATTCAAATCAAGAAGATAAGCCTTGCAAGGAGCCTCTAATTCGTGGCACAATGAAACTGCCGCGCCCATACCACTGCTCTGCTTTGAGGGGCAAGCGGCCAGAGGAGTGGGTCAAAGGCGCATCGCTCAAGGCCCACCGCGAGTAAAGGCGAAGAAACGCTAATGTAGGGTGCTCCCGTTCATGATCCGGCGGGAAGTCCCTCTGAGCGCTTCAGGCAATCTGCAAGAAGCACCGTATCGGTTCCGAAATATGAAGCCGATAAGGACTTAGAGAGCGAAGCCGGGAAGCCCTGAGCGACACAGCGGGCACCACGGAAAAGGGCAGTAACCATAAGCGGGGAGGAAAGTGAGACCAGCAATAGTCGTTTTTGAGGGTCGGGAAGAAGCTGCAGAGGAACTGAACTTCGAAACAGCAAAAGAAGGCTGGTCGGAGTATGCTCTAGAGGGCGGCGTGACGATAAAGATGAAAAATTTGGTTTCGAGGGTATTTCGGTTACTTAATAGAACAAAGCCCGACGGTTCACCGTTCTATGTTCTCGAAGGTATGGCAGTCCTTACGGTCGTCAATCCAAATGCAGTCGTTACGGTCAGCCAGTCCACACAGCAGCCGGCCAAGGAGAACTGATTCATGCTTATTGGGGAGGCGGCACTCGCATACGTACTTGGAAACGCTGTCTGCAAGCAGCGTGAGAGTGAAAAAACTGAGGTGATTCCTGTGGCCTACACGAGTTCGATAATTGTGTGTCCAAACAGTGGCACGGTCCTTCAGGCTCTGAACATGACCGAGTTTATTGCGGCTGATTTCTCTTCCGTTCCGGAAGTGAGGGATGTTCGTGTATCGCAGGACCGCGACCAATTCACGGTAGAAGTGGTCCTTTCATCGTTTAAGAAAGACGTTCGGCGTAAGGTGTATTCTAAGCAAAGGGCGTTCTACCGTGAGTTCCCGTCCCTTGGCTTTTCCTTTTATCTTGTGGATGCGTCCAGAAGCGCCCTAGATAATGCCATCGCGTGATGAGCACCTCAGTAAAGCCCAGAAGAATAAAGAGTTCGCTAAATCCATCAAGCTCGATAACCCTACCTCTGTCGGGTGGGCACTGACAAGCCTCTTCTACTCTGCGCTCCACTACATTGAGGCGTATAACGCCAAGTATAATTTCCACTGTAAGAAGCATCAGGATCTAAACGACAATATCGCACGCAATCCAATGCTCTCGGCTATTTCGGATGACTACTTGGATCTCTCCGCCTTCTCGTGGAACGCACGCTATCAGGCCGTCAAATATGGAACGGCAGAATTTGAGGAAGCGTTGCAATACCATGCAGCCATCGAAAGACACGTCATGGACCTGATCGCTAACGGACACTAAGATGAATGCTCGGCAGGATGCTGCTAACTCCACCGAGCGCTAGGCGTCGGGCCATCGGACCTGGGCGACCGCACTACGGATCTCGATGCAAAGAATAGCAACGCGCGCCGCAGGATTTCCACGCCTGACGATTCTATGGGGCTTTGCTCGGCGCAATCGGCGCACCGCCATGGCATGGCCACAACATGGATACCTTGGCCTTCTACTCCCGCCCCGCGTACAGCTCCGCGATCTCCCGCTCGAAGTTTTGCATGGCCTGCGTGCGGCGCACCTTCATGGTGGCTGTCAGCTCGCCGCTGTCGATCGAAAACTCGCGGTCCAGAATGCGGTATTTGCGGACCTGCTCGAAAGGAGCCAGGTGCTTGTTCACCCGCGCTACGACTTTGCGCATCTCCGCCTGCACCGCTGGGGCCTGCGCCATCGGGCCCCGCCACTGGTCCATTCCTTTCAGGGCCTGGGCGGAGGCGGGGTTTAGGGTGAGGAGCGCGACCACGTAGGGAAGGCGATCGCCGATCAGCAAAACATGGCTCACCAGCGGCTCCATCTTGAACAGGCTTTCCACCCGCGCCGGATACACTTTCTTGCCGGTGGAGGAAACGATCAGCTCCTTTTTCCGGCCGGTGATGTACACGTAGCCGTCTTCGCCGATGTAGGCCAGGTCGCCGGTGTGCAGCCATCCGTCGCGCAGCACTTCGGCGCTGGCGGCGGGGTCGTTCCAGTAGCCGGAAAACAGGGTGGGACTGCGCGCGAGCAACTCGCCATCCGCGGAGATTCGCAGCTCGATGGAAGCGGCGAGCGCTTTGCCGATGCTTCCCGGCTTGGGTTTATCGAGCGGGTTCAGCGTCAGCACGCCGCCTTCGGTCAGACCATAGCCTTCGATTAGAGGCATGCCGATGGCGTCGTAGAACTCGGCCAGTTGTTTGCCCAGCGGCGCCGCGCCGGAGGCCGCCACCCGTACGCGTCCGCCGAAGCGCTGCCGGATTTTGCGGAACATGGCGGCGTCGGCCAGCCGCAGCGGAATGCGCAGGCGCAACGGGACCGTTTTGCCCGCGTGGCGGTAGCGGGCGGCCGCCAGGGCCAGCGCCAGCGAGCCATAGAAAGCCTTGCGCAAAGGCGCCGGCCGCTTGCGAAGCTCGGTGCAGATGCTGGAATAGATGCGCTCCCACATGCGCGGCGGGGCCAGCAGGATGGTCGGCCGCACGCTGCGGATTTCCTGCGGCAGGCGCAGCAGGCTTTCGGAAAAATGCACCGGCGTGCCGCAGCGCAGCATCAGGAATTCCATCACCACGCGCTGCGCGATGTGCGCCGAGGGGAGGAAGGCGATGGTCGCATCTTCCGGCCCGAGCGGCAGCACGGCCGGCCCCAGATCGATGTTCGAGACGATCGAGTCGTGCGTCACCAACGCCATCTTGGGCTCGCCGGTGGCGCCGCTGGTGAGGTAGAGCACGGCCGGATCGCGCGGGCTGGTCCGTTGAATCAAGAGCCTCCGCCATTCGGGATCGGCCGCCATCGCGTCGCGGCCCATGGTGCGCAGCGCGGCCAGAGTCATCGCGCCCTCGGCTTCGCCGGTGAGCAGAATCCAATGGCGCACCGCGGCCGCGCGCAACGCCTGAAACCCTGCGGCGTTTTCCACGAACGCGGCCACCGCGCCGGTGCTCTCGAGCGTGCGCACCAGGTCCTGGGCCGGGTAGCTGGGGTACAACGCCGCCGCGATCGATCCGTTGGCGAGCGTGCCCAGATCGGCGAGATAGAACTCCAGCCGGGTTTCCGAATCGAGCCCCACCACCTGCCCTTTGCCGACGCCCAGAGCGTTCAGCCCGGCGGCGATTTCCTCCGCCGCCCGCAGGTACTCATTCCACGTGTAGGTCACGTAGCCGTCGCCGTTCGGCTGATGCAGAGCGGGCAAGTCCCCATGGACCGCCGCCGTTTCGGAGAGAACCTGGTACAGGGTGCGCGAAGCCACGACTGCAGATTAACATGCCGGAAGCCACAGGCCAGCCTCCGGGGCTGCCCGGCGCCGGAGCGGCCCGCGCCGGCGCCCGCTATTCGTAGCGCAGCACTTCCGCCGGGGCGATGCGGGTGGCGTTGCGGGCGGGATAGAGGGTCGCTAGAAAGCTCACCAGGATCGCCACGGCGGCGATCCACACGCCGTCCAGCCAGTGGGTTTCGAACGGCACGTAGCTGAGCGCATAAACCGAGGCATCGAGTTTTATCCAGCGGTATTGGTTGGCGAAATGGCAGAGCAGGTACCCGGCGGTGAGACCGATGGCGCTGCCCAGCGCTCCGATCAGCAGGCCCTGCGCCATGAAGATGCGGCGGATCTGCGCCTGGCGCGCGCCCATGGACATCAGGATGGCGATGTCCCGGTATTTCTCCATCACCATCATTACCAGGGTAATGAAAATATTGAGGGCCGCCACCAGCAGAATCAGGCCGATGACGATGGTGGTGACGATGCGCTCGCTCGCGAGCGCGCTGAGCAGTTGCTTGTTGCGCTCCATCCAGGTGGTGGTGGTGTATTTCGGCCCCACCAGTTTTTCCACCTCGCGGGCGATTTCCGGCGCGAGGCGAACGTCGTCCACGTTCAGCTCGATCTGGTTGACCACGTCTTCGAGCGACAGGAATTTTTGCGCCGCCCGCAGGCTGGTAAACGCCCAGAGATCGTCGATATCGTAGAAGCCGGTTTCGAAAACCCCCACCACTTTGAAACGGCGCACCGCGGGCAGGGGGCCGAGCGGGGACAATTCCCCTTCCGGGCTGACGGCGTTGATGTTGGCGCCGACCACCATGCCGGAATCCTCCGCCATGCGCGCGCCGATCACGATGCCGGGCGGGTTGGCATTGGGATCGCGCAACCGGTCCACGGAGCCCTTCTTCAAGTGGGCGAGCATGGGGCTGATGCCGAGTTCCGAATCCACCTCCACGCCCTTCAGCAGCGCGCCGGCGCCCTGCGGTCCGCCGGTCAGAAACACTTTGGTGTAGAGCGCCGGCGACACCGCCGTGACGTGCGGCAGCTTGCGCATACGCGCCACCATGTCGCGCCAGTTTTCGATGCCGTAGAGCGGCTCCTTCTCCATCACGTTGATGTGGGCCATGGCGCCCAGCAGGTTGCGCTCCAGGGTGGAACGGAAACCGGAAGTGACGGCGATGGCGATCACCAGGGCCATCACCCCGGCCGCCACGCCCAGCACGGAAATCGCGGTGATGATGCTGATGACCGCTCCTCGCCGCCTATGGCGGAGCCGTCGGCCACGATGCGGCCGCCCGGGGCCAGGGCCGGCTGGGCGGCGCTGACGTCTCGGAAGATGGTGGTGAGGTCGCTGAGG
>JBKQVG010000160.1:0-15524 GCA_052325345.1 Bryobacteraceae bacterium
GGCCCGACAGACCACGAAAGACGATGGTCTGTCCCACCTTGGAACGCCCGAAACCTGGCTCAATCCAAATTTCACGACTTCAGGAGTTCGGAGTCTCGACGCACCCCGCACGAGCGTCCGCCACGAAAATTGTGGCCTGGCGCTACACTGAGAAATTCGAAGAAGGAGATCATGTCCATTTCCCGCTTCCTCCTCCTGAGCCTGGCCGCGGCCGGGCTTGTTACCGCCCAGGGTTTGCCGCCCGGACCGCTCGACCCCACCGCCGAAATCGAGCATCCGCGCCTGGAGTCGTCGCTGCACCGGCCGTTGCCGGAAGAGTACATCTGGACCGCCGGCGACGCCCAGGCTCTCTCCAAAATCAGCTACGACTGGGCCAAGCAAAGCTACAAAACCGCCCCGCACTTCTTTCGCCGCACGTTCACTCTGTCCACCGCACCCAATGCCGCTACGCTCTATGTGGCCGGGCCGCGCTCGGCGCGTATTTTCCTCAACGGCAAACTGGTGGATGAGGTCGCGAGCGATCTCGATCACCCGCTCGGCATGCACGTTTTCGCGGCCGGCGTGGCCTCGGCATTGCACGCCGGCGCCAACACCCTGGCGCTCGAAGTCGTCCGCGGGCGCGGCATTTCGGGCTTCGCCAACAGCGCCAAGGTGGCGCAGCAGACTTTCGGCGAAGTGCTGGTGGTGAAGCTCGCGCCAGCCGCCCGCGGCATCGAGGCGCCTCCCCTTCTTATCAGCGATGGGCAGTGGAAAAGCACGCTCGAAGCGGCTTCCGGCTGGCAGCAGCCCGGCTTCGACGACCAATCCTGGCCGCCGGTCCAGTCGCTGGGCGGTATCGAGAGCGACATCGATTTCTTCCAGTGGAGCGGCGATGCCGGCCTGTACGATTGGCCGGGTTACGACGGCGTTTCGCCCTTCCTGGCACGCTATGAGCTGGCCCCTGTCGCCGTCACGGACGTGTTCGAAGGGCGCAGCAAATTCGACAACCTGCCCGCGCTAACCGGCGCAAAGCCGCCGGCTTCGCCCGCGGCCGAGTTCGCCGTGCGCCTCGCCGGCCGCAACTTCGACAATCCCGCCCCGCCCTCTCTCATGCTCGATTTCGGCCGCGAAGTCGTCGGCCGGGTGGAATTCGTCTCCGGTTCCGACGCTCCCGCCGAAGTCATCGTGCAATACGGCGAATCGGAGGACGAAGCGCGCAGCAACCAGCAGTACCTGGGAGTGAACCCTCTCTACATCGCGCCGCACGCCACCGCGCACGGTCCCAAGAGCGCCTTCCGCTACGTCCTGGTCCGCTTCGCCGCCGGCGATTCGCCGGTTCGCTTTCGCGCCATTCGCCTCGACGGCATCTACTATCCGGTCCGCTACCAGGGCTCGTTCGAATCGTCCGACGCCATGCTCAATCGCATTTGGACGGCTGGCGCTTATACAGCGCATCTGTGCATGCAGGACGATATTTGGGACGCCCCCAAGCGCGACCGCGGCCGCTGGATGGGCGACCTCGACGTGAGCGGCCACGTGATCAGTAAAGTCTTCGCCGACAAGTTCCTCATGGAAGACACGCTTACCCACCTGATCGGCCCCGAGCCGGTGACCCAGCACGTCAATGGCATCGCCGGCTATTCCGCCTTCTGGATGACGGGCGAGGCCGATTACTACCGTCACATGGGCGATCGTGAACATCTCGAGAGCATTCACCAGCGGTTGATCGAGCTCCAGCGGTACATGGATACCGAGCTCGACGAGAACCATCTTTACGCCAACGTGAACAAGTCCTGGCCGTTCGTCGATTGGGCGCCGGATCTGTACGGCGATACAGCCGAGGCGCGACGCGGCACCCAGATCGAATTCTATCGGGCCTATCGCGAAGGCGCCTGGCTGCTGCGCGAGCTGGGCGACACGGCCGCCGCCGGGCGCTTCGACGAGCGCGCGGCCATCCTCAAGCAAGCCGCCGATCATTACTTATTCGATGCCTACCTGGGCGCCTGGGGACCGCGCTGGCAGATCAACGCCATGGCCGTGTTGAGCGATTTGGCCGGGCCCAAGCAGTACGCCGCCATTTGGGACCAGGTCCTGTCCCAGTTGGGCCATGAACGATTCAGCGCCTGGACGATCAGTCCTTATTACAATTACTACGTGGTGCGCGCCATGGCGCGGATGGGGCATCGCCGCGAAGCGCTCGATTGGATTCGCAAATACTGGGGCGGCATGCTGGAGGAGGGCGCCACCACTTTCTGGGAATCCTACGATTTGAACTGGCCCAAAGACAAGCCGCACGTTTCCTTGCAGGCCGACGGCACCAGCGGTTTCTTCGTGAGCCTGGACCACGGCTGGTCGAGCGGCCCCACCGCCTGGCTGATGGAGGAAATCCTCGGCATCCGGCCCACCGCGCGCGGTTTTGATGCGGCCGTGATCCGTCCCGACCTGGCCGATCTGGAATGGGCCAAGGGCGTCGAACCCACCCCGCACGGGCCCATCCGCATCAGCTTGAAAAAGAATCTGGGCGTGCTCGAGACCACGCTCGATCTGCCGGCCGGTATTCAAACCGAAGTGTTGCTGCCGTCGCCCGGGCCAGGGCGGCAGATCACCGTCAACGGGCAGCCGGTCGAATCCGTTCCGGCCGAAAATGGAACTCGCGCCCGCATCCGCATTTCTGCCGCGGGCCGCTACGAGGTGCATTCATGAATCGACGCCAGTTTGTCTCCTCCGCCGGGGCCGCCGCTCTGGCCCCCGCCACTGTCCGGCAAGCCGCGGCCGACACGCCCGCACCCCGCGCCCGCATGCGGCTGGGGTGCCAGAGCGCGCCCACCAGCGACGCCCACCTGAAATACCTGGCCCGCTACGGCGTTCGCGACATTTGCGGCTACCCCGAAATTCCGGCCGATCGGCTTTATGCCACCGTCGACGAGCTCAAGCGCATGCGCGATCTGGCCGAATCGAACGGCATTCACGTGGAATCGACGGCGCCGCCGTTCCTTACCTCGAGCCACATCGACAAAGAAAAGCACGGCGCCATCATGCTGGCCGAAAGCCCGGAGCGCGACCGCGACATCGAACAGTTGCAAACCTTCATTCGCAATTGCGCCGCCGCCGGCATCCCTTCGTTCAAATACAACATGAGCATTCTGGGCGTGCTGCGCACCGGCCGCGTTCCAGGCCGCGGCGATTGCACCTACAGCGCCTGGCGCCTGCGCGACGCCCATCCCGAGCCGCCCCTCACCCGCGCCGGCCGCGTGGATGCGGAACGTTTCTGGGAGCGCATTACCTATTTTCTCGACCGCGTGGTCCCGGTGGCCAATGAATACAAGGTGCGCATGGCCTGCCATCCCCAGGACCCCGGCGTGCCTCCCGAAGGCTACCAGGGCGTGGACCGCGTGCTCGGCACCGTCGACGGCTTGAAGCGCTTCGTCTCCATTCACGAAAGCCCGTACCACGGCCTGAATTTCTGTCAGGGCACGGTTTCCGAAATGCTGCGCGATCCGGGCAAGGAAATCTTCGACGTAATCCGTTACTTCGGCACCCGCAACAAGATCTTCAACGTCCACTTCCGCAATATCCGCGGCCACCGCGACGAATTCGTGGAAGTCTACCCCGACGAAGGCGACGTGAATTTCGTGGAAGCCATCAAGGTTTACAGGGAAGTGGGCTACCAATACATGTTGATGCCGGATCACGTCCCCCAAGCCCCGTCCGATCCCAACGGCCTGCAAAGCTTTGCCTTCTGCTACGGCTATATCCGGGCGTTGATCCAGGCGGCGGATCGAATTGTGTAGCGGGTTGCACTTTTTTCGTGTTACACTGATTTCGTGACGAAGACAATAAAATCCAGAAACGTAACCATAAGGATCTCGGACGAGGCTGTTCTTTGGGCGCGGCGTAAGGCGGCGGAGGAGAATACATCGGTATCCCGGCTGGTTGGCGAAATGCTGGAACGCCAGATGCGGTTGTCGGACGAATATTGGCAGGCGTTCGAGCATTGGAAATCCAACCGAACGATGGCCGTAGGCAGCGCCGCGGAACGCCTCAGCCGCGAGGACGTCCATGAACGCCGGTGACGGCTTCTTTGTCGACTCGAACCTGCTGCTCTATTACATCGATCCCGGAGACGCCGCCAAGCGCGAGCGCGCCGCGGAGTGGCTGGATGCTCTCTGGATGGCGGGGGCTGGCCGGCTGAGCTGGCAGGTGCTGCACGAATTCTACTGGAACGCGGTGAAGAAAATGCGCCTGGCGCCGGCAAGCGCGCGCGAGATCGTGGAGGATCTCAGCCATTGGAGACCGGTGGACACTTCATTAGGCCTGGTGCAACAAGCGTGGCAGTGGATGGATACGGCGCAGCTCACCTACTGGGACGCCCTCATTCTGGCGGCTGCCCAGCGTTGCGGAGCGCGGTACCTGCTGTCGGAAGACTTCCAGGCTGGCCGCCGCTACGCGGACGTCGAAGTGCTGAACCCGTTTGACCGTTCGCCCTCGGCCTTTGCGGCCTGACCGCCGTGTCCGCCCGTGGGGCGAAAGAACCACGTCAGCCCACGTGCGCTTCTTTTTTGTTAGCGGGCCGCCCGTTTGCTGGTACCACCCGTTTTTCGACACACCATTGGCTCAATAGCCATTGAAGTGAAGGACGGCGACAACCGCTGAAGCCACCAGGCAATAGATGCCGAACAGGTACCAGCGGCCGGTTTCGAGCCAGCGGCTCAACCATTTGAGGGCCACGAGGCCTGCCAGGAAGGCCAGGGCGGCTCCCAACAGGCTGGGGGCGAATGCGGCGGCGAGGGCTTCCCGGCCACCGCCGTGGCTGGCTTTCATAAGGCGCAGCGCTTCGCGGCCGATTGCCGCCGGGGTCAGAAGCACGGCCAGGGCGAAGCTGAACTTTTCAGCCTGGTCCTTGGCGACGCCGGCCAGCATGCCGGTGGAGATGGTGGCGCCGGAGCGCGAGAAGCCGCGGAAGGGGAGACACAAGCCCTGCACGGCGCCGATCAGGCCCGCCTGCCGGGCGCCCAGGGCAACCGGTGGCTCATGGCGTTTTCTTTCCTTGAGGCCGGCGACCAGGATCAGGATTCCGGCCGCGGCCAGAGCGGGGGCGATCAGTTCCAGGCGGCCGAATAATTGCTCGACTTCGGCGGCCGGCGAAGAGCGCAGCGCCACCTTCTCGATGACGATGATGAGGCCTTCGCCGATCACGCCGGTGATAGCGGTGGCCACCACCAACAGCAAGCCAAATTCCTTGGCGACGTAGGCGCTGCGGAAATAAGTGGCGCGCCAGGTTTTCCAAAAGTAAACAATCACCGCGAACATGGTTCCGGTGTGCAGCATCACCAGCAACAGGGTCATGGCGGGGGCGGATGGGTCGAGCCCCATCAGTTTTTCCGCCACCACGACGTGAGCCGAGCTGGAAACCGGAAGCAATTCCGCCATGCCTTGCACGATGGCAAGGATGAGTACCTGAAGAAAAGAGGCCAAGCAATTCAGGATACCGCATGAGCCGCCGCACGTTGATAACGGGCACGTGGAGGCCCTATGATCCGGATGATGGGATTGTTTCGTTTCGACGAGCGGCCGCGTTTATGGTTTTGGGCGGCGATGACGGGGCTGGCCGCCGGCCTCATGTATTACGCGCAAACCGCGGCTTTCACCGGCGACGAGAGCTTTCACCTGGTGGCGGCGGCGATGATCAAGGCCGGCTTCCGTCCTTACCTGGATTTTTGTTTTCCTCAAACGCCCCTGAACGCGTACTGGAACGCTTTCTGGATTTGGGTGCTGCCGGAGAGCTGGCGCACGGTACACGCGCTCGCGTCTCTGGAGACTTCGATCGGGGTGGTGATGGCCGCGGATTTCGTCTACCGGCGCTGGGAGCCAGGCCCATGGCGGGTGCCGGCGGCGGTGACGGCGGGCGTGCTGATCGGCTCGAACAACATCCTGGTGGAATTCGGAACGCTGGGGCAGGCCTATGCGATGTGCCTGGTTCTGACGGTGGCGGCCTTTCGCGCCACCACCGCGGCGGTGCGCGGGAACTCCTGGTTGGCGCCGCTTGCGGGCGCATTGGCGGGAGGGGCGGCGGCCAGCTCGTTGCTGAGCGCTCCGGTGGCGCCGGTGCTGCTGGCCTGGATGCTGTGGAACAGCCTGGGCAGGCAACGCTGGCTGCGCGGCGCCTGGTTTGTTGTTGCCGCCGCGGTACCTTTCGCTCCAGTGGTCTGGCTATTTGCGCGCGAGCACTGGGTGGTATGGTTCAACTTGGCCGAATACCATCTCTATTACCGCCAGATTTATTGGCCCGATCCGCTGTCGCACGACATTTCGGCGATCACGGCGTGGCTGGCCGATCCGCAGGCCATGCTATTGGGGTTGCTGGCGGTGATCGGCCTGGTGTGGCTGGTGCGCCTGAAACCGTTCGACCGCGCCACCCGCGCCGAGTTTTATCTTTGCGCCCTGCTGTGCGCCGGACTGTTTCTGGAGCTGGCTTTCGCGCATCCCACTTTTCAGCGCTATTTCATCACAATCACCCCGTTCGCCGGCATTCTGGCGGTGCCGGGGTTGTACGCCATCGGCTCGCGCGCGCTCGCGCCCGGCCGCCCGTTCTGGCCGTGCGCGGTGCTGTGCTTCCTGAGCCTGGGAGCAGCCATACACAATCTCACGAATCGCGGCGACGTCTACACGTGGCAGGATTACGAGGCGGTCGCCCGCAAAGTAGAGCAGGTGACCCCCAAGGGCGACGAGTTTTTCGCCGACGGACTGGTCTACTTCCTGACCAGGCGCCGCCCGCTCCCCGGCATGGAGTTCGACTATTCGCACAAGCTCAACCTGCCGCCCGCCAAGCTGGCGCTGCTGCACGTGATGCCGGACAGCGAGCTGCAGGCCAAGCTGGGAGCGGGAGTCTTCTATACCGCGACGACCTGCGACGACGATGAGGTGAAGGACTACAAACTGGAGGAGCGTTTCGATCACAAGGACACCGTGAGCGAGTGCTCGGTATTCTGGGGGCCGAAGGGGCGAGCGGGTCGGAAGCAGTAAGTCAGCGATCGGCTTTTGGCTGATGCAAAGGCCGAAGCCGGTCGCCGACGGCCGATCGTTGAAAGCTCCTAGAATGGACCATGCCGATGCGCACGCGCCTGGAGCGCTACTTCGAGTTCGAGCGGCTCGACACGAACTGGAAAACCGAGATACTGGCCGGCTTCACCACTTTCATGACGATGGCCTACATCGTCTTCGTGAATCCCGCCATTTTGCACGAGGCCGGCATGCCGCTGGCGGCGGTAACGGCGGCGACCTGTCTTTCCGCCGCGGTGGGCAGCATCTTGATGGGCCTGCTGGCGCGCTATCCGATTGCGCTGGCGCCGGGGATGGGCCTCAACGCGTATTTCACCTACACGGTGGTGAAGCAGATGGGGGTGCCGTGGCAGGCGGCGCTGGGCGCGGTGTTCGTTTCCGGGGTGGCGTTTCTGGTATTGACGGCCGTCGGGGTACGCCAGCTCATCATCTCCACCATTCCGTTCGAGCTCTATGCCGCGGTAGCCGCCGGCGTGGGCCTGTTCATCGCGCTGATCGGGTTTCGTAACTCGGGGATCATCGTACCCAGCCCGGCGACCCTGGTGACGCTGGGTCATCTGCGCGAGCCCGCCACCGCGCTGGCGGTTTTCGGGTTGCTGCTGATGGCGGCGTTGCTGGCCTGGAAGGTACGGGCGGCGATGTTGATCGGCATCCTGGCCACGACGTGTCTGGGCCTGGCCACCGGGGTGGCGCGATTCGCGCCGCGGGCGTACCGGCTGGGCGATCTCGCCGCGACGGCTGGGAAGCTGGACCTGCGGGCCACTGCGCGGCTGGGTTTCTTCGAGATCATTTTCGTCTTTCTGTTTATCGACCTGTTCGACAATATCGGCACGCTGGTAGCGGTAGGCAAGCGGGCCGGGCTGTTCGACCGCGCCAACCGGATTCCGCGGGTCAACCGGATTCTGTTCGCGGACGCCACGGCTACCATCGTGGGTTCGCTGGCGGGGACGTCCACGGTGGTGAGCTACATCGAGAGCGCGGCCGGGGTGGCGGCCGGGGGGCGCACGGGCGTGACCGCCGTCGTCACCGGCTTATTGTTTATCGCGGCGTTGTTTGTGGCGCCGGCGGTGGGCGCGATACCGGCAGCGGCCACGGCTCCGGCGCTGATCGTGGTGGGGAGCCTCATGATGGCAGTAGTGGTGGAAATCGACTGGCGCGACCCGGAAGTCTCGGTGCCGGCTTTCCTGACCATGATGACCATCCCCCTGACTTACAGCATCGCCAACGGCCTGGCGTTCGGTTTCTGCGCGTTCACCTTATTGAAGGTCGCGCGCGGCAAGTTTGTCCAGGTGCATTGGTTCGTTTACGTGCTGACGGCGCTGTTCATGGTGCGGTTCTTGTACCTGGCGGAATGAAGGCGGCGGCGCAGTCTGGATTCCGGAAGTGGTTCCACTTGTCATCCACGCCGATCGGGCCGTTTAGCTTACGCCAGTTCTTGTTCTACACCCGCTCTCGAATCCCGCCGGTAGGGTAGAATGAAAACTCCCGAGCGAGGCGATGCCGACGGAGACACGCTTGTCGAAATACGTTTTGAGCCCGGTTGGCCGCACCGGGCATTCGCCGCTTGAATTCCTGGCGCGGATCGCGTAAACGTTGCCTTCCTCCAGCCTGCGTGACCGTCTTCTGCTGGTAACCGCGGCGGTGCTGTTTTCCACCGGCGGGGTCGCGGTGAAAGCCGCCAGCCTGACCGGCTGGCAGATGGCCAGTTGCCGCTCCGGCGTGGCGGCCCTGGTACTGCTGGCAGTGCTTCCGGAAAGCCGCCGCGGCTGGAATTGGCGCATCGTTCCCGTAGCCGGCGCTTATGCCGCCACGCTGGTGTGCTTTGTAGTCGCCAACCGCCTTACCACCGCCGCCGATGCCATCTTTCTGCAGTCCACCGCGCCGCTCTACCTGCTCCTGCTCGGTCCCGTGCTGCTGCGCGAGCCCATTCGCCGCACCGACCTGTTCTTCATGGCGCCCGTCGCCATAGGCTTGGCCATGTTTTTCGTCGGCGCGGAGCCGGCCGTGCGCACCGCGCCCGATCCGGCACGCGGCAATCTCTTCGCCGCCGCCAGCGGCCTCAGCTACGCTTTGGCTCTCGCCGGCCTGCGCTGGCTGGGCCGCCGCGACCGCGATTCCGGAATGCCCGCGGTTGCGCTGGGCAACGTTCTGGCGTGTTTAGCCGCCTTACCGCTGGCGGTCCCCATGCGGTCTATCTCCGCCGCGGACGCCGCTGTCGCCTTATATCTTGGCGTGGTGCAGATCGGTGTCGCGTACTGGTGCGTCACCCGCGCCGTGCGACACGTCACCGCTTTGGAAGCGAATCTCCTGCTGTTGCTGGAGCCCGCCCTCAATCCCATCTGGGTCTGGCTGGTGCAGGGAGAACGGCCCAGCCGCTGGGCCTTATCCGGCGGCGCCATCATCCTGCTCGCCACCCTGGCCAATACCTGGCGGGCCAAACGGGCGTGAACCAGAACCGGGTCGAAAGGCTACTGGTTGAATGCCCCGAAGACGGCGCCGATCAGCCCTGCTGCGCAAAGTGCGCCTTCTATTGACACATAGCACGTGCGCACGTAATATGTGTATATGAACGTCACGCTTTCCCTCGACGACGAAGTCATCCGAAAGGCCAGGCGCCGCGCCGAAGCCATGGGCACCAGTGTGAATCAGCTTGTGCGCGAATACTTGGAACAATTTACAGGGAAGACGGACCCGAATGCCGATGCCGCAGAATTCGAACGGCTCTCCCGGACCGCCCAGGGCAACCCTGGCGGATGGAAGTTCGATCGCGAGGAATTGCACGTACGGCGATGAGCGGGCTGGTCTTCTTTGACACCAACGTGTTGGTGTATGCCGACGATACCTCGGCGCCGGAAAAGCAAGAGCGGTCGATCACGCTTCTTGGGGAACATCTTCGGCGTGGGACGGCGGTTGTGTCTCTGCAGGTCCTGCAGGAGTATTTTGTAGCCGCGACGCGGAAAGTCGCGGTGGCTCCAGAGACGGCGCAGCGGAAAGTCGAGATCCTGGCTCGCGGCCGGGTGGTGCGCTTTCATGCCAGCGACGTGGTCGCGGCGATCGAACTACATCGGCTCACCCAGATGTCATTTTGGGACGCTCTGATCGTTCAGGCGGCGCGGTCCGCCGGTGCGGCAGTGCTGTACAGCGAGAATTTTCAATCCGGAGCGGTTTTGGGCGGGGTGCGCGTGGTCAATCCGTTTGCCAACTAACCGGCTCGCGCGTCCATCCACGTCCATCGCCATCAACCGGGTGCTTAATCGTTTTGGGGAGAATGGGCGATCGACAACCGCTCTGTAACTACATGTAAACACGTGGCGCCTGTAACGGAGCCGCGACCGCCAGGGGCGATTGTCCGGTTGAATACCGGTTATGGGATAATGGAAACATATGGGTGAACAAGACTGGGTCGTCTCTGATATCCCGACCTGATTATGTTGCCCTTGAGTTTGCTGCTTTCCTTTGGCTTGCTGCAGCCGAACGGAACCGTTATTAATTTCGACGCCGACACCCTGGGGCGGGTTCCGCCCGGATGGTCGGTGGCGATGACCAGCCGTGGGATGCCGTTGGGCTGGGAAGTACGGCGCGACCTCTCGGCTCCCACCCAGCCCTATGTCCTGGCTCATCTTTCCAATGCTTCCGGAACCGACCGGAGCCCGCTCGCCATCTTCAACAGCCTCTCCCTGCGCGATAGCGACGTCAGCGTACGGATCAAGGCGGTGGCCGGCCGCGAGGAGGAGATCGGCGGCGTAGTATGGCGGTACCGCGACCCCGGCAACTACTACCTGGCGTTGGCCAACGCTCTGCGCCACAATGTGGCCATTTTTCGCGTACAGGACGGGCGCCGCGTGCAGCTTCGCGGCCCCATCCCTCACGATATCGAGCCCAATGCCTGGAATATTCTAAAGGTCGCCGTGCGTGGTGCGCGCTTCCAGGTGTACGTCAATCATCACCGCGTCTTAGATGTCTACGATCACACCTTTACCGAGGCGGGCAAAGTGGGCCTATGGACCACGGACGATTCCGTTACCTACTTCGACGACTTTCGCGTGTATCCCAAGTAAAGCGGAGAGCCAATGGGGCGCTTACGTTTTCGGTGACTGGCTGCGGAAGAAGCGCGCGTATTCCTGGTCGGTACCCAGCGCGTGGAATCTCCACCATTCCGTAACGAAGTTGGTAATCCTGACGCCGAAATCTCCACGCTCGCAATAGTCTTGTAGCGAGGCGAGCCTCGTCCGGTAGGCGTCATGCTCGGCCTTGTGCTCTGCGTAGCCTGGGTAGCCCTTTACACGGAGCACCAACTCCTCCCGCTGCAAATGCCATTCCGCGTACCGGTTCAATTCCTTGAGCGCCGCCGCGACGATTCCGTCGCCCTCGCCTGACTGCATGCACCTCTCCAACTCGCCGAGGAGCTCGATCAAGTGGCGATGCTGGGCGTCAAGTTCAGGAATACCAACGCTGCATTTCTCGGTCCATTCAAATGCCGGCATCGCTCGCAAAAATCTCCTGCTGTATTTATCGGCCGCGATCACCGGTTCCATGAGGTGTAAAGTTAGCGTGCTGGAGTTCCAACAACTCGCGCCCCGCCTTCATCTGCCGCTCAGCGCGGGTGTTTTCTTCCTCTTCGCCACGAAGTGCGCCGCGCCGGCCGCCATCAGGGCTAGCGAGATCCACTGCGACGTATCCAGCGGGCCGCCCCACAGGTTGCCTTGCTCGTGAAAGCGGAAAAACTCCACCACGAATCGCGCCGCGCCATAAAGCAGAATGTAGAGGCTGATCATATCGCCCGGTGCGTGCGCTCTGCGGGCGCGAGCATAGAGAATTCCGAAAATCGCGAACTCGGCGAGGGCTTCGTAGAGCTGGGTGGGTTGCAGCGGCACGCCCAGCGGCACTCCGACCAGGGCGTTCGAAACCGGATTGGTAAACGTGACGGCCCACGGCACGTGCGTTGGAACGCCCCAGCAGCAACCCGCCGAAAAACAGCCCAGCCGGCCGATGCCGTGGCCCAGCGCGATCCCCGGAGCGAACGCATCGGCCGTCTTCCACGGCGGAAGTTTGGTCCTGCGCATGTACCAGGCCGCCACCGCCAGCGCGGCGACCAATCCGCCGTAAAACACTCCTCCCGCTTCCAGCGTGGCCACGCTCAAAATCTCCCCCGGATGCTGGATGTAATAGGGCAGATCCACCACGAGCATCATGAGCTTGGCGCCGGCAATCGCCGCCAGGGCGCAGTAGAGGCCCAGGCTGGTGATGTGGTCCGGGTTCAACCCCGCGCGCCGCGACAGCTTGCCCGCGATCCACAGTGCCGCCAGAAATCCCGCCGCCACCAGCACGCCATAGGTGTGAAGGGTGAACGGGAAAGGATACGAAATGCGAAAAATTTCAGGGAACATTGGCGATCTGCCGCTTGGAACGTAACGCGTCGATCAGAAACAACCCGCTGCCGACTACGATGGCCGAATCGGCCACGTTGAAGGTGGGCCAGTGATACTGCCCTATATACAGCTCCAGAAAGTCCGTAACCTGGCCGGAGACGAGCCGGTCGAAAACATTCCCCGCCGCGCCGCCCAGGATGCACGACAGACCCCACAGCGTCAGCTTCTCCATGCGCCGCGCTTTCCATAGGAGGCTGGCCACCAGAGCGACCGCGGCCAAGGAACCCAGCACCAGCAGCAGCGTGCGCCAGGTGGCGGTCGAATCGTTCAGCATCCCGAAAGCCACGCCGCGATTCTGCGAGCGCACGATGTCGAACAGCCCCGGAATGACCCGATAATCGTCGGAGAAAGACACGTAGCGCTCGACGATCCACTTGCTGGCCCGGTCCAGCGCGAAGATCGCACCCGCCGCGGCGTAGGCTTTGAGCCGTGCGTCAGCCATTCAACGTCTCTTCCACCGCGGCGGCACAGGCCGCGCAGATGGTGGGAAAGCGTGCGTCCAACCCGGTATCGGTCGTATACTTCCAGCACCGCTCGCACTTGGCGCCCTCCGCCCGTTCCACGGTTACGCCCAGTCCGTCGCCGGCGGCGGCTTCCAGGCTCACCTGCGACACGATGAACAGACCCGGCAGTTCGCGCGCGTATTGCTCCAGCAGCGGCATCAGGCTGCCGTTCGCCGAAAGGCGCACCCGCGCCTCCAGCGGCGCGCCGATCAACTTGTCTTTGCGCGCCGTCTCCAGGCCCTTCAACACTTCCTCCCGCACGCCAATCAGGCGGTCCCAGTTGGCGGTGCGCCGGCGCGCGGCGTCGCCGATACCCGCGCTCAGCTCCGCCGGCTCGGGAAACAGGGCGGTGTGCACGCTGCCTGCCCGCCCCATGTGGGTCCAGACCTCTTCGGCGGTGAAGCTCATCAGCGGCGCCACCAGGCGCACCAGCGCGTCCAGCAGCCGGTAGAGCGCCGTCTGCGCGCTACGCCGCGCCGCGCTTCGGGTAGCCGAAGTGTACAACCGGTCCTTCAAGACGTCGAAGTAAATGGCGCTCAAGTCCACCGTGGCGAACGCATACACGGTGTGATAGACCTTGTGGAATTCCAGCGCGTCGTACCATCCGCGGCAACGCGCTACCAGATCTTCGGCGCGCAGCAGAATCCACTGGTCGATCTCTTGCAATCCCTCCGCCGCCACTGCATCTTTAGACGGGTCGAAGCCGTTGAGGTTACTCAGCAGGTAGCGGAACGTGTTGCGCAGCTTGCGGTAGGCCTCGGTGAGCCGGGTCAGAATGGTCTTGGACGCGCGCACGTCTTCGTGAAACTCCACCGAGGACGCCCACAAGCGGATGATCTCGGCGCCGTGTTCGCGGATGATCTCTTCCGGCTCGATGGCGTTGCCCAGCGATTTGTGCATGGCCTTGCCTTCGCCGTCGAGCAGCCAGCCGCTCAGCGCCGACGCCCGGTACGGCGAGCCGCCCTTGATGCCCACCCCCACCAGCAGCGAACTCTGGAACCAGCCGCGGTATTGATCGCCGCCCTCGATATACATGTCCGCCGGCCAGGTGAGCCCGAAGCGTGAATTCAGCACCGCCAGGTGGCTCGAACCGGAATCGAACCAGACGTCCAGAATGTCGCTCTCTTTGGAGAATTCGCCGCCCCCGCACTTAGGGCACTTCATCCCCGCCGGCAACAATTCGGCCGCCGTGCGCTCGTACCACACATCGGCCGAGTGTTCGCGAAATAGCTCCACGACGCTGTCCAGGATCTTGCGGTCGGTAACCGGCTCGCGGCAACCTTCGCAATAGAATACGATGATCGGCACGCCCCACACGCGCTGCCGCGAGATGCACCAGTCCGGCCGCGAGCTCACCATATTGGAGATGCGCTCCCGCCCCCATTCCGGCATCCATTTCACGCCGCTGATGGCCGCCAGGGCCGCGTCGCGCAAGCCGTTGCAGTCCATGCCGATGAACCATTGCTCGGTGGCGCGAAAGATCACCGGATGATGACAACGCCAGCAGTGCGGATAGGAATGCGCGATGACTTCGGTGGCGCACAGGGCGCCGCGATTTTTCAGCAGCTCGATCACGATCGGATTGGCCTGCCACACCGTCTTGCCCAGCAACTCTTCCGGCAGCGTGCCGGCCGCGCCCGGCGCCTGAAACATCCGTCCCGCCGCATCTACCGGGCAATACACCTCGATGCCGTATTGCCGCCCTACCACGTAGTCTTCCTGGCCGTGGCCGGGAGCCGTGTGAACCGCGCCGGTGCCCTGCTCGAGCGTCACGTGATCGGCCAGGATGCCCAGCGAATCGCGCTCGATAAACGGATGGCGGAAGACCGCGTGCTCGATGTTGACTCCCGGAAAGCGCGCGATCACCTTCGGCTCGCTCCATCCGCATTTCGCCGCCGTAACGCCCAGCAGCTCCGCCGCCACCAGGTACACCGCGCCGGCGACTTCCGCCGCCACGTACTCGAACCTGGGATGGAAGGCGATGGCCATGTTGGCCGGAATGGTCCAAGGCGTGGTCGTCCAGATCAGCCCGTAGACTTGGCGCCCCGCCAGCGCCGGGTCGATCCCGGCCGCGTCCGAGGTCAAGCGGAACCGCACCCAGACCGACGGGCTTTCATGATCCTGGTATTCCACCTCGGCTTCCGCCAGCGCGGTGCGGTCCTTGATGCACCAGTGGACCGGCTTCAGACCTTTGTAGACGTAGCCGCGGTCCAGAAACTCCACGAAGGCGCCGGCGATGGCCGCCTGGTAATCCGCGCTCATCGTCAGGTACGGATCGTCCCACTGCCCCAGCACGCCCAGCCGTTTGAAATCGGTGCGCTGCAGGTTGACAAACTTCTCCGCGTACTTGCGGCAGGCGCGACGGATCTGGGCCGCCGACATGCGAGCCTTCTTCGCGCCCAGCTCCGAATCCACCTTGATTTCGATGGGCAGACCGTGGCAGTCCCAACCCGGCACGTAGGGGGAATCGAAGCCCGCCATGGTCTTCGATTTCACGATGAAATCCTTCAGGATCTTGTTGAACGCCGTTCCCAGGTGAATCCGCCCGTTGGCG
>JBKQVG010000161.1:0-7565 GCA_052325345.1 Bryobacteraceae bacterium
CATACCATGACGGTTTCGAAAACGCCGGTCAGATACTGAAAGATCGCATCCCGATTCCGGCTGGTTTGAACGGTTTCCCATTCATTTTGCAGTCGCAGCAGATTCGCCTGCAACGCTTCGGTTGAAAAAGGGATGGTGGTCGGTTCACGAACCTGACCATTGTTAGACCTCCTCAAGATCGGTCTCCGCATTGAGCTGAAGGTCCATCAGATAGTTGCGCAGCCGTGGCGTTGCCTTCCACGCAATTTGACCATCGGAGTTTAACCCGAGTTGAACAGTGAAACGGACTTCGCGCTCGTAAGGCATTGATATTGTTTGGGCGGAGTTGGTGGCGCCGCAAAATGTAGTGTCACGTTTGCGTATTTTGTGGGCTTGATGCTGGGGCGCGAATCAGATTCCGTGGTGCTCACTCGCGAGGGCGCCGTGTTCTTCCGCATCAAAAAGTCCGGCGAACGCAGCTATGTGCAGATCGTCGAGAACAAACGCGAAGGCGCCGCCGTGCGCCAAACCGTCATTGCCAATCTCGGCCGCACCGACGGGCTCGCCGCCTCGGGCGCATTAGCCTCGCTGCTCGCCTCGGGCGCCAAGCTCACCGATCAGGTGCTGCTCATCAACGCCCTCGCCGAGGACGTCAGTGGGGCGCTGTCGGCCTCGGCCAAACGCATCGGCGGTCCGTTACTGTTTGGCAAAATCTGGGAGCGGCTGGGGATCGGCGACGTCCTCTCGGAGCTGCTGAAGGACCGCTCCTTCGAATTCGCCGTCGGGCGCGCCGTGTTCGTCTCCACGCTGCATCGCCTCTTCGTGTCGGGCTCGGATCGCGACTGTTCAGTCTGGATGGAGGATTACGACCTTGCTGGCGCGCAGGGGCTCGGCCTGCATCACTTCTATCGCGCCATGGCTTGGCTCGGCGAGGAGATCGACGAAAAGCGCGCGGACGCGCTTGCGCCGCGCTGCGTCAAGGATGCGATCGAAGAGAAGCTGTTCGAAAAACGGCGCGATCTCTTTTCCGATCTCTCCGTCGTGTTCACGGATACGACCAGCCTGTCGTTTTACGGCGAAGGCGGCGAGACGCTCGGCGAGCACGGCTATTCCAAGGACTGCCGGCCCGATCTGAAGCAGATGATCCTCGGCCTCGTCGTCGACGGCGCCGGCCGGCCGATCTGCACTGAGATGTGGCCCGGCAATACGGCTGACGTGACCACGTTGCTGCCGGTCATCGACCGTTTGCGGCGGCGCTTCTCCATCGGACGCGTTTGTGTCGTCGCCGATCGCGGCATGATCTCGACGGCGACGATCGAGGGGCTAGAGGCGCGCAAGCTCGAATATATTCTGGGTGCGCGCGAGCGCACCGACGCCATCGTGCGCCAAATCGTGCTCGCAAACGACGACTCCTTCGTCCCTCTTCTGGTAGAGCGCAAGGCGGGGCAGACGCAGCTCTTCGTCAAACAGGTGATGATCGAGGGCAAGCGCTACGTCGTCTGTCGTAACGAGGAAGAGGCCGAGAAGGACCGCAAGGACCGCGCGGCGATCGTCGCCGCGCTCGACGAGCAATTGAAGAAGGGCGACAAGGCGCTGATCGGCAACTCCGCCTACCGGCGCTATCTCCTGGCGGCTGCCGATCCATCGAGCGCTAGTGAGGCGGACGATCTCTTCGGGCGTTCTTTGTGCGGCCGTAAGCAAGGCGACGGCTGAACACATCGCAAGGCGCTGCGCGCTGCCGTCGGCTGGCCTGCTCTCGTTCGTGCCAAACGGGGTGGCCCCGCCGGAGCCGCGAGAACCAGCATTCGCCCGCCGGGCAAAATACGAGCTATGCTTCGTTGGTGAGGTCGGCCCCAGGAAGAATTGGCGCGCCGCGCATCAGGCGGTCCAAGCCCTTCGGTCCACGGGCTACCCCCTTGATCTTGTGGTAGTAGGCGACGGCCCCGACGCAAGTGAGCTGCGGTGGCTCGCCGCGCACGCTGACGGCTTGCAGTTCCTGGGGCCCCGCGCGACCGCCCGATCCGACGTGGTCCCCTACGCGGATTTCCTGCTGCTGCCCTCCCGCAGCGAAGGAGCCCCGCTGGTCATCCTCGAGGCCCTAGCGTCTGGCGTCCCGGTCCTCGCCACTCCCGTCGGCGGCATCCCGGAGCTTATCCGGGACGGGGTCGAAGGCGTCATCCTCAGTTCGGCAAAGACCGACTCAGTCATTGAAGGCATACTTCGGGCCCTCGCTATGGACCGGCGGAAGCTCGCAGAGAACTGCAGGGCGAGGCACTCCGCCCATTTCACCGCGCACCGGATGGCCTCCGGCTACCGAGATTTGTACGCCAGGGCAATCCAGGCATTCCAAAGTACGGAGGGGCCCACCTCTTCCTCGCACAAGGCCCTGAATCACTGAGACATCCGCATGAACCCGTGACGGGAGAAATGTCCGCCCACCACGCCCATCGCCTCAGCGTCGTCGCCGAACCCGGCACGTCGATCGGGGTTCGCAGGCCGTTGATATAGCAGGTCGGTTCCGATGCAGTTGCCAAGAGCCTATCTCGTCCCGAGGCCACGGTTGCAGCCCGCCCAGCCCGTGTGGGACGTCGCACAGCTCGTTGTGTTGCACTGCCTCGGCGTCTTCCTGGTCCTGGCGGGCCCCGCTCCGAGCAGCCTAGCCATCATCGGTACGGTCATAGGCGCACTCCTTTGCACAGGCACACCCGCCGGGCTTGTGGCCTTTTTTGGCGCTTCGATCGCGCTCCCGGAGAACGGGAACCCGGGCATCACGCTCACGACCGTCAGCGCCATTATTACAGGAGCCGCGCTGGCAGTTCGATACCGAAAGGCATTGCTACGACCCCACTTCACAATTCCGATTCGCATCCTAGCCGTCTTCTGGGCCTGGGCACTCTTGGCCGCCTCCTTTAGCGGCGATTGGTACCTTTTCTGGGATCTCACTAAGTCCGTCATCGCAGCAGGAGTCGTGGCGTCCCTTGTTGCCGCCGTAAGGATGCCTCTTCACAGGTTTGCGACCTTCCTGGTTTTTGGCCTTTCCTCCAGCCTCACATGCGTCATAGCGTATTTTCTCAAGACCGGATCATTCCCGACCGTTACCTCCGCGTACACCAGCGCCCTCCGATTCACGTTTGTCAGATCAGATCCGAATGCCTCCGCCCTGTACCTCACCGTCATCGCGGCCGGCCTCTGGGGGATCGGCACAAATCGGAACCTACCGAGGCCCGCCGCGACTGCATGCCTTGCCCTGGCCGCCGCCGTCGCCGCGCTTGTGCCGCTCACCTTCAGCAGGGGCGGCCTCGCGGAACTCGCGGCGCTCGTCGCACTTATCGCGGTGCCGGGCCGCCGCGTCTTTGCCCAGAGGCTCGTGCGGCGAACCCTCGTGGCAGTGCCGCTAGTGCTCGTCGCGCTCACCGCAGCCACCCTAATCAACCCCGACGCTGATCCAGCAGCGGGGACTAGACACGCGCGGAGAGGTCTACTCATGGGCCGTTGACGCGATTCTGGCGGCGCCGCTTTTCGGCCCAGGCTTCTCAAACTTTACTACGCAATTTCCCGGCTCTGCTCGGTTTGCTGGTCACCAACGCGCCCGCCTGACGGCCAGGGGGGCCCAGCGCCGTCGTGCAGCGCCGATGGCCGTCGGCGGGGACTACCGGCGCGCGGCGGCCGTTCTGTTTGTGGGCGGTATCGCAAGGAGGACAGCTTTCACTACTTCTCGTCTGTAGTCAACTACGAGGAGGAACCAGCTAACTTAAAAGACCTTGTCGCTGGGCATTGATAGCGACTGCATGCCAACAAAGAGGACTAGATACATCAGTAAAATGCCCCGCTGGTCTGGGGGGGTTCCTTTACGAAGCGCGCGGAGGACGGAATTATGGCAAGTGCCGCGAAGAGGACGCCCCCAGTGATGCCAGCGCCCAAGGCCATGTCCAAAATGGTGTTGTGCGAGAAGCTCTTGTCCAGAAAGCCCTTGCTTAGCTGGCTACGGGGTCCTGTGGAGCCAGAAGTCGGCCACCATCCTGGGCATGACCGCGCCGCTCATGGCGCTCTCCATTCCCCTGCTCGATTCGGACAGCGGGATGGAAACCTCCCAGGCGCAGGCGGCGGCAGGCTCATGCCGGAGCACCAGCGCCAGGAGGAAGGAGAGAAAGCCTAGGAAGAGGGCCGCCAGGCAGCATGCCGCGATGGTGAGGAGGACGAAGGTGGCAATAGGACGCAGTGTCTTCATCAGGCCAAGTGGGTTGTCCAGTATAAAGGACAGTGTAGTATGAGAAGTACTATGATCCGTTCTCTTTTCAGACTCGTGCCGGTGTCGTTGCTCGCCTTGGGCTGTTGTCTGGGCCAGGCGCAAACCGGGCAGGGCAAGTTCGTGATTGTCGGAATGGGAACTGCCGCCGACCTGATCACGGTTCGGGCGCAGAGGGTTGTAGCCCAGGCGGATGTCCTGATGGCGGAAGAAGGTGCCATCAAGGAAATGTGGGCGGGGTTGGCCGCCGGGAAACAGGTCTGGGAGTGGCCCCACAGCCTCAGAAAGTTCTACGGCGCCGACCCTGCGAAGATCGGCAACGCGGTCCAACGTGCCGAGGCGGTCCGGCTGGACGCGACCCGCCACGAGCTGATTGCCAGGATCGTCGCGGCCGTGAGGTCCGGCAAGACCGTCGCCTGCCTTCAGAGTGGCGATCCGATGATGTACGGCATGACGCTGTTCCTTGAGATGCTTCCGCCGGATGTGCCGACGGAAATCGTGCCCGGCGTGGGTTCTTTTCAGGCCGCCAGCGCGGCGCTCAAGCACAGCCCGCCCTATGGCTACGACACGAACGCCGTGATCCTCACCATGGACGACTGGCAGGGCCGCAGCGACGTCAACCAGAAACTGATGGCCACCGGAAGCACGATGGTGTTCTACACCATGAACCTCGACTACCCCCGGCTCTTCGAACAACTCAAGCGATTCTATCCGCCCGAGACGCCGGTGGCCGAGGTTTGCGACGCAGGCGATCCGGTTCACCAGCGGGTGATTCGGAGCACGGTCGCGCGCTTCCTGGCTGACGTGGATTACCGCGCTTTGCCTGCGAACCGGCACATGCTGTTCGTCGGCAAGTTCCTTGAAGTCGGCCAAGCGCGCAAGGACTTTACGCCTCGCGTTACAGAGCCCGCGGCGAACAAGTAAGCACGAGGATCGCGGAACTCCCCGTCGATATCAGCCGTTCTCCCGGACGGGCAGGATTCCTACGCCGTCACCCACATGGGGAGCGATCGGGCCAGAACATAACGCCAAGGCGCGATCACCTCGATTGCGCTCGCATCGGCGCGGGCGCGGTTCCGGGCGGATCACGCGATCCGGAAGTTGAAACCGGGCACAATCCGCTCACAGCCGGCCCGAAGGAACTAATGAACCAGCCTGATACCGGGACCGGGGAAGAGGGATGCTGGCGGGACTGTCGATGTTCGTCCTTGGCGTTCTGCTGGAAGGCGGCCAACACTTTTCACCGGGGCGTTCGGTCGAACTGGGCGACGTGATCGCCAACGGGGTGGGCGTCGGTTGCGGGACCTTGTTGGGGATTCCCATCCGGGCCTGCATCACGGTTTTGTAGACCTCCTCCTGCCGCCGCATCTTAACGCCTACAGTAATTTCCTCCAGGGCGGCTGATTTCCTACACTGTTTCGTTGCGATTCTGACCCACCGCGCCGGAGGTGTCAGTACACCCGCAGCCACACACACTTCATGAGGTGCCCGCGAAACCCGCGAACCCGCGAAATGTTTGTGTAATGCGTCACCCAAAAATGGTGTACAATTTCGTACCGAAGGAGTGGGCATTCCTTCAAGGAAGGTCAGCATGAGAATCAACTGGACCCGCGTGATTCTGGGTGGACTGCTCGCCGGGCTCATTGTCAACGTCTGTGAATTTCTTGTCAACGGCCTCATTCTGCGTAGCGAATGGGCTGCCGCGCTGAAAGCCCTCAACAAATCCCCCGACATCGGGATCGGCGCGACTGCAGCCTTCTGGCTGTGGGGCTTCCTGATTGGCATATATGCGCTGTGGCTTTACGCCACCATCCGACCGCGGTTTGGTCCCGGCCCGAAGACTGCTGTGATTACCGGCATTGCGGTTTGGGTTCCAGCGTCGCTGCTGGCAATGATCGCCCCGGCAGCTCTACACTTATTCCGCTACCGCCTCACTGCTATCGGCGTTGTGTTGGGGTTGGTCGAGATCGTGGTCGGCACCGTGGCGGGCGCCTGGCTTTACCGAGAACGGGGGGCGGCCACTGACACCTCGGCTCTCGCGGCCAACCTCTAGCGGGTGCCAGCGAAACGGGTCCAAGCATTTTGCGATCTGCGTTTTCCCGTTTTTGCGGTGGCACAAATCTTCGTCGTCAGCCGTTCGCCGCAGCTTTCTGAGCCGCTGCCTTTTGCGCATGGAAGGCAGCCCAACGCTTCTTGGTAGCCTCGATGATTCGCTTCTTCCCTGCGGCACTCAGCCTGCGCTTAGGCTTGGGCGCTTTTGCAGTGACAGGCTGAGATGCCTTTCTAATCGCTGCCCATCGTTTTCGTTGCGCCTCGGCAATCGCTTTCCGACCGGCAGCGCTCATCCTCGGCTTGCCTTTCCTGGGCTCGGGTGTAGCGGCAACTCCGGACTCGCCTCCGGTCAACATCTGCCGAAGCTCGGCAATCTGGCGGGCGACTCCGAGTTGGAGTCCCCCAACGATTTCTGGATTTGGGAGTGACTGGCGCCGCTACTCGATCGCTCCATGAGCCGCTGCTGTTGCCTACACATAGCTTAATATTAAGATACGCTCGTCCGTCTTTGCAGTTGACTTTGATTGCAATTCTCTCGCCGTGGCTATATCCACCGGAACTGGCGAAGAGCGCCTCCCACGCCTGCCGCTGGTTCTTTTTCCCAGTCAAATTCCGGAGCAGATCGGACATCATGGCGTGGACAGCTTTTTGGTTGGTATATGCATCATCCCACCAGTGGCCGGTCACGCCGTCCCAACTAGTGGCGCTGGCGTCCCGCACCCACACCACTCTGCCTGGATAAATTCCCTTGCCTGCGCCAATGGGATAGTTGGCCTCCTCGGTGGGCTTGAAGGGCTCAGCCTGAGCCATGCCGCCGCGTCGCTGCGCAATGGCTTTCCAGGGAAGCGCGAAAGGCACGTGAACGAGGCCAGCCGCCGGAGCCGCTGCAAGCGACCTCAAGAACCCCCTTCTGTGCATGAGATTGCTCCTTTCCAATTACTTGTCGAGGATCTTGCCTTGGCGAAAACGACGCGCGAGCACGCACCGCCAAAATCGATCTGACTGCGGTGGCGTACTGCGGATATTGTAACCATAAGCGGCAGGAGCGGGCACCCGCTTGTGCCCGGCAAACAGTCTAAACCTTGCGAAAGAGCTCGATGCCGGCATACATCGTGTCTGGTGGAAGGCGCGGCGCGCCGCGCATCGGCCCCTTCGAAAAACGGCTGTATAGCAGAATCTATGGGTAGGATTGGAGGATCTTCTGGAAGATCCGCGGGTGAATCGGTGGGAGCGAACCCTTCCGCATCCGATGGGACTTCGCCCCGTCTGAGAAACAAAACAAAATCTT